>JAEXPQ010000133.1 GCA_023446735.1 Verrucomicrobiota bacterium
CCTTGTGGGCGCCGCCGCGGGTGATTCGGAGTGAAGCGAGCCGGCTCGCTCCGCCGGGGAACTCAGGACGAGATGCCGGTCTCGGAGGTCGGGTTCTTGGTCTTGAACTCGAGCGACTTCTCGCCGCGCACCACGAGGACGGGTTCGCCTTCCTTGAAGTCGCCGCGGAGGATAAACTCGGCGAGCGGGTCCTCGAGGTGACGTTCCACCGCGCGACGCAGCGGGCGCGCGCCGTACTTCTCGTCGGTGCCGTTCTCGATGAGGAACAGCTTGGCGTCGGTCTGCACGTCGAGCACGAGCTTCCGCTCGGCCACACGCTTGACGACCTTCGCGACTTCGAGGTCCACGATCTTGAGCAAGTCGTCGCGCTTGAGCGGGCGGAAGACGATGAGCTCGTTGATGCGGTTGAGGAACTCCGGCTTGAAGATGCGCTTCGATTCCTCGAGCACCTTGTCCTTGATCTTGTCGAGGTCGCCGATCCCCTCGGTGGCCGCACCGAACCCGACCGTCGTCTGCCGCTGGATGAGCGAGGCGCCGACGTTCGTCGTCATGATGATGATCGTGTTGCGGAAATCAACCTGGCGGCCGAGCGAGTCGGTGAGGCGGCCGTCCTCCAGGATCTGGAGGAGGAGCTGCACGACATCCGGGTGCGCCTTCTCGATCTCGTCGAAGAGGATGACCGAATACGGACGGCGACGGACCTGCTCGGTGAGCTGGCCGCCCTCCTCGTGGCCGACGTAGCCCGGAGGCGAGCCGATCAGGCGCGAGATGGCGAACTTCTCCATGTACTCGGACATGTCGATCTGCACGAGCGCGTCCTGGTTGCCGAACATCTGGGCGGCGAGCTGCTTTGCCGTCTCCGTCTTTCCGACACCGGTGGGCCCGAGGAACATGAACGAACCGATCGGGCGGCGCGGGTCTTTGAGGTCGGCGCGGGAGCGGCGCAGCGCGCGGGCGATGGCGGTGCAGGCGTCATTCTGGCCGATGATGATCTTCTGGAGCTCGGTCTCGAGGGTGAGGAGCTTCTCGCTCTCCTTCTTCTCCATGCGCGAGAGCGGGATGCCGGTCCAATCGGCCACGACCTGCATGATGAGGTCCTCGTCGATGGTGATGCGGTGGTCCTCGCGGGTCTTCTTCCACTCCTCGAGGGTCTGCTCCTGCTTGGCGCGGAGCTGCTTCTCCTTATCGCGGAACTTGGCGGCCTCCTCGAAGTGCTGCTTCGCGATGGCGTCCTCCTTCTGCGCGCACACGGTCTCGATCTCCTTGGAGAGTTCCTCGATCTCCGGCGGGCGGTTCAAGGACTGGATGCGGGCGCGGGCGCCGGCCTCGTCCATGACGTCGATCGCCTTGTCCGGCAGGAACCGGCCGGTGATGTACCGATCGGAGAGCTTGGCGGCGATCTCGAGGGACTTGTCGGTGTAGATGGCCTTGTGGTGATCCTCGTACTTGATGCGGATGCCCTTGAGGATCGTGATGGTGTCGTCGATCGACGGCGGCTCGACCTTCACGTTCTGGAAGCGGCGGTCGAGCGCGCTGTCCTTCTCGATGTATTTGCGGTACTCGTTCAGCGTGGTCGCGCCGATGCACTGGAGCTCACCGCGGGAGAGCGCCGGCTTGAAGATGTTGGAGGCATCCATCGCCCCCTCGGCGGCGCCGGCGCCGACGATGGTGTGGAGCTCGTCGATGAAGATGATGACGTTCTTGGCGCGCTTGATCTCGTCCATCACGGCCTTGATGCGCTCCTCGAACTGGCCGCGGTACTTGGTGCCGGCGACCATGAGAGCGAGGTCGAGGGTGATGACTTTCTTGTCCATCAGGATCTCGGGCACGATGCCGCCGGCGATCTCCTGGGCGAGACCTTCGACAATGGCGGTCTTGCCGACGCCGGCCTCGCCGATGAGCACCGGGTTGTTCTTGGTGCGGCGGCAAAGGATCTGGATGACGCGGCGGATCTCGTTCTTGCGGCCGATGACCGGGTCGAGTTCGCCCTTGCGCGCGAGCTCGGTGAGGTCGCGGCCAAAGGCCTTGAGCGCGGGAGTCTTGAGCTCCTTCTTCTCGCCGGGGGCACCGGCGGGCTCGGCGCCGGAGCGCGGAGACGACATGGCCTCGTCGCCCTGTCCCGGCACGCCACCGGACGCGGCGGAGGGGCTCTCGGCGGAGAACTGCGGATCGAGTTCCTTGAGGATCTCGTTGCGGGTACGCTCGATGTCGATCTCGAGCGATTTGAGCACACGGGCCGCCACGCCTTCGCCTTCGCGCAGGAGGCCGAGGAGGATGTGTTCGGTGCCGACGTAGGAATGGTTGAGGGCCTTCGCCTCCTTGCCGGCGAGCGCGAGCACCTTCTTCACCCGCGGCGTGTAGGGGATGCTGCCACCAGATTTACCCTCCTGGCCGACGCCCACTTGCTTCTCGACGGCGCCGCGAACGGTCTCGAGATCGAGCCCCATCTTCTGGAGGACGCTGACCGCGACACCTTGGCCGAGCTTGATCAGGCCGAGCAGGAGGTGCTCGGTGCCGACATAGTTGTGGTTGAAGCGATCGGCCTCCTTGCGGGCCAGCGAGAGAACCTGCTGGGCGCGCGGAGTGAAGTTGTTCATCGGTTCCATGAGGGTGGAAAAAGTTGGAGACTGGGGACGCGGTTATTCGGCAGCAGGAGGCGGGCCGGAGTGTTTGAACTCCGGACGGGGAAACTCGGCGAGCGCCGCGCGGAGCAGCTCGGCGCGGAGGATATCGCGCTGAGCCGGATCGGCTTCGTCGTCGGTGGAGTGCTGGATGTGCGCCGGCTGGCTGAGGATGATCAGGCGGTTGGTGACGACGCGGAGCGCCTCGGGGAAGCCGCCGAGGTCGACACCGAGCCGCAGGAGCGAGAGGAGATTGAGCGCCTCGGCGGAGGTGACCAGGCGCGCGTTCTGCAGGATACCGTAGGCGCGGCCGATCTTGTCGAAGAGCTTGACCGGCTCGGCCTCGAGCAGCTTCTCGCGAGCGTTCATCTCCTGGCGGAAGATCGTCGTGAGGACATTGTGGAGGCGGTCGATGATCGCCTCCTCGCTCTCGCCGAGGGTCGTCTGGTTGGAGATCTGGAAGATGCTTCCCGAGGCGTCAGTCCCCTCGCCGTGGAGACCGCGCACGACCAGCCCGAGCTGGTTGAGGGCGCGCACGATCTTGTCCATCTGGCCGGTGATGACGAGGGCGGGCAGATGCATCATCGCGCTGGCGCGCAGACCGGTGCCGAGATTGGTCGGGCAGGCGGTGAGGTAGCCGAGTTCGGGATCGAACGCGTAGTCGAGGCTCTCCTCGAGCGCGGTGTCGACGGCGTTCATCGTCTTCCAGACTCGCTTCAACTGGAAGCCCGGCTTGATCACCTGCATGCGCAGGTGGTCCTCCTCGTTGACCATGATGGAGCAGGTGCAGTCGCGGCTGATGACGACCCCGCTGCCGGCTTTCGAGGCGGAAAGTTCGCGGCTGATCAGGTGACGCTCGACGAGCAGCTGTTTCTCGTGGTCGGACAACTCCTCCATCGTGAACGCAGTACCTTTCTTCATCTGCGCCAAGCCCCGCACCGCCGCAGTGCACTCCGCCAAGATGTCGCTGCGTTGCGACTCCTTGGCCCACCCGGTGAAGGGGAAACGGCTCAGGTTGCGCGCCAAACGCACGCGGGTCATGAGCACGATCGGGTCAGCACCGAGGATCGACTCCCCGGCGTTATCGCCCGACTCGAGCAAGGCCGCGATGCGCGCCTCGGTGTCGGCGTTACGCCCCTCGGGTTTGTTTGATTTGGCGAATTTCATCGCGGAAGCGGGCAGCGTCCTCGTAGCGCTCGGATTTGATGGCGAGATCGAGTTCCATCTCGAGCTTGGTGAGTCGTTCGTAGATGGAGCGGCGGTCGAGCGCGTGTTGCGGGACCTTGCCGGCATGGGAATGGCCTTTGTGCATGCCCCCGAGCATGGGAGCGAGCATCGGGCGGAAGGCCTCGTAGCACTTCGGGCAGCCGAAGCGACCGACCTTCTTGAAATCCTGCTGGGTGAAACCGCAGTTCGGGCAGACGATTCCACCGGGGAAACCGTCGCCCTCGGTGACGGTCTCAGGGTTGAGCGCCCCCTTGATGAGCAAGTCCGCGAGCGAGAAACCGCTGGGATCCGTGACGCCCTTCGCCTTCGCGCAATCCTCGCACAGGTCCACCTTGTGGATCTTGTTGTTGACGATCTGCGTAAGGTGAACCGTCGCGGGCTTGCCGCAGAGGCTGCACTTGATCGGGTTGGCCATCGGAAATGTGGGCTGTGGTGGGTTTATCGACCGCTCGGAATCGGACCTGAGACAGGGTTGCTGTCAACTAGTGGCTCTTCGCAAGGAACATGCCACTTGCACAAAGAGGCGCAAGCGCCCCGCCGCGACGAGGTCGCCGCAGCGGGAAACACGGCGAAGGGGCCGCGGCCGGATCAGATCTTCGTGCCCTCGGCGGTCACCCTCCGGCGAAACGCCTCGATGAACCGCGCGGTGAGCGGGCCGGGCTTGCCGGTCCCGATCTCGCGGCCGTCGAGCTTCACCACCGGAATGACTTCGGCCGCGGTGCCGGTGAGGAACATCTCATCGGCGATCCAGAGATCGTAACGGGTCAGGTCGAGCTCGCGCACCGGCACCTTCAACTCGGCGGCGATGTCGATCACGGCGTCGCGAGTAATGCCGCGCAGCGCCCCGCTGGCGACTTTCGGCGTGAGCAACTCGCCCTTGAACAGCGCGAAGACATTGTCCCCGGTGCACTCGGCCACGTAGCCCTCGTCGTTGAGGAGAATCGCCTCCTGGTAACCGACGTTCTCGGCCTCGATCTTGGCCAGGATGTTGTTGAGGTAGTTGAGCGACTTCACCGCCGGCGGCAGCGCCGCGGCGTTCATGCGCCGGGTCGGCACGGTGATGACCTCGAGACCCGAGGCGTAGAGCTCCGGCGGATAGAGCGCGATCTTGTCGGCGATGATGAAGATCGAGGGCTTGGGGCAGCGCTTGGGCGAAAGCCCAAGATTGCCCACGCCGCGCGTGACCACAAGACGGATATAGCCATCGGTCAGGCCGTTCTGGCGGCACGCCTCGCAGGTCCATTCGGCGATCTGCGCCCGCGACCACGGCAGCTTCAGCGCAATGGCCTTGGCCGAGTACTCGAGACGCTCGAGGTGGGCATCGAGGCGGAAAATATTCTTCGAGTAGAGGCGGATTCCTTCGAACACGCCGTCTCCGTAGAGCAGTCCGTGGTCGAAAACCGAGACCTTGGCCTCGGCTGCATCGACGAAGGATCCATCGAGAAAAATCTTCATGGGCGGGCACGATGGGAGGCGGCGCCCCGCTTGTCCAGCGAGGGAATCGGGGCATCCCACCCCGGTCCCCGGCCAGAGCGTCGCCCCGGCTGGACACAAACAGGGCCGGGCGTACCAGACGCCCGGCCCTCGTTTCGAAACAGGCTCGCCGCGCGGCGCTCAGGCGACGCGCTCGACGACCAGCGGCGGTGGGGTCGGGCGCTTCGGGGCGAGGCGATAGGCATTCTTAAAATGCTCCAGCGCTGCCTCGAGCTTCGCCTCGTCGTTGTAGTGGATCATCATCAACGGCTCGCCCTGCTTCACCTGCGTGCCGACCTTCTTGATCTCGGAGACGCCGACCGTGTAGTCGATCTTGTCGCCGGGTGCGGTGTGACCCGCGCCGAGAATGTGCACGCCCTTCGCGATCAGCGCGGCGTTGATGGTGTGGACGTATCCGCGTTTCGGCGCCGGAAGCTTGCGGATGTGCTTCGCCTGCGGGAATTTCTCCGGGGCGTCGATGAACGACGCGTCGCCGCCTTGGGCGCGGATGAGCTCCTTGAACTTCTCGAGGGCCGACCCGTCCGTGAGGTGGCGCTGGACGGTCTGCTTGGCCGAAAGGGTCGAGCCGGCCACGCCGGCGAGGCGCACGATCTCCATGCCGAGCTTGAGGACGAGCTCCTTCATGTCCTCCGGGCCTTCGCCCTTGAGGAGCTGGATGGCCTCCTTCAGCTCGAGCGAGGTGCCGACCGTGTCGCCGAGCGGCTGATTCATGTCGGTGACGAGCGCGACGCAGCGACGCTTCATCGAGCGGCCGACGCGGGTCATCGAGCGGGCCAGTTGTTTGGCCTGCTCCAGGTCCTTGATGAAGGAACCGTTGCCCCACTTCACGTCGATCACGAGGCCTTCGGCGCCCTCGGCGAGCTTCTTGGAAAGCACGGAGCCGGTGATGAGCGGCAGGCTCGGGATCGTACCGGTCTGCTTGCGCATGTCGTGCAGCTTCTCGTCGACGGGAGCAAGGTCCTTGCTCTGCGCGATGATCGCGCCGCCCACGCGGCTCAGCTGATCGACGAAGTGCGGCACATCGATGTTCGCCTTGAAGCCGGGCACCGACGAAAGCTTATCCAGAGCGGAGATCTCGTACTCCGGCTCCACTCCGCACATCATCGGGACCACCACACCGCTGGCCATGGCGAGCGGGACAAGCACCAACGAGGTCTTGTCGCCCACTCCGCCGGTCGAATATTTATCGATCTTCGGCTTTGCGATATTCGAGAGATCGACGGTTTCGCCCACGAGCATCATTTCCTCGGTCAGGATCGCCGTCTCCTGCGCGGACATGCTCTGGAAATAGATCGCCATCGCCAGCGCCGCCAACTGGTAGTCCGGCATCTCGCCATCGAGCACCGAGTCGATGATGAAGCGGATCTCCTCTTGGGTGAACTCGCCCCCATCCCGTTTCTTTTCAATAAGATACGTGAACGACGGCTTGACGTAGCGGCGCGGGGGAAGAGTACGTTTTTTGATGATGGAATTCACGGAGATTTGGCGTGGTTGGATGCTTGGGCCCTTCGACTCAAGCCGTTGCCAGTAAGCAGATTGCAAGGAGCATGTCGAGTATAATCTTCCTCAGTACCCAGTTTTGCCTGAAAGCGCCGTCGCACGAGCGAAAAGCGGTCTTGATCGAGCCCAAAACGGGGCGTTGAGTGCGCGGATGGTTCTGCCCTTCAACGTCGCCGCCGAAATCGAGAACGCCGTGAAAGCCGCCGCCGCCAAGGCCGGCTTCGACCTCACGCTCTTCGCCCCCGACGTCCGCCCGGCCGATCCGGCCCACGGCGATTTCCAGGCCAACGGCGTGCTCGCCTACGCCAAGCGTCAGAAGCAGAACCCGCGCGCCCTCGCCACCCAACTCGTCGGCTTGATCGCACTGCCCGCCGAGGTCTGCACCATCGAGATCGCCGGCCCGGGCTTCATCAACTTCCGCCTCACGCCCACCGCGCTCCAGAACTGGCTCGCCGCCTACGACTCTGAGGACCATCTCCGCGCCGGCGCCGCCACCGCGTTCACCGGGCAGACTTGGATCGTCGACTACTCGTCGCCCAACACCGCCAAGCAGATGCACGTCGGTCATCTGCGTTCGGCCGTCATCGGCGAGGCGCTTTGCCGCCTGCTCGCGTTCTCCGGCGCAAAGGTGATTCGCGACAACCACATCGGCGACTGGGGCACACAGTTCGGCAAAATCATCTGGGCCTATAAGCGCCACCTCGACAAAGCAGCCTTCGCCGCCGACCCGCTCGCCGAGTTCGAGCGTCTCTACAAGGTCGGCCATTCCGCCGCCGAGGCCGACGAGGCCGTGATGAACGAGGCGCGCCAGGAACTGGTGAAGCTCCAGTCGGGCGATCCCGAGGCCCGCGCAATCTGGCAACAGATCGGCGACGCCAGCCTCTCCGCCTTCCAGACGATCTACGACCAGCTCGGCATCAAGTTCGACCTCACCCTCGGTGAGAGCTTCTACAACGACAAGGTCGAGCAGGTCTACCGCGAGCTCACCGGCTGCGGCCTGGCCGAGGACAGCGAGGGCGCCCTCGTCGTCTTCCACGACGAGCACCCGCGTTTCTCTCGCCACGCCGAACGCCCGCAGCCTTTCCTGGTGCGCAAGTCCGACGGCGCCTCCAACTACGCCTCGACCGACCTCGCCACCATCCTCTACCGCGCCGAGCAGCTCGGCGCCACCGGCGCGTTCTACGTCGTCGACAAGCGACAGGGCGACCACTTCGAGCAGCTCTTCCTCACCGCGAAGAAATGGTTCGAGAAGACCAACCGCGCGCTCCCGCGCCTCGAGCACGTCGACTTCGGCACCGTGCTCGGCGAGGACGGCCGGCCCTTCAAGACCAAGAGCGGCGAGAACATCAAGTTGAAGGACCTCCTCAACGAAGCCCGCGAGCGCACCTTCAAGCTCGTGTCCGAGAAGAGCGCCGACATCCCCGAGGCCGAGCGTCGCCAGATTGCGGAGATCGTGGGCGTGGGCGCTGTGCAGTACGCCGACCTCTCGCAGAACCGCTCCTCCGACTATCTCTTCTCCTGGGACAAGATGATCAGCCTCGAGGGCAACACCGCGCCGTACCTGCTCTACGCCGTCGCGCGCCAGTACAGTCTCTTCCGCAAGGTCGGCCTCGATCCCGCCGCGCCGCTCACCGGCGCCAGCGCATTCGAGACGCCCACCGAGCTCGCCCTCGCGCGCAAGCTCGTGGCCTTCCCGGCCGCGCTCCAGCAGGCATCGAGCTCGCTGCGTCCGCACTTCCTCTGCACCTACCTCTACGAGTTGGCCGGCGTGTTCAGCACCTTCTACAACGCCGACAAGGTCGCCGTGGAGGATGCCGGCATCCGCGCCCGCCGCCTGCTGCTCTGCGCCCGCACGCTGGTTTGGCTCGAGACCGGCCTGCACCTGCTCGGCCTGCGCACGCTCCAGCGGATGTAAACGAGTTGTGAGCATGCCGCGCGTCCGACGCCGGCCGATTCGCCTCCCGCTTTGCTCTTGCTGGAGTCCGGCGCCGGCGACACATTGCGCGCCACTAGGATGTCTACGCAGGAATTCTATATCCGCGGCGAGAACGACACCGATGCGCGCGGTCCTTTCACCCAGGACCAGCTCTCTTCCCTCGTGGAAGCGCAACAGGTTGACGGTTCCACGCTCTACTACGACGCCGCGCTCGAGCAATGGGTGCCCATCAGCACCAACGAGAGCCTCATGGCCTTTCTCTTCCCCGAGAAGAAGAAGCTGAAGGTTCGTCCGAAGGACGACATCGAGACGCTCAATGTCGAACACGCCGGCGACGCCCCGATCCGGGTCGAAGACATGCTCGCGGCCGCCGAAGGCCGCACGGCGGACACACGTGGCCGGATCGACCCGAAGATCACCGCGGAGCGCGTGGCCGGCGTCGGTCGCCACTGCCTCTTGGCGACACTGCTGCTGAGCATGTTCGCCATGTTCTTCCACGGCGAGAACCTCGAGATTGTCTACTCCGGCGACTGGCTTCGGATGATCACCGACCCGTTCATCGTCCTCGGCCTCATCGACGTCTTCTTCGTCATCGTGCTCCTCCTCGGCGCCACCAGCTTCTATCCGGTGGTCCGGTTCCGGGCGCTCTTCGCCGTCGGTATGCTGTGTTTCATGTTCTTCCTCACCGGCGAGCATCAGCTGATGATCGCCGTGGGCGCAGGAACGGTCGGCATGTACTTCATGACGATGTCCGTGGCGTGGACCCCCTTGATCCCGTCGGCCCTCCTTGGACTGGGCGGCATGGCGGCCCTCGCCTACTTCCGCGTCTTCGCCTGAACATCTCCCCATGTCCGTCCGGCTCCAGCGCCTTCTGCGTCGCGGCGCAGACGTCTACAGCCAACGGATCTGGCAAGCCGCGCTCGACGACGACCGCTCGATCCGCGGCAAGATCTACGCGCTGCTGCGTGTCGTCTCGATCACGCTGACCGGCTTAAGCGAGCTGAAGCTCCTCAGCCGCGCCGCCGCCCTCAGCTACAGCTCGCTGCTCGGCATCGGTCCCCTCATCGCCATCGGCGTCATGGTCGCCGGCACCGTCCTGCACAACGCCGATACGGCCTCCGTCGTCGCCAAGATCAACGACGCCATCCGCTTCGTCGCGCCGCAGATCGAGCAACTCGAGCAGGCCGCCTCCGCCTCGGGTGAGGAGACCAAAGTTGTGGTCAACCAGAAGCTCGTCGACCTCCTCAACAACTTCATCGAGGGCAGCCGTTCGGGCACGCTCGGCATCGCGGGAGCGTTGATGTTGGTCGTGATCGTCATCCAGTTGTTCATCTCGATCGAGGAGTCCTTCAACTCGATCTGGGGGGTACATCGCGGTCGCCCCCTGTTCCTGCGCATCGTGATGTACTGGACCCTCGTGACGCTGGGCGCCGTCCTCACCGTCGCCGCCCTGTCCCTTCTCTCCGCCTCGACCCTCTCGGCGCTCTTCGCCGACGTGCCGTGGGGCTCCGAACTCCACGCCACCCTGCGCTGGTCCGGGCCGCTCATCGCCTTCGGGTCGCTCGCCACCATCCTGACCTGTTTCTATCGCTACATCCCGAACACGAATGTGCTTTGGTTCCCCTCCGCGATCGGCGCCGTGGTCGTGGTCGTGCTGCTCTTCGCCAACAACTATCTGGCGTTCTTCTACCTCAAGGGCGTCCTCCGCGCCAACAACCTCTTCGGCAACCTCAGCATCATCCCCGTGCTGATGGGCGGACTGTTCGTCTTCTGGGTCATCGTCCTGCTCGGCGGCCAGATCACCTACGCCGTCCAGAACGTCCACTACCGTTCCTCCCGTACCGCCTGGGACGACCTCAACCAGCACAGCCGCGAGAGCCTCTCGCTGCTCGTCCTCGTCCTCATCGCACGCCGTTTCAAGGAATGCGCTCCGCCGCTGACCGCCTCTGCGCTCAGCCGCGCCATCCGGGTCCCGACCCAGATCCTCAACGAGTCGCTCAACCGCCTCCTCGATCTGCACCTCGTCACCCAGGTCCCGCCCGGGCCCGACGAATCGGCGCTCGACTACCATTACCAGCCCGCCCGGCCCCTCGACCGCATCACACTCCGCGAGTTTCGCGACACCTTCGCCCATCTCGGCGCCGCCCCGTCAGGCGAACGCCTCGACCTGGTCGACCCAGTGCTGCGCCACTTCCACGAACGCCTCGCCCACGCCAACGAGGAGGCGCTCGGCCGCCAGTCGCTCGACGAGCTCGTCGCCCAACTGCCCCAACCCACTGTCGAGCCTGCGCCCGCCAAGGGCTAAGCCGACCGCCCCGCGGGCGTGAACGCACGCCCTCGCCCGCAGACTCCGAACGTGCGCCGCAGGGTGGACCGCACCGCGACGGTCGCGATTGGTCGGAATCCGACCTATCCTCCGCAGCATGCCGATCCGCCGTCTGCTCGCCTTTGTGTGCTTGGCCGCCGCCGCGACTTCGGCGACTGCAGCCCGTTCCGTCTTCGATGCGAGCCCGGACTGGCCGGTGGCTTTCGCGCCGCGACTCAAGCCGGCCCCGGCCGACCGATCCTTGCTGCGCGTCTTGACCGTCGAGGAGCGGGTCGGCGAGCCGCGCACCGAGGAGCTCGTGCGGGTGCCCCTCTTTCTCCATGAGGACGAACCCAACACACCGGAGGAGTGGTCGCTCTTCGCGGAGTCCGACCCCGCGCGCCGGCATCCCCTCGTCTTCCAGATCGACGACCGCCGCCACGACGACGCCGGCCGCCTCACGCGCTGCCATCTCTACTTCGTGGTGACACTCGCCGCGTGGGAGCGCCGGACCTTTCACCTCGTTCCGCGCGCTCCCGAAACCGCCCCGCCACCTGCCGCCGCCGAGGCGAAGATCGCCTGCACCACCAACGATGGCCGAGTCACCCTCGCCGGCCGCGACCTCGCCGTCACCTTCTTCGGGACCGGCCCGCGCGCCGGTGCACTCGCGGCGATCCACGTGGGGCGGCACGACCTCCACTTGCCCGAGGGCTGGATCGCGCCCGAACTCACGCTCGTCCGCCAGTCCGCCGAGTGCGTCCGCATCCGGCGCTCGCACCTCTCGTATGCCCAGCCGGAGTCGCTCGAGGTACGGGAAGTGCGCTGGGGCTGCGGACCGTTGTTCGCCAAGTTCTCCGTGCGAATCGGCCCGCCCGGGCTTCCCGATGCGGCCGAGTTCACCTACCGGGTCCCCGCCCGCGGCGCCGTTCTTTTGCAGACCGAGCGGCTCGCCCCCGAGGGGCCGCCGGACGGGGAGTGCGTCGGTGCGGAGAACCATGCCGTGCTGGCCGGAGCCCTTCGCCTCGGCCGGGATTCCGCCCGGCCCGAGATCGTCCGCGTCCCCGCTGGCTTGCGACAGTCGACCCGCCGCACCAACGGGCACTTCCTCGAGGCGGTCGTCGACCGCGGCGCCGGTCTCGCCCTGCTCCCCGTCCCCGGCGTACAGACCGGCGGAGTCTCCGCAACGATCGCCCCCTCGGGCCGCGTCCACCTCCCCGGCCCGCCCTGCTTCCTGCGCCATCCCGCCAACCGGAGCGGTTCGCTCCGGGCCTTCTGGGGCGAGACCCGTTTCGCCTTCACCACCGCGACCGACTCCGAGTCGCTCTGGCATCTCGCCCGAGCCCAGTTCCAGCCGCTGGTCGCCGTCGTCGACGAACCCGAGCTCGGCGTCGCCGATTTCCGCGCGGCGATGCCGGCCGTCGCCCGGCGCTTCCGCGAGATCAAGTCCTGGAGCCGTAACTGGCCCCAGGATGCCGCGATCCTCTGGCTCGCCCGCGAGCGGGAGGGTTTCACCGCCCTGCTCGCGCGCAAGCCGACCGCGGCGGAGACCGTTCCCGACTTCCACATGCCGTCCTGGGCCCGCGCCACGCCCCCTCGCCCCCGCGACCCGAAAGATCAGGGACGCATCGATCCCTATCACCTGGCTTACGGCAGCAGCACGATCCCCCTCTATCACCGGCTCGCTCCCAACCCGCGTCTCCCCGCGACCGCGCAGGCCATCGGCCTGGCCTCGCGCGAGGTGTTCGGCCGGGTCAACTCCGCCGGTTTCCCGCGCGTCGACTGCTTCGCCTCCGCCTTCAACATGCAGCTCGGCCCGCTCGGTCTCGCCCTCTTCGGCGGCCGCGAGACAGGCGATGCGACGCTGGCCCGCTGGGCCCGCGACGCCCTCCTCGCGCCCGGAGTCACCGGAATCTACGGACACGGGCAACGTCCCTACCCGGGGGAAATCGGCCGCGCCGAAGCCTCGGACTTCCTGTATCAGGCGATCAGCGACTTTCACCTCCGCGCCGTCGAACTCGCCACCGGCGAGGACCTCCGGGTCCACCCCGCGGCCCTCGCCCGCTACTTCGACTGCGTCGACGTGACGGCGGACCTCCAGCACCGGTCCCTCGCCCCGGAAGCCACCGACTGGAGCCGAGCCAACTTCTTCCGCGGCCAGGCCCACGATCACCGCTGGGAGGCCTGGTCGTGCGCGCCGTTCGCCGGATTGTTCGCCCGCGCCGCGGACCGCGGCCGCATCGGCATCACGGAGGCGAGCTACTGGGTCGAACGCCAAGCGCACCTGCGCCAACCGTGGGCGGAGCTGCTCTGGTACGCCCATGCCGACCTGCTCCTCGAAACGGCCGACCGTCTGCCCCCATCCCGCACCGGCCCCCCGCAGCCGCGCGGGCTCACCGTCGAGCGCACCCGCCCCGGCAACCGGCTCCGCTGGTCCGCCGCGCCGGACGCCGCCGGATACCGGATCTATCGGGCCTCCGAGCCGGGAGGCCCCTGGACTTGGCTGAACTCGCCCTACGACGACACCCCCGATCCTCCTGGCTCGGATACCTCTTTCACCGACCCCACCGGCTCCGCCAGCGACGTCTATTTCGTGACAACGCTCGACCCGGACGGCCGCGAAAGTCGCTGGGATCCCGACGAGCCGCCGCCGCGCTGACGCGCGCGCCGGGAGACCGGACACGTCCGGAGAACGGGACTCGACAGTCTCCGCGCCATCCCGCACATCCGCGCCATGCGTTTCGCCGGTCTCCCGTTCTCCGTTCTGTTCGCGCTCGTCTGCCTGGCGCCGCAGGCGCGGTCGGATTCCGCCGCGGAGCCGACCGTCGCCCCGGCACCGCTCGTCGATCGCGAACTGGCCAAGGGCGAGGCCGTCGTGCTCGGGTTGGTGGAGGGCATCACCGAGTTTCTCCCGGTCTCGTCCACGGGACACCTGATCATCGCCAACCATTTCCTCGGGCTCGACGACGAGCGCCAACTGACCGATGCGACCGGCGCCCCGCGCTGGATCAAGCCGCCCTCGCCCGAGGAGCCGACCGGGCGGCCCCTTACGATCAAGGCCGCCGCCGACGCCTTCACCGTCATCATCCAGATCGGCGGCATCGCCGCCGTTGTCGTGCTCTATTGGAGCCACCTGTGGAGTCTTGCGCTCGGTTGCTGCGGCATGAACCGCGAGGGCGCACGGCTGCTGCGCAACATCGTCCTCGCCGTCCTGCCCGCCGCCGTATTCGGGCTCACCCTCGACGACTGGATCGAGGCCCACCTGTTCTCGATCTGGACCGTGATCGCCGCCCTGGTCGGCGGCGCGTTGCTGATGCTCGTGGTCGATCGCCGTTTCCGCCGTTCGCAGTGGATGCAGGCCAGCGGCCGCAAACCCGCGGAACTGCGCCCCAGCGAAGCCCTGCTCGTGGGCGGCATGCAATGCCTCGCGATGTGGCCCGGCACGAGCCGTTCGATGATGACGATCGTCGGCGGGTACCTCGTCGGGCTGAAACCGGCCCAGGCGGCGGAGTTCAGTTTCCTCGTCGGGCTGCCGACCCTCGCCGGCGCCGCCCTGCTCAAGGGCGCCAAGGCCGGTCCCGCAATGATCTCCGTATTCGGATGGTGGTCGGTCATCCTCGGCACCGCGGTCGCCTTCGCCTCGGGTGCACTTGCCATCAAGATGCTCGTCGCGGCCTTGACCCGCTACGGCCTGACCCCCTTCGCGGTCTATCGGATCGTCCTGGCGGGCGCCCTCGCCTCCGTCCTGCTCACCTGACCGCCGGCTTTTCGGAGCGACCAAGGCATTTTCGAACGGTTTCGCCACGCGCGACGCCCATTTCGTCGTCCCCTCGCACTTTCCCGCCGACTCCCTGCTTGACCCGCCCTCCCACGATTCTTTACTCGCACCCCTTCCGCGCCCGGGACCGTTCGTCACGCGGCAGCAACACTGATCCAAATTCATCATGGCCAATCCGAAACGTAAACAGTCCAAGCGCCGCAGCGCTCTCCGTCGCGCCGCCAATGCCTTCAAGGCTCCCCAATTCGCCCTCGACGCCGACGGCTCCCTTTTCCGCCCGCACCGCGTGAATCCCAAGACCGGGATGTATCGCGGGCGTCAAGTGCTCGACGTCGAAGTCTGACGGCCTAGTTCCGTCCGGCACCACGCCGTCTTGCACGCATGAGCGAACTAGCCCCCACCACCGGCAGCATCGCGGTGGACGCCATGGGGGGCGACCTCGGCCCGGCCGAGGTCGTCGCTGCACTGCGCTTGGCATTCGATGCCTTCCCCGATCTGCGCCCCGTCATCCTTGTCGGTGACGAGGCGCAGCTGCGTCCGTTGCTCGCCGAGGCGGGACTCGCCGCCCATCCGAAACTCTCCATCCAACACGCCTCCGAGGTCGTCACGATGGAAGACGATGTGATGACTGCGATCCGCCGCAAAAAGGACGCCTCGATGCTCCGCGCCATGGATCTGGTCAAGGAGGGCACCGCCTCCGCCGTGGTCAGCACAGGCAACACGAAGATCCTCGTCGCCGCCGGCACCCTCAAGCTGCGCACGATCGAGGGCGTCGAACGACCGGCGCTCGCCCCCGTCATCCCCTGCGACGACGGCCACCTCATTCTGATCGACGGCGGCGCCAATCCCGAGGCCACCCCGCGCCACCTCGTCCACAACGCGATCCTCGGCTCCCACTACTGCCGGGTGGAGCTGGGTATCGCCCGCCCGCGGGTCGGCCTCCTCACGATCGGTACCGAGGAGGGCAAAGGCAACGCCCTGACCAACACCACCCACGAGGCCCTGAAATCGCTCGGGCATCTCGTGCACTACGTGGGCCCGATCGAGGGCTTCCAGGTCTTCCGGCACGATGTCGACGTCGTCGTCTGCGACGGCTTCACCGGGAACATCTGTCTCAAGACGTGGGAGTCGCTGGTGAAGTTCGTGGGGCGCGAACTCAAGACCCTCTTCAAGGCCAATCCCCTGCGCATGCTCGCCGCCCTTCTCGGCAAAGGCGCCCTGCACGGGCTCCGGCAGCGTATCCAGCCGGAGCGCTACGGCGGAGCCCCCCTGCTCGGCCTGCGCGGCTGCGTCATCAAGGCCCACGGCTCCGCCAATCGTCACGCGCTGATGAACGCCATCCACGACGCCAGCGAATTCCTCCGCAACGATCTCGTCCATCGGATCGAGGCGGACGTCGCCAGCGCCAACGTCCTGCTCGACAAGCCCGCCGCCTGAGCCGCGCGGTCGTGTCCCTTCCCTTCCTTCCTTCGTCTTTCGCATGAACCCAGTCGGTCAATCGGTCGTCATTCTCGGAACGGGCTCCTACGCCCCTGCGCGCGTCCTCGACAACGCGGAGCTCTCGCGCATGGTCGACACGAACGACGAGTGGATCGTCTCCCGCTCCGGTATCCGCGAACGCCATGTCGCCGCGCCCGACGAGGCCACCTCGGACCTCGCCGCCAAGGCCGGCCAGGCCGCCCTCGCCGACGCCGGGCTCACCCCGGCGGACATCGACCTGCTCATCATCGCGACCTGCACGCCCGACGCGCCGCTGCCCTCCACCGCGACGCTCACCCAGCACAAGCTCGGCCTCGGCGCCTGCGCCTGCCTCGATCTCGCCGCCGCCTGCAGCGGCTTCCTCTACTCCCTCGAGGTCGCCAACGCCATGCTGTCCACCGGGCGCTACCGGAAGGCCCTCGTGATCGGGGCCGAGAAGCTCACTTCGCTCACCGACTACCAGGACCGCACCACCTGCATCCTCTTCGGCGACGGCGCGGGCGCGGTCGTCCTCGGCACCCAGCCGGGCGCCGGCACCGGCATCATCGGCACCAAGCTCTACGCCGACGGTTCCGCCGCAGACCTCATCAAGGTCGCCTCCGGCGGTTCCCGCAGCCCGGCCTCCGCCGAGACCGTCGCGCGCCGCGAGCATTTCATCCAGATGCGCGGCAAGGAAGTGTTCAAGCTCGCCGTCACCGCGATGCAAGACGCCGCCGTTGAACTTTTGGAGAAGAACGGTGTCGCACCCGACCAAGTGAAACTCCTGATCTCCCACCAGGCCAACCAGCGTATCATCGATGCCATCGCGCAGCGGATGAAGCTCCCGGCCGAGCGCGTGTTCATGAACCTCGAACGCTACGGCAACACCTCCGCCGCCTCGATCCCGATCGCCCTGGACGAAGCCCGTCGCGCCGGCCGCATCGTCTCCGGCGACTACGTTCTGTTCGTCGCCTTCGGCGCCGGCTTGACCTGGGCATCCGCCCTGATTCGCTGGAACTAATTTTATGCGCCCTTCGCGCCTGTTCGGCACCCTCGGATTGTTCCTCCTCACCCTGTTTGTTCCGGCGTGGCTCCACGCCGAACTCGTGTGGACGCCCGGCAATGGCTGGCAGATCGAGGGCGGAGCCCTCGCCACCTTCGCCGGCGAGGAGGGCCGCAACGCCCTCGACCTGATGAACCGCGCGCGCACCGCCGAGGAGGCGGGCCGCTACGGCCGCGCCCTGCGCCTCTACAAGCGCGTGACCCGCGACTACAGCAAGTCCGTCTTCGGCCCCGAGGCCCACTTCCGCACCGCGCAGATCCGCCTCGCGCAGAAGAACCACGTGAAGGCCTTCATCGCCTACCAGAACATCATCACGGCCTACCCGAACTACGACCGGTTCGACCACGTCATCGCCGAGCAATACCGCATCGCCTCCGCCGTGGCCGACGGCGCCCGCGCCCGCTGGCTCTGGGGCCTGCTGCCCGGCTTCCCCAAACGCGAAAGCGCCATCGGTTATTTCGAATACGTCGTCGCCAACGCTCCCTACAGCGACTACGCGCCGCTCGCCCTCATGCGTATCGCGCAGCTGCACAAGCGCTACCGCAGCAAGATCGAGGCGATCGACGCCCTCGACCGCATGATCAACTTCTATCCGAGCAGCATCCTCACGCCGGATGCCTATCTCCGCATGGCCCAGGTGCACGCCTCGCTCGTCGACGGTCCGCTCTACGACCAGTACTCCGCCCATGAGGCCGCCACCTACTACAAGGACTTCCTCATCCTCTTCCCTGGCGACACCGGCGTGGCCGGCGCCGAAAAGGGCCTCGACGAGATGAAGACCGAGCTGGCGCTGAGCCGCATGAAGATGGCGGAGTTCTACCACTACAAGCGCCACAACTACATCGCCGCGAAGGTCTTCTACAACGAGGCCATCACCACCTACCCCGATTCGCCGGTGGCCCAGAAGGCGCGAGCCCGCCTCGACCTCATCGCGCCCAAGATCGCCGCGCAGGAGGAGGCCGCCGCCGCCCGCGCCAACAAGATCGAGCCGCCCAAGCCGAAGAAGAAGAAAGTCCTGTGGCTCTTCTGAGCGCCGCAACCTTCTCCTCCCCGGTCTTCCCATGGTTTCCCTTGTTCGCGGCCTTCTGGCTCTGGCCCTGGCCGGAGCCCTCGCCGGTTGCTCCCATTATCACCTCGGCGCCCCCGGCCGGCCCCTCGCGCAGTCGATCTTCGTCGCGCCGGTCGTGAACGCGTCCTTCGCGCCGCAGGCCGGTCCGCTCGTGACCGAAGCCGCGCGCCTGGCGCTCGCCCGCGACGGCCGGACCGATCTCGCCGCCGCCGACTCGGCCGAGGCCAAGCTGGAAATCCGGCTGGTCCGCTTCGAACGCGATGTCCTCGCCGCCCGCCACGACGACACCGCCCTCGCCCGCAAGTTCGCCGCCAAGCTCACCGCCGAGATTACGTTGACCGACCGCAACGGCAAAATCCTCCTCGATCGCCGCACCATCACCGCCACCCGCGACGTCTTCGTCGACAGTGGCCTGCAGCCGACCGAGTACCAGACGATGCCGCTGCTCGCCGAGGCCCTCGCCGTCGAGATCGCCCACGCCGTGCTCGACACGTGGTGACATTGCCCCTCCCCGCCGTGGCCATGCCCGCCCCGCTGCTCGCGCCCTCGCTGCTCGCCGGCGACCACGCCAACCTCGCCGGCTCCGCCGCGGAGGCCGCCGCCGCCGGAGTCCGGTGGCTCCATCTGGACATCATGGACGGGCACTTCGTGCCCAACCTAACCTTCGGTCCCGGCACCGCCGCCGCCCTGCGCAAACACACCGCGCTCTTCCTCGACACCCACCTGATGCTCGACAACCCCGGCGACTACGTGGAGCCCTTCGCCCGCGCCGGCAGCGACCTGATCAGCGTCCACATCGAGCCCGCCTACGACCACGCCGCCGTCCTCGCCCGCATCCGCGGCCTGGGGAAACAGAACGGCATCGTGCTCAACCCCGGCACGCCGGCGACCGCGATCGAGCACCTGCTCGCCCAGGTCGACCTCGTGTTGCTCATGACCGTCCAACCCGGCTTCGGCGGACAGTCCTTCCGGCACGATGTGTTGCCGAAGATCGAACAGATCGCCCGCTGGCGCCGCGAGCGCGGCCTCGCATTCCGCCTCGAAGTCGATGGCGGTGTCGACAACACGACCGCCCCGCTCTGCCTCGCCGCCGGCGCCGACACGCTCGTCGCCGGAACCGCGTTTTTCCGCGCCGCCGATCGGATCGCGTTCCGTCGCCAGATCGAGGGGTGAGAACCTTCGGCCAAGCGAAAAAACCGCTTGCGCCCCGTCGGCGGCGTCAGAATAAACAACCCTCGCGTTAGTGGCGTTCCATCGGTTTGGAACGCCACCTCGACTGGCCCGGCCGCTTCCCGCGGTTGAGCTAGAACGGTGCGACCGGCCTCCACAGCGGGTTGCACGGGGTCTCTTCCGAGGCCCTCACAGTCGTGGATTACCAATACAACCAACATGTCTGAAGTCGCTGTTAAACAAGAAGTCATCACCAAGTTCCGGACCCACGAGAAGGACACCGGCTCCCCCGAGGTGCAGATCGCGCTGCTCAGCCAGCGCATCAACCACCTCACGGAACACCTCCGCGATCACCGCAAGGATTTCCACAGCCGCCGCGGCCTCCTCGCGATGGCCAGCCGTCGCCGCAAGCTCCTCGATTATCTGAAGAGCGAAAGCGTCGACCGCTACAACGCGGTCCTGCAGGCCCTCAGCCTGCGGCGCTAAAAACCCTCTTTGCCCCGGCGGCGGCGATCCCCGGAAAGAGCGCCGCCGACGCCTTTTCAGGGACCGAATCAAGACTGGGACATTTCCGACCGCCCTTCGCCCGCGGCGCTGGAGTGAGGAGGGCGCTCGGAAATCTCTCAGGTTCTGGTCCGGCAGGTCGGGAGCTCGCGGAAGCTCCTCCACCCCATTTCCGTATCCAGATACCATGAATCAGAAACACTCCGTTACCGTGCCCGAGCTCGGGATCAAGATCTCGACCGGCACCATCGCCCAGCTCGCTTCGGGCGCCGTCACCATCAGCCTCGGCGAGACCGAGGTCTTCGTCTCCGCCCAGGTCGCCGCCAGCATCAAGCCCGGACAGGATTTCTTCCCCCTCACCGTCGACTACCGCGAGAAGTTCTCCGCGGCCGGTCGTTTCCCCGGCGGCTACTTCAAGCGCGAAGGCCGCCCCTCCGAGAAGGAGATCCTCACTTCCCGCCTCTGCGACCGCCCCTGCCGGCCGCTCTTCCCGGAAGGTTTCCTCAATGAGGTCCAGGTCATCGGCCTGCTCCTCGCCACCGACCTCCAGAACGAACCCGACATCCTGATGGTCAACGGCGCCTCCGCCGCGCTCGCCATCTCCGATATTCCGTGGGCCGGCCCGATCGCCTGCGTGCGCGTCGGTCTCATCGACGGCCAGTTCGTCACCAACCCGACCCTCGACCAGATGGGCGGCTCCGCGCTCGACCTGATCTACGTCGGCACCGAGAAGGAGATGCTCATGATCGAAGGCTCCGCCGACCAACTCCCCGAAGAGGAGTTCGTCAAGGCCCTCGAATACGCGCAGAACGCGATCCAGCCCATCATCAAGGCCATCAAGGATCTCGTCGCCGTCGCCGGCAAGGCCAAGGTCTCACCGGCCCTCGTCACCGCCAAGCCCGAGGCCGCCGCCATCATCAAGCGTGTCGCCGGCGACAAGGTGAAGCCCGCCATCTTCGGCAAGGAGAAGCAGCAGCGCGCCGCCAACATCAAGGCCCTCAAGGAAGAGGCCAAGGCCGCCCTCGTCGCCGAACTCGGCGAAAAGGGCTTCGCCGACTCCGACCTCTCCATCGTTTTCGAGGAGCTCCAGTACCACGCCTACCGCTCCACCGTGCTCGACGAGGGCAAGCGCGCCGACGGCCGCGACGCCCTCTCGCTCCGCACCATCACCAGCGAGGTCGGCGTGCTCCCCCGCGTCCACGGTTCCGCCGTCTTCAAGCGCGGCGACACCCAGGGCCTCGTGATCGCCACCCTTGCCCCCGCGGGCGACGCCCAGGAGCTCGACGGCCTCACCGGCGGCGCCAAGACCAAGAGCTTCATCCTCCACTACAACTTCCCGCCCTTCTCCGTCGGCGAGACCGGCCGCACCGGTTCCCCGGGCCGCCGCGAGATCGGCCACGGCGCCCTCGCCGAGC
>JAEXPQ010000166.1 GCA_023446735.1 Verrucomicrobiota bacterium
AGAGCACCCTCCTGCGCGCCATCCTCGGCTGGATGCCGCTCACGCGCGGCGAGATCCGCATCGGCGACTCCCACCCGCAACACGCCCTGCCCCGCCTCGCCTACCTCCCGCAACGCGTCGACGTCGACTGGGACTTCCCCATCACCGTGCGCGGCGTCGTCGAGCAGGGCCGCTACCCCGCGCTCGGCGCCTTCCGCCGTTTCCGCCCCGCCGACCACGCGCTCGTCGACCGCGCCCTCGCCGAGATGAAGCTCACCGACCTGCAGGACCGCCAGATCCGCGCGCTCTCCGGCGGCCAGCAACAACGCGTCTTCCTCGCCCGCGCCCTCGCCCAAGGCGCCGACATCTTCCTCCTGGACGAGCCCTTCGCCGGCCTCGACGCCCCCAGCGCCGCCGAACTCGCCGCCGTGCTCAAATCCTGGGAACAGCTCCACCGCACCGTCGTCGCCGTCCTCCACGACCTGCCGCTCGCCCGCCGCGTCTTCTCCCACGCTCTCCTGCTGGATACCCGCCTGCTCGCCGCCGGCCCCGTCGCCGAAGTCCTCGCCCCCGCCTCCCTCGCCCAGTTCTACCCGGCGGCGAACGAGGGCTGACCTCATCATGCACCGCATCTCCACTGTAGGAGCCTGCTTGCAGGCGATCTTCGCGACTCGGCACCTCACTCATCTCAATCAACCACAGTTCCCATGAGAACGTTCGTCGTAACCATCGCCGCAATCCTCGTGGGTGTATCAGCTTTCGCCGGCGTCACACAGAACGCGTTCCGCACGCTCGTATCCGGCGCCACCGGAGTGGAGATCCGCCATCGCGAGAAGTTACTTTTCTCCACCGCGCAAACAAAGGAGGTCGCCGAAGTGGTGGCAGCCTTCGAGTTGATTGACCCGATCATCGAGAAGACGAAAGACGGAGAGGAGATCGTGCTCCCGGTGTGTTTCTGCATCCCTGGGTACACGATCACGTTCACAGGTCTTCAGGGGGGCGCCAAGGCATTTGGGCTGAAAGACGATAACACAAAGGTTCTCCCACCGGAACCACTCGGTCTGAGTTCAATCGCCGACATCCACATCAGCAAACGAAGCATCAAGAGTCTGAAACGCCTGATCGGACGTTGGGAGAATAGTCCGAAGGCTGCCACTCGACCCTCCGCCCCATGATCTCCTTCCTCCTCGAACCGTTCAGCTACGCCTTCCTGCAGCGCGGGCTGCTGGTGGCGGCGTTGCTCGGGCTGAGCGGCGGACTGCTGGGCTGCATCCTCGTCCTTCGCCGGCTCTCGCTGATGGGCGACGCCCTCTCGCACTCGCTCCTGCCGGGCATCGGCGTGGCGTATCTGCTTTTCGGGCCCAGCTTGCCGGCGCTCCTCCTCGGCGCGCTCCTCGCCGGCCTGCTCACCGCGCTCGGCGGCGGTCTCGTCAGCCGGCTCACCCGCATCAAGGAGGACGCCGCGTTCGGCTCGCTCTTCCTCGTCCTCTTCGCCGGCGGCGTCGCGCTCGTCAGCCGCCTGCCCGCACGCGTCGACCTCCTGCACTTCCTCTTCGGCAACATCCTCGGCGTCGGCCCCTCCGATGTCGCCCTCGCCGGCGGCGCCGCCGCTCTCACCGTCACCGTCTTCGCGCTCTTCCGCCGCAGCATCGTACTGGAAACCTTCGATCCCGTCTTCCACCGCGCCACGGGCGGACGCGGCTGGCTCACGCACCTCGGCATCCTCGCGCTGTGCGTGGTCAACCTCGTCGCCGCGCTCCAGGCGATGGGCGTGGTGCTCGCGCTCGGGTTGTTCCTGCTCCCGGCCGTGACCGCGTACCTCTGGTGCGACCGCCTGCCCGCGATGCTCGCGTTTTCCGCCATCACCGCCGTGCTCGGCTCGATCGTAGGGATTTTCGTGAGCTACCACGCCGGCCTGCCCAGCGGCGCCGCCATCGTGCTCGCCCTTGGCGCGTTCTTCCTGCTCTCCGCCCTTGGCAGCCCGCGCTACGGCATCATCGCCCGTCTCCTCAGCGGCCTCCGCGAAGGCAAAGCCATCAAGCACACCTGCGACTGACCCGCCGCCGGGCTCCGCGTCTCCGCCGCCTCGCCGGTCGGCACTCCGCAATCCGAATTCCGCACTCCGCAATCTCCGAACGCCGCGCCGCCCAATCGCAAATCGGCAATCGGAAATCGTAAATCACCCGAGGAACTCCCGCACCGCCGCCACGAACGCCGCGCGTTGCTCGATGTGCGGGTTGTGGCCGCTCTCGGCCACCGTCACGATCCGTGACTGCGGAAACCGCGCCGCGATCTCCGGCCGATCCTCCTCGCGCACGTGTCGCGAGTAGCCGCCGATCACGAACAGCGTCGGCCCTTCGTACTGGTCGCCGGGAAGCAAAGACGTGCGCGCGATCTCGTCGAGCTCGGCGTGCAGCGCGGGCACGTTCACCCGCCAGTGGAAGACGCCGTCCTCGCCGCGCTCCAGGTTCGTGGTGAGGAACTTGATCATCGCCCAGTCCTTCACGACTTCGCCGAGTTTGGCCTCCGCCTCGGCGCGCGATGCGAGCGTCTCCGGCTCGATCGCCAGCATGGCCTCGAGGATCGTCTTGAACTTCGACGCGTCGTAGTCGCGCGGCGCGATGTCGACCGACACCAACCGCTCGACACGCTCCGGCCGGTGGCAGGCCAGCGCCATCGCGACCTTGCCGCCCATGCTGTGACCCATCAGCGCCGCGCGAGCGATGCCCTGACCGTCCATCCAACGCAGCACGTCGGCTTCCATCGTGGCGAAATCGTGGTCCTCGGCGTGCGGCGACATCCCGTGGTTGCGCAGGTCGAGCGCGTGCACATGGCGCTGCGCCGCCAAATCCGCGCCGACCGTCTGCCAGTTGCGCGAAGAGCCTAGCAGCCCGTGGATGACCACCAGCGGCGGTTTGCCCGCCCCGCCGAAATCCCGATGGAAGAGTTGCAACACCGCGCCACACAACCGCTCGCAGCCGACACCGCCAAGCCAGGAGTGCGCGCCACGCCCCGACTTCCCACAGCCTTGCGCTCGTCGGAGTCTCCGCCTATCCCGGCTTCAGCCCTCCGAACCTGTATGTCGCGTCGCCCCACTCTTTTGCTCGCAGCACTTGTCCTCTGCTCGGCCGCGGCCGCGCAAATCGCCCTCGACACCAACCGTCTCGGCTACACCGGCTCGGTCACGCGCTACGCTACCATCGACGATGCGATCGCCGGTGCCAATGCCCTCGGCTCCTACAGCGTGCCGCAACGCGATCTCGCGATCATGATCCTTTCCGATGCGCCGTGGCTCTACTCGGGCTACACGAACTGCAACTACATCGGCACCGCGTGGAATTTCATCTCCGCCACCGAGGGCCGCACCCCGAGCAACACCAACTTCGGATTCATCCAACTCGGCGACCTCGACGGCTCCACCGACACGGCGCTCACCGCCGCATGGAATCCGACCCGAGACACCTTCACGCTCCACCTGTCCGGCACCAACGCCGTCCGCCAGGACGACTATGCCCGGCTCTGGAATGCAGGCGGCGCCACTGGACCGGCCTCGATCACCACCGGCAATTTCGTCAGCTATGAGTTTAAACTCGAGGCTGTCGGGCTCTCCGCCGTCTGGGATGCCGCCAAAGGCACCTATATCGCCCCGAACTTCGATCCGGCCGCCGTCTCGGGCTACTTCCGCGGTGTTTTCCAGAACCTCAGCCCCGACGACGGCCAAGCCTACACCTTCGACCTCGCGCTCAACCTGGACAGCTGGGCCTATGCGCATCGCGGTGATCTCGCCGCGAACAGCGATCCGTATGTCTCGAGCACCTTTGCGGCGACCAGCATTCCCGAGCCGGCCACCACGGCGCTACTGCTGGGGCTGGGGGCAGGCGGTCTCGTCGGCTGGCGTCGGCGCCGCCGCTGAGCGTCACAGTATCAGAATTGCCGCCGCTTCGGGCGTGCGCACCGCAGGTGGTCCTTGCGGTGACCAAAGCACCGGAGGCGGCGCACGCCCCACTCGGCCGGCCGCTGCGCCACCGGAGTGTCGGTGTCCCCGCCATGGGGGAAACCCCGAAACACGCTCGGCCGTTTGCGCCTCCGTAGTGAGATCCTAACCTCCGCACCGCGCGCCCGGCCGTTGCGCGCGCCAACCCGCCGCCCCCTCTCCGTGGACACCATCCATCTCATCAACCCGATGCGCGACACCGCCGGCAGCGAGTGGCGCACCTTCGAACTGTACCGCCTGCTCTCGCCGCATGCGCCCACCCGGATCTGGAGCTCCGGTCAGCCGGCCCAAGTTTTCCGCGACCAATTGCCGATCAGTCGCCTGCGGCCGGGCCTGCTCCGGCAGCCGTTCGGCGGCACCCTCGTCTTTGTCGGTATCTACGCCCGCATCGGTTGGTGGATCCGCCTCGCCCGTCCCCGCCGCATCATCCTGCTCTACAACACGCCCACCTCCGAAACCTACTGGCAGGCGGTCCGCGTCCTGCGCCCGCGCTGCCGCCGCCCGCTCGAAGTCGTCTTCGCCTCCAGCTGGCTGCGCGACTCCGTGGGCGGCACCGGGCCGGTCCAGGTCTCGCCAATCGATCTGGAACGGTTCCATCCCCCGCCCGCCGCGCCCCTGTCCGACCGCCCCTTCACCGTCGGACGCCACAGCCGCGATATCGCCTACAAGCACCACCCCGCCGACCCCGCCCTCTACCGCCGCCTACTCGAATCCGGGACTCGGTTACGCATCCTCGGCGGCACCGTGCTGGCCCCGCAACTGCCGACCGGGCCCGCCCTCGACCTGCTGCCGGTCAACACCGAGCCGCCCGCCGCTTTCCTGCGCACGCTGGACTGCTTCTTCTACCGCACCTCACCGCGTTTCCGCGAACCGCACGGCCGAGTCGTGCAGGAGGCGATGGCCTGCGGCCTCCCGGTCGTGTGCGACCGCCACGGCGGCTATGCCGACTACATCGACCACGGC
>JAEXPQ010000294.1 GCA_023446735.1 Verrucomicrobiota bacterium
GGAGGGAGACGTGCGTGTAGATCTGCGTGGTCTGCAAGCAGGCGTGGCCGAGCTGGAGCGCACTTGGGCAGAGATCCGCACCCAACGGTTGGAGAACGCCCAGCACACGCGTCGCACGCTCGCTCGATGGCCGTTGGCGTGATGCCTATTGGCTGCCGCCCGTCGGCCTCGTGATCTGAATCTGTGTATCTCCTTTGGGCCTCTCTCTCTGGCTCTCGCCGAAGCTCCCTCCACGGTTGCTGCGGCTGTTTTCCGGGAAAAAGGATGGTTCGGCGCGAGTGGCCGCTGGCCGGTATCAATCGAGCGAACGTCTCGCGGCGGCAGCTTCCGGCGCATGCGTTTGGGGGTGGACTCGGGCGTCGGCGATGCACCGGAATGTGCCGTTTCTCCCAAGACATGGTCTCGTCTTCGAAACGCACTCCCGCCGTCGGGTTCATCTTCGTCACGTACGTGCTCATCGTCCTCGGTTTCGGGGTGCTGATTCCCGTGTTGCCGCGGCTGGTGACGCAGTTCCGCGGCGGCGACCTCTCGGAGGGTTCGCACACCTACGGCGTGCTCGTCGGCACGTTCGCGCTGATGCAGTTCCTCGTGGCGCCGGCGCTGGGTGCGCTCTCCGACCGGGTGGGGCGTCGGCCGGTGATCCTGCTTTCGCTGGCGGGTGCGGCGCTCGACTACCTGATCATGGCGTTCGCACCGACGCTGACGTGGCTCTTTGTGGCCCGCGCGGTATCGGGCGCGTTGTCGGGCAGCATCGCGGCGGCGAACGCGTACATGGCGGACGTGACACCGCCGGAGCGGCGCGCGCAGAACTTCGGCCTGCTCGGCGCGGCGTTCGGGCTCGGCCTGGTGCTCGGACCGGCGGTGGGTGGGTTCCTCGGCCAGATCGACCTGCGGCTGCCGTTCTTCGTCGCGGCGGGGCTGGCGGGGCTCAACTGGCTCTACGGCGCACTGGTGCTCCCGGAGTCGTTGCCCCAGGAGCGGCGGCGGCCGTTTGCGCGGCGCCGTGCGAACCCGGTGGGCGCGCTGCTGGCCTTGCGCCAGTTTGCCAACGTGCTGCCGCTGGCCGGCGTGCATCTGCTCGCGATGCTGGCGCAGTTTTCCGTGCACACGACGTGGGTGCTCTACACGCAGAGCCGGTTCGGCTGGAACCCGCGGGAGGTCGGACTCTCGCTCGCCGCGGTCGGCACGATGGGCATGCTCGTGCAGGGCGGCCTGGTGCGCTGGCTGGCGCCGCGCCTGGGGGAGCGGCGTTGCATCGTGATCGGCCTGTGCATCTCGGTGACGATCCTGACGTGCTTCGGCTGCGCGTGGGAGAGCTGGATGGTCTATGCGCTGATCCCGCTCGGGGCGCTGGCGAACATCGCGCCGCCGGCGTTGCAGGGGTTGATCTCACGGCGGGTGCCAGGGACGGAGCAGGGCGCGCTGCAGGGCGCGCTCGCCGGGCTCGGCAGTCTGGCTGGCGTGATCGCGCCGCCGGCGGCCGCGTGGTTGTTCGGGTATGGCATCGCGACGGGGCACGCCTGGAAAACGCCGGGGGCGGCGTTCTTCGGTGCCGCGCTGCTCCAACTGGCCGGGCTACTGATCGTGCTGCGCACGCAGCGTCGGTCCGACACCCCGGCGCGGGAAACGTCGGCAGCCTTGCCGCGTTCGTAACAAAACTCCGAAGCAACAGTCACCGCTTTGTGAATAACCCCGACTGGAAGGATTCGCCCTTCTCCCTCCGCAACAATGGAGTATGGTGCGAGAAGCGATCTACCTTCGTCCGAGTGGGTTGACTGGCTGTAACGAACTAACGGGCGCCACAACGTTGTGGCGCCCGTTTCATTTCCAAGCTCAGGAGGGTCAGCGATAACGCCGACCGACGAACTCAGGCCTTGGCTTTCGGCTCCGGCTTGGCGACAGGCGGAGTCTCGGCGGCGGGGGTGCCCAAGAAGCTCGGGAGGTTGAGGCCGACGTTCTTGGCGAGCTCGTTGATCGGCAGCACCCCCTTGTAGAGATCCTGCACGAACTGACCCGGGCCAGCAGCACCGCCGGCGCCGCCGCCCATGACGACGACCTTCTCGAAAGAAAGGCCCTTGATCGCCCCAGCCTGGATCTCGGCGATGCGCACGATGTTTTCCGCGATGAGAAGCTGCGTGGCGCCCTGGGTGTCGTGCGAGACCTTGAGGAGCTTGTCGAAGCCGGCGGCCTTCGCGTCGAGGATCGCCTGCGTGCCCTCGGCCTCGGCGACGAGTTTGGCGCGGATACCGGCGGCCTCGCCTTCGGCGACGCGCTTGGCGCCCTCGCCCTCGGCCTGCTTCTGGATGACGTAGGCGGCGGATTCGCCCTCCTGGATGAGGCGCGCCTGCTGGGCGGTCGCCTCGGCGTCGATCCGCATGCGCTCCTTTTCGATCTCGGCCTTCACGATGAGGTCGGCCTGCTGCTGGGCCTTCTCGCGAGCGGCGCGGGCGAGCTCGGCCTCCTGCTGAGCCTTGTAGCCTTCCTGCAAGGCGCGGGCCTCGGCAACCTTCTGCGCGGCCTCGACGCGGCGCTTGGCCTCGGCCTGCTCGGAGGCGAGGTCGGCATCGGACTTCGCGATCATGACCTGGGCGGTGTTCTGGCCCTTGCGCGCTTCGGCCTGGGCGTTGGCGACGCGGATGGCCTGCTCGCGCTCGGCCTCGGCGCGGCCGATGGCGCCGCGCTGGTTCTCCTGGGCGACCTTGATCTGGGCGTCGTTGATGGCCTTGGCGGCAGCCTCCTTGCCGAGCGCGTCGATGTAGCCGGAGAGGTCGCGGATGTCGCGGATGTTGCCGTTGATCATCCGCAGGCCGACCTTGTGGAGCTCGACTTCAACGCCCTTGGTGATGAGGCCGATGAGCTTCTCGCGGTCGTTGTTGATTTCCTCGATCGTCATCGAGGCGAACACGACGCGCATCTGGCCCATGATGATCTCGGAGGCGAGCTGCTGCACCTCGTCGAGCGTGCGGCCGAGCAGGCGCGTGGCGGCGTTCTGCATGACCTCGGGCTCGGTGGAGATGCCGATGGTGAACGACGCCGGGGCATCGATACGGATGTTCTGGCTCGAGAGCGCGCCCTTCAGCTCGATCTCGATGTTGATCGGGGTGAGGTCGAGGTAGGCGTAGCTCTGGAAGAACGGGATGACGAACGTGGACCCGCCGTGGTAACACTTCGAAGACATGCCGTTGGCCAGCTTGCCGTAGACCACGAGGATGCGGTCCGGCGGGCACATGCGGTAGCGCGACACGAGGGTCATCGCCACGATGAGCACGAAGACCACCGCGAAGGCGAGGAGGAGGATGTGGATGATTTCCATATTGGGGAGAGGGAGGAGAAACGGCCGGATCCGTGTCCGAAATCTCAGGCTAGACGAGCGGTTCGACGAGGAGGGTGCGCGCGTCGACCACGGCGAGCACCTTCACCTTGTCGCCGCTGGGGACCGGTCGGTCGGCGACGCAGAGCGCGGCGTAGGTCTCCTGCCGGCCGCGGAAGTTGACGACCACCTGACCACCGGCGGCCTTCGCGGCGGGCAAGGTGAGATAGACCGTGCCGACGGCGCCCACCGTATCGTCGATACGCGCGGTGCCGTCGCTGCGCATGGCGAGAATCGCGCGGAACATCAGGACGATCACGGCCATGATCGCGCCGCCGGCGCCGAGCGCGCAGGCGAGCGCGACGTAGAAGGACCAGCCGGCGTCGAGCGCGAGGCCACCGCCCCAGCCGAAGCCGAGGAAGAAGCCGGTGAGCGGTTTCACGGAAAAGATCCCGCCGCCGCTGTCGCCGTCATGGGCCCCCGCGGCATCGGCCGCGCCGATGGCGTCGACCGCGTCGTCATGATCCAGGCCGATCATGGACAGGACCATCAGCACGAGGGAGACGAGACCGGCGACGAGGCCGATGCCGTAGAAGAACTGTTTGGCGAGGGTGAGCTCGGTCCACCAGCCGTTGAGGCGTTCGATGAGGGCGAGGGTGATCATGGGGTTCCTCCGGAAACAGCTTCGCAGATACTGCGGCGTTTGGGTAGTACAATCCTGTTTACCGCTTTCTCCGGGGGCGCGCATGACCGCAGCGGCCGCAAATGCTCCCGATTTGGGATTGCCGCAGCCGGAGCGGCCGGCGACATTTCGGTTTCGCAACCCTGTGCCGCGCTCGCGCGGAGCGCCTTCCCATGTTCCAGGTCACGTTTTCCGATCAGAGCGTCAAGGAGCTCAACAAGCTCGACCAGCTGGCCCAGCTCGAGGTGATCGAGCCGCTCGGCAGCCTGACGGCCGCCCAACTGGCGCAGCCGCGCGAACCACTCGGCCAATTCTCGCGGGAAGGCCGCATCTTTTACCGCCTGCGTTCGGGCGATTTCCGTTTCTACTTCGAGCGCAACGGCGACACGTTGCACGTCCAGTGGATCCTGCACCGCAATTCGCTCGAAGATTTCCTGTTCCGCACCAAGCTGCCCGTCAGCGACCAACAACTGGTCGAGCAACACTCGAAGTTCTGGAAATACCTCGAGAGTTTGACGAAATAGCGTCCGTCCACGCTCGCTCTTCTCCTGCGCCATGTCGTCGGATCTGCACTCGCGCGAAAACCCCTACAACGTCACCCAGGCCAGCCGGATCTATTTCCTGCCGAACCTGATGACGGCGGGAAACCTCTTCTGCGGCTTCGTGGCGGTGATCAAATGCATCCAAGCCCGGCTGATCGCCGACGGCGGCGATTTCGCGCTCGCCCACGCCGGGCATCTACCGCGCGAATACTACATCCAGGCGGTGTGGTTCATCCTGGCAGCGGTGCTGTTCGATTCGCTCGACGGCCGGCTCGCCCGCATGGGCGGGCGCACCTCGCTGTTCGGGGCGGAGTTCGATTCGCTGGCCGACGTGGTCTCGTTCGGCATCGCCCCTGCGTTGATGGTGTTCTTCCTGATTCTGGCGCCAAAAGAAGGCTACCAGTGGTTCCGCGAACTGGGCTGGTTCGTGGCCTTCATCTATCTGCTGTGCGGCGCGATCCGGCTGGCACGGTTCAACGTGATCACCAACCCGCTGCTCCAGCGCGCGGAGCACGAGTCGAACAAGGACTTCCTCGGTCTGCCGGTGCCGGCCGCAGCGGGCGCAGTGGCTTCGCTGGTGCTGTTCCTCCTCCATCTCTCGGAGAACGATCGCGACCTGCAGCAGACGACCTTGGCCTTGCCGGTCCTGCTGCTGTTGATCTCGTTCCTGATGGTCAGCACGATCCGTTATCCGAGTTTCAAGAAGGTCGACTGGCAGACGAAGACGCGGCTCTGGACGTTCATCCTGCTGCTGATCGTCGGCGCGCTCGTGTGGAAGCTGCAGGAGATTTCCTTTCTCGTGCTCTTCCTCGGTTACATCGCCTTCGGGATCTTCCGCCATGTGCGCCGCCACCTGACCGGCCATCATCCCGGAGTTTCTCGCAAGAACGATGTGAGCAACCATCCAACAAGTTCCCGATAAGCTTCCCTCGGTGCCGAACCCCCTCTTTACCGACACAACCCGCGAAGTTGCTCACACCATCGTCGCCGCCTTCGCCCCCTCTGATAAACGGCGTTCGGGCCGCCCAAACCGCGTTGTTCACAGCCCATAATAAGAAGAATAATCTGTAGTTCCTTCTTCTCCCAATCCACTCTTGTGTCAGTAAACACCCCTCAACACCCGCCCTGCCGCGCATGAAATTCAAGATCAACCGCGACCACTTCAGCAACGGACTGGCCCAAGTGCTCAACGTTGTCGGCTCGAAAGCCACGATGCCGATCCTGAGCAATGTGCTGATCGAGGCGGACAAGGACCACATTTCCCTCGCGACCACGAACCTCGATCTCGGCATCCGCTGCAAGATCAAGGCCGAGGTGAAGGAAGCCGGTGCGATCACCCTGCCGGTCAAGCGCCTCGCCACCATCGTGCGCGAGCTGCCCAATGTCGACGTCTCCATCGAGACGACCCCGAGCCATCAGGCGAAGATCACTTCCGGCGGCTCGGCCTTCAAGATCATGGGCATGGGTAAGGAGGAGTTTCCGCCGATGCCCGAGTTCGCCGACGAGAAGGCGGTCGCGCTCGAGCAGGAGGAGCTCGCGACGATGCTCAAGAGCGTCTCCTACGCGCAGTCTTCCGACGAGACCCGCTATATCCTCAACGGTGTCTACTTCAGCTTCCGCGACGACAAGCTCACTCTCGTGGCGACCGACGGCCGCCGCCTTGCGCTCACGAGCAAGGAGCTCCCCTCGCCCGAGAACGCCGGTAGCATCATCCTGCCCGCCAAGACCGTGAGCGAACTGGTGCGCATGCTCGACAAGGGCACGAAGGTCCGCCTCGCCGTCTCGGAGAAACGCTCGGCCTTCCAGATCGGCACCGACAAGGTCGGCGACAACGGCCTGATCGACAACATCTACCTCTTCTCAAAGGTGGTCGACGGCAACTACCCGAACTACAATCAGGTGGTGCCGAAGGAGACTCACCAGCGCATCAAGCTGGAGCGCGAGCTTTTCCTGCAGTGCGTGCACCGCGCCGCGCTCGTCACGAGCGAGAAGTCGAACTCGGTGAAGCTCAAGCTCAGCAACAACCTGCTCGAGATCACGGCCTCGAGTCCGGATTTTGGCGACGCCCACGAGTCGATGGCGATCGAGTACGCCGGCCCGGAGCTGCAGGTCGCGTTCAACCCGCAGTTCGTGATGGACCCGCTGCGCGCGCTGAACAAGGACCAGGTCTTCTTCGAGCTGAAGGACGAGGTGAGCCCGGGCGTGTTCAAGACGCTCGAGAGCTTCCTGTGCGTGATCATGCCGGTGCGCCTGAGCTGAGTCCCAGCGCTTCCTTTTCGGGACGCCGCCGGTCTTCGATCGGCGGCGTTCTGCATTACCAAGGTTGCGCAGCTTGCGGTTTTCCACGGCAGCTTGAAGTCTTCCCACGATGGACGTCGGCCAGATCATCATCGGTTTTTCGATCATCTCGATGCTGTTGCACCTGCTCGGCTCGCGGGTGGCGTTGCCGGCGGTGACGATCGCCAACCGGTGGGTCCGCTGGTTCCTCTTCGCGCTCGGCGCGGGCTACATCGCCCGGGAATTGCGCTGGACGGACCGGCCGTTCTGGTCGGTCGCTGGCGCGGCGTTCCTAGGATGGTTCCTCATCGAATCGGTCTACCATTGGCTGGCGATTCGGGCATTGAGCCTGAGTCCGTTGCCGCTTTTCCCGCGTTTCATCGTGAACAGCAGTGGCGAGGAATGGCCGACCCAGCGGCGCCTTTTCGCGGTGCGCGAGTGGCTGCGTCGGGAGCATTTCCATCTCGTGCAGTCGCTGAAGGCCGAGATTGCTCCGGGCGTGTTCCTGCGGCTTTCGATTTATCAGGACCAGACCAACCAGATCCGCTTGCAGGTGGCGTTCCTGCCGCAGCCGGGCGGCGCGATCGCGCTCTGCTATACGCTTTCCTCCCGTACGGAGGACGACCTGCGTTATGTGACGGACAATCTCCATCTTCCCTTCGGTGGTTTCTATCCGGAAAACTGGCTGATGGAGCGGCGCCCGTGGCGGCGCAGTCTCAGGAGTTTGGTCGCACGGCATCGGGCCCGCCTGCGCGGAGCAGGATCGGTATTCCGTCCGTGGACGACCGAACCGTTGGAGGATCTCAACCGCCAGCAGGGCCAGCTCGAGAAGGTGAACACAGAGCTGGGTTTTCTTCACCGCCATCAGGACCGCGAAGAATTTGGCAAGATCTCCAAGGAAGGCCGTTACCGGGTCTGGAAGGAGATCTGGATGCTCAACTATCTCGGGCGGACGGTGGACTATTGAGCGTTTGCGGACGGTGCGGGTTCGAAACGAATCGGGCGGGTGCTGAGCGCCGCATCGGGGTTATGCGTAAACAGCGGGTTTGAGCCGTTTTATGCGACAACCGGGCTTGCTTGCTCGGGCGAACCGTTGAAGATGCGGCACCAAAACGAGGTGAAACATGGGTACCACCATCCTTCTTGTTGACGACGATGTCGGAGCCAGGCGCACGCTGGCCTCGCTGCTGCAGCGTTTCGGTTTTCGCGTGATCGAGGCTGAGGATGGCCCGGAGGCCCTGATCACGGCGCGTACTCTGGTGCCCGATGTGGTGCTGAGCGACTACAACATGCCCGGCATGAACGGCGCCGCGTTGCTGCGCGAACTGCGCACGACGTTGCCGGCGCTGGCGACGGTACCGTTCATTCTCTTCAGCGGCTATATCGATCACTGGACGGGCACGGCTGACGACCCGGCGCCCGATGTGGTTCTTGCGAAGCCGGTGACGATCGAACGCCTGCTCGGCGAGATCAACGCGGTGCTCAAACGGCGCCGCTTGGCCGCAGCCGCGCCGGTCGATAGCCAGCCGCGTTCGCTTACCTGAGCGCGCGAGCCCGGAAGCCCTGTCCGCGACGGGCCGAACGGCCGGTAGCGCCTCGCCCGGAGTGGTCTGCGAGGGCGATTTTCGCCGCTTTGGTCACGCCGTCGACCAGAGCGGTCGGGACGATCGACCGCGCGAGATGGAGCGCCTTTTCGCCGAACGAAAGGGTGGGGATCGACAGCGTGTTCCCGTCCGCCGGGTCGAAGAGGTGGGTGCCGGTGGCGTCCTGATAGCAGAGAACGGTATGGCCGCGTTGGCCTTCAGGCGTGTTCACGTAGTAGGACAGCAGGACGGCGTTGCTGACGCCGGTGTCGGCGAAGACGCGCTTCGCTTCGGTGGCGCTTTCGACGAAGCAGCCGTTGGGGAGTTCGCCGGTCGAGGGGACGACGGCGTTTAGGTCGGCGGCGTCCAGTTCGCGGAAGGCGGAGAAGCGAGGATCGATTGCCTGGAGCAGCGGCAGGAGATTGCGGCGTTCGGCGGCCACGTTGTTCCAATGGCGGGACAGGCTCTCGGTGCCGTGCGCGGGGCGGTAGAACCAGAGCGCATTGGCGAACTCGAAGGCCAGGGCGTGTTCGTGGGGCTGCAGCGGATCCGCGGAGTCGAGCTCCAACACTCTGGCCCAGGCATCCTGACCCACCAACCCGCGGGCGCGGACGAGATGGGGGAGCACCTCCGGAGCGGCGTTGCCGAAGGCGAGGGGCAGCCCGACGAGAAAAAGGACGGCGAGGCGGATGACACGGTGCACTTGCATGCACCGATAACACCGAAGGGGCGGAAAAGTCGCTGGATCTGGACCGGCGGGGCAAACGCGGGACGGGCGGCGCGAGCGGCCAGCCGGGCTGGAGGCGCAAATGACGCGGCCCCGGCGAGAAGCCGCGGCCGTATCGAAGAAATAAAGGCGGGGCGACGGCGTCGCCCCGCGGCGGGGACTTTACGGCAGGTCGGTCGAACCCATGAGGTAGCGGTCGCACTCGCGGGCGACGGCGCGGCCCTCATTGATGGCCCAGACCACGAGGCTCTGGCCGCGGCGGCAGTCGCCGGCGGCGAAGACGCCCTTCACGTTGGTGGAGAACTTGCCGTACTCGGCCTTGATGTTCGAGCGCGGGTCGGTCTCGACGGCGAGATCCTTGAGGATCGACTGCTCGGGCCCGAGGAAGCCCATGGCGAGGAAGACGAGCTGCGCGGGCAGCACCTTCTCGGTGCCGGGCTGCTCCTTCGGGATGAACTGACCCTTGTCGTTCTTCTCCCACTTCACCTGGATGGTGTGGACTTCCTTCAGCGCACCGGACTCATCGCCGACGAATTTCTTCACGGTCGTGAGGTACGTGCGCGGATCGGCACCCTGCTTGGCGGCGGCTTCCTCCTGGCCGTAGTCGACCTTGAGGGTTTTCGGCCACTCGGGCCAGGGATTGTCGGGCTGACGCTCCAGCGGCGGTTTCGGAAGGATTTCGATCTGGCAGACGCTCTTGCAGCCCTGGCGGATCGCGGAGCCGACGCAGTCGGTGCCGGTGTCGCCACCACCGATGATGACGACGTCCTTGCCGGCAGCGTGGATCGCGGACTTGGCGGGATCGCCGGCGAGGAGGGCCTTGGTGTTGGCCGTGAGGTACTCCATGGCGAAGTGCACGCCCTTGAGGGAACGGCCTTCGATCGGGAGGTCACGCGGCTGGGTGGCGCCGGTGCAGAGGACGGTGGCGTCGAACTCCTTGAGGAAGATCTGCGGCTCGACGTTGTCGCCGACGTTGGCGTTGTAGATGAACTTCACGCCTTCCTGCTCAAGGAGCTGAACGCGGCGCAGGACGACCTCCTGCTTATCGAGCTTCATGTTCGGGATGCCGTACATGAGGAGACCGCCGGGGCGGTCGGCGCGTTCGAAGACGGTGACGGTGTGGCCGGCCCGGTTGAGCTGGGCGGCGGCGGCGAGACCGGACGGGCCGGAGCCGATCACGGCGACTTTCTTGCCGGTGCGAACCTTCGGCGGCTCGGGAAGAACCCAGCCTTCGGCGAAGCCCTTGTCGATGATCGAGCACTCGATGTTCTTGATCGTGACCGGCGGGTTGATGATGCCGAGCGTGCAAGAGCCTTCGCAGGGAGCGGGGCAGACGCGGCCGGTGAACTCCGGGAAGTTGTTCGTGCGATGCAGGCGGCGCAGCGCTTCCTGCCAATGGCCGCGGAACACCAGATCGTTCCACTCGGGGATCAGGTTATGGACCGGGCAGCCGGAGGCCATGCCGCTGATGAGTTTGCCGGTGTGGCAGAACGGAATGCCGCAGTCCATGCAGCGCGCGCCCTGCGTGCGGAGCTTCTTCTCCTCCATGTGGAGGTGAAATTCCTTCCAGTCGCGCACGCGCTCGAGCGGCGGACGGTCGACGGGAATTTCGCGCAGGTACTCGATGAATCCGGTTGGCTTGCCCATGGGTGGAGAAGACGGAGGTCTAAGGTCGAAGGTTCGGGTGCGGGCTTAGTTGCCGCCGACGCGGGAGAGGTCGCGGGCGTTTTCCTCGAAGGCGGCCATGATGGCCTCGTCGCCGGTGAGGCCCTGGGCCTTCGCGCGGTCGATGCAGGCGAGCATGCGCTGGTAGTCCTTGGGCATGACCTTGACGAACTTCGTCACGGTCGCGTCCCAGTTGGCGAGCACCTGCTTGGCCTTGGCGCTGCCGGTGAGGGCGGCGTGCTTCTCGATCTGGGCGCGCAGCTCGGCGACCTCCTCTGGCTTGGTCACCTTGTCGAGGCCGACCATCTGCACGTTGACGCGCTTGGCGAAGTCGCCGGCCTCGTCGAGGACGTAGGCGGTGCCGCCGGACATGCCGGCCGCGAAGTTGCGCCCGGTCTGGCCGAGGACGACGACGCGACCGCCGGTCATGTATTCGCAACCGTGATCACCGACGCCCTCGACGACGGCATCGACGCCGGAGTTGCGGACGCCGAAGCGTTCGCCGGCCATACCGCGGATGTAAACCTCGCCGGAGGTCGCGCCGTAGAGGCCGACGTTACCGACGATGATGTTCTCCTCGGCGGCGAAGGTGGAGCCGGCGGGCGGGAAGACGACGAGTTTGCCGCCGCAGAGGCCCTTGCCGATGTAGTCGTTGGCATCGCCCTCGAGGGTGAAGGACATGCCCTTCGGGACGAAGGCGCCGAAGCTCTGGCCGGCGGAACCGGTGAACTTGATCTGGATCGTGTCGGCCGGGAGGCCCTGGGCGCCGTACTTCCGCGAGATCTCGGAACCGGTGATGGTGCCGACGACGCGGTTGACGTTCTTGATCGGGAACGAGGCGACGACCTTCTCGCCCTTGTCGATCGCCGGCTGGCAGGTCGGGAGGAGCTGAGTGAGGTCGAGCGACTTGTCGAGGCCGTGGTCCTGCTCGATCTGGCAGAAGCGGCCGACTTCAGCGCCGGCTTCCGGCTGGTAGAGGATGCTGGAGAAGTCGAGGCCCTTGGCCTTCCAGTGTTCGATGGCCTGCTTGGGCTCGAGGCGGTCGGAGCGGCCGACCATCTCTTCGATGGTGCGGAAGCCGAGCTGCGCCATGAGCTCGCGCACCTCGGTGGCGACGAAGCGCATGAAGTTGACGACGTGCTCGGGCTTGCCCTGGAACTTCTCGCGGAGCTTCGGATCCTGGGTGGCGACGCCGACGGGGCAGGTATTCAGATGGCAGACGCGCATCATGATGCAGCCCATCGACACCAGCGGCGCGGTGGCGAAGCCGAACTCCTCGGCGCCGAGCAGCGCGGCGATGACGACGTCGCGGCCGGTCTTGAGCTGGCCGTCGGTCTCGACCGCGATGCGGGAGCGGAGGTTGTTGAGGACGAGGGTCTGGTG
>JAEXPQ010000243.1 GCA_023446735.1 Verrucomicrobiota bacterium
GGCGGGGCGGATGCCGGAGGGGTCGCGCACGACGAAGGTGTCGCCGTTGCCAATCATGCCGGCGAGGGTGTAGCCGCCGTCCCAGCGCACGGCGGCGCGGCGGAGGACCTTGGCGACATCGAGCCGCTCGCTGATCTGCTCGGAGATGACCTTCCCGGGGAGCTTCTGGGTGCGCAGTTCGCGGTAGAGATCCTCGTGTTCCTCATCGAGGTAGAAGCCGAGGAGCTCGAGCAGGGCCTGGGTGTCGGTGGCGAAGATCGGGTGGGCGCCCATGCCGACGAGCTGCTCGTTGAGCTCGGCGGTGTTGGTCATGTTGAAGTTACCCGCGAGCATGAGGTTGCGGGTCGTCCACGGGCTCTTGCGGAAGAAGGGGTGGCAAGCGCTGATGCTGTAGCCGCCGGAGGTGCCGTAGCGCAGGTGGCCGAGGTAGGCTTCGGCGCCGAAGTCGAAGTTCTTCTTCACCGTGTCGGCGAACTCCGGGTGAATGGTGCCGGCATCGATCTTGCCCTGGTATTGGCCGAGGAGGTCCTTGAAGATCTTGTCGAGCGGGTTGGCCTTGATGTTCCGCTCGCGGAACATGAACGGTAGGCCGTTGGGCACATCGAGCTTGAGGGCGGCCACGCCGGCGCCGTCCTGCCCGCGGTTGTGCTGTTTCTCCATCATGAGGAACAGCTTGAAAAAGCCCCAGAGTGGCGTGCCGTACTTTTCCTGGTAGTAGGAAAGCGGTTTGAGCAGGCGGATCAGGGTGATGCCGCACTCGTGTTTCACGGAGTCGCTCATGGCGTGGGTGCTCCTGGTCGGAGGGGAGTGGACCTCACCGAGGGTCCGGACCGGCCGGGGTGCTGCTGCGGCCAATCGGCGCCTTCCCGAGGGAGGTTGGCGCGTTGTGCTGCGGGAGGTCGTGGTCGGTGAACATCACGGCGCGAGAGACCGAGCCATGACGGGCGCGGGCGGGGAGGGGTCAAGGGAATTTCCGGCTGCGCGGCGCCGGAGCGCCGTCACGGCAGCGCCGGTCCCTCGGGCTCGGTCGATTCCGGGGCGGCGACGGACGGAAACATCCGGCGGATTCGCGCCTGCAGGTCCGCCGGCAGCTGCTCGGTGGGAATGTTGTAGAGACGGCTGCCGCTCTTGAAGCTGACGCTCGTGCCCTGCACGGCGACCACGGTCGCGTCGCGCACGGTGGAGCGGTTGTCGAGGGTGATCTCGGGGACGATCTCGCCGGGTTTGACGGGTTCGGCGAGTTTGGCGATGCGGGCGGCCTCGAGACGGGCGGCGCGCTCGGAGGCCGCTTGCTCGGCGTTGCGGCGGGTGGCGAGGGCTTCGGCTTGGGCGCGGGCTTGGGCCTCGGCCTCGCGGGCGGCGGCGAGCTGGATCGCTTGGGCGGCGCGCGCTTCGGTGCGGTCGGCGAGTTGCACTCGGGCGAGCTCGGCCAGCGGGGCGGTGTTGCGCTCGAGGCGCCACAGGAGAAGCGCCACAACCGCCAACAAAACGACCACCGGGACCATCGTCGCGTTTTTCATCAGGGGCGGCAGCCAACCGGGCGCGTGCTGGTTTGGCAAGTGCGCGGCGGTCTACCGGTTCGCCGGGCCGTCGGCGGCGGGCGTGGGCGGCGTCCGTGCCGCGGTCAGCGCCGCGATCAGCTCGGCGGCGCTGAAGGGTTTCTGGAGAAAGGCCGACACACGCAGTCCGGCGAAACGTTCCAGGGCTTCCTCCGCCTCGAAGCCGCTCATGAGCACGATCGGCAGCTCCGGGCGGAGGCTGCGCAGGCGCTTGAGGGTCTCGAGTCCGTCGATCTTCGGCATGGAGTAATCAAGCAGGACGGCGCGGATGGGACGCTGTTCGGCGCCGAGCAGTTCGACCGCTTTCAGACCATCCTCGGCGACAATGGTGCGGAATCCATTCTTGGCCAGGAGGTCGGCTGCGACCTGGCGGATCGTCTGTTCGTCGTCGACGACGAGAATGGTCTGTTCCTCCCGCGGTGCGGGGGCGGCCGAAGTGGGCGCGGGGGTGGGGGTGCGGGCGAGTGAGGGTTGCGTTTCGGCGGGCGACGGAGGGAAGACGATGCGGAAGGTGGAGCCGCGGCCGGGTTCGCTGACAAGGCGAACGGCGCCGTGGTGGGCGCGCACGATGCCGGCGACCGCGGCCAAGCCGAGGCCGCGGCCCGTGAACTTGGTGGAGAAGAAGGGCTCGAAGATCTTCGCGTGCAGCTCGGGCCGGATGCCGGTGCCGGTGTCCTCGACTTCGAGGAAGACGTACTCGCCCTGCGGCAACTCGGGGGCGAGATAGGCGCCGCCGAGCCAGGTGGCGTCGACCGCCATCGTACCGGTCCGCACGGCGACCCGGCCGCCGGTCTCGGGCAGGGCCTCGGCGGCGTTCATCACCAGGTTCAGGAGGATCTGGCGGAGTTGCGGCAGGTCCGCGTGCACCCGGGGCAGCGCGGTGGCGCCGACGAAGGAAATCTCGGCCTTCTTCGGAACCGAGCCCTGCGCGAGGCCGAGCGTGGAGCGGACGATTTCGTTGAGGTCGACATGGCGCAGCACGAAGCGTCCCTTGCCGGAGTAGGCGAGCATCTGGCGGCAGAGGTCGGCGGCGCGTTCGGCGGAGGTCTCGATCCGCCGCAGTCCCTCGACCATCGGTGAGCCCTCGGGCAGCTGGAGGCGGAGGAGGCTGGCGTTGCCGAGCACGCCGGTGAGCAGGTTGTTGAAATCGTGCGCGATGCCGCCGGCGAGGATGCCGAGGCTCTCGAGTTTCTGGGTTTCGAGCAGCTTGCGTTGGAGCTGGACCTGTTCGTCCTCCGAGCGCTTGCGGTCGGTGAAATCGAAGAGGGTGCCCAGCAGGACGGTCGGCTGTTGCCGGGCGTTGCGCAGGACGGAGCAGGCGGTGGTCACATGGCGGATCTGACCGTCGGGGCGGACGATGCGGACTTCGCAGGTTGCGCGTTCATCGGACCGGCGCACCTCGGCGAACATGGACTCGGCGTGCGCGCGGTCGTCCGGGTGCACCCGCTCCAGGAACGACTGCACCGCCGGGAGGAATCGGGCGCGGGTCTCGCCGAGGATGCGCAGCCCGCCCTCGGAGAGCTGGAAGGTGTTGCGGCGCAGATCCCAGACCCACACGCCGAGATTCCCGATGCGTTGCGCTTCCGAGAGCTGCCATTCGCGCTGGCGCAGCCGGGCGAGCGCCTGCTCGCGTTGGACGTTGAAGGCGGCCAAGCCGAGGGAGGTCAACGCGACGACGACCACGTAGACGAGGAGATTCCCGTAGCCGAGATGCACCGACGCGTGGGCGAACGGTCCGGTGCCCGCGGCGGTGCCCCACACGGCGAGGCTGCTGAGGAGCAGCAGTGACAACGCCGCCCCGCCGATGGCGAAGCGCCAGGCGGTCCAGACGAGAAGCGGGAAGGGGAGCACGAGCAGGCCCGGGTGATCGAGCCCGAGCCGGCGCCCCCACACGAACACCGTGCCGCCCACCGCGAACAGCAGGACCAGCAGGCCCACCAGTTCGCGCAGCATCGCCGCCGGGCGGGTCCGTACGATCACCTGATGCGCCGCGATCAGCATCGGCCCGACGATCAGGCCGCCGGCGAAGTTGCCCCCCCACCACGTGAGCGCGGCGGCGAGGTATTGGTCCGCCTGGACGTTGCCGGAGAGCCAGGAGGCGCCGGAGCCCAGGAGGGCCGAGAGCGGGGCTCCGACCGTGCCGAGGAGAAGGAGGAAGCCGACGACGTGGCGCGGGTGCTCGAAATCGTCGCGGAACTCGAAGAGGCGGCGCAGCAGCGCGACGGTGACGACCGGCTCGAGGGTGTTCCCGGTCGCCATCGCCAGCGCCGCCCAGGGGGCGGCTCCGGCCGAGATCGCCGCCGCCAACGCCCCGCAGGCCACGCCCGGCCACAGGCGCAGCCCGCCGATAATCAACGCCCCCAGCGCCAGACCGGAGGGCGGCCAGACCGGGGAGATGTTCGCCGTGATCGTGGCGAAACTCAGGCCGAGCCGCGCGAGGGCGAAGTACGCCAGCCCGACCAGGCCGATGCGCACGCCCAAGGGCCATTCGCGGGATCCGGGGACGGAGTCGGCGGGGGCGGCGATGGACATGGGGCGCACCATGGGCCGAGCGCCCGGGAAATCAAAACCGGAAAAGGCCGCCGGTCGGCGGCGGCCCGGCGCGGGAAATTCTGGACACGTCGCGATCGGTCCTTATGCGAAGACCTCCTCCCGTTGGCGGGAACCTTTCTCCGCCACTCGTGTTCATGCAGCGCATCCCCTCCTTTCGCCATGATTGAAGTCCAAAACCTCCGCAAAGACTTCGGGCCGATCCGGGCCGTCGACGGCGTCTCGTTCCGCGTCAACCGCGGCGACATCCTCGGCTTCCTCGGGCCCAACGGCGCCGGCAAGTCCACCACCATGAAGATGCTCACCGGGTTCCTCGCGCCCTCCGGCGGCACGGCCCGCGTGGACGGGCTCGACGTGCGCGTCGACCCGGTCGGCGTGAAGCGCCGCATCGGCTACCTGCCCGAGAGCTCGCCGAGCTATCCGGAGATGACCGTCGAGGAGTTCCTCGGCTTCGTCGCCGCCGTGCGCTTCCCGGGCGACGCCGCCGCGCAGGCGGGCGCCGTCGAGCGGGCGATCAACCTGTGCTTCCTCGGCGAGGTGCGTCGCCAGCCGATCGAGACACTCTCGAAGGGCTACAAGCAGCGGGTGGGCTTCGCCCAGGCGGTGTTGCACGACCCTCCGGTGCTCGTGCTCGACGAGCCCACCGACGGTCTCGACCCGAACCAGAAGCGCGAGGTGCGCCGCATCATCGCGGGCATGGCGAAGGAGAAGGCGATCATCCTCTCCACCCACATCCTCGAGGAGGTCGAGGCGCTCTGCACGCGGGTGATCATCATCGCCCGCGGCCGCGTCGTCTGCGACGAGACTCCCGCCTCCCTGCGCGCCCGCCATCCGGAGGGCCGCCTCGACGAGGTATTCCGCGAACTCACCCTCGGCCCAGCCGCCGCCGCGACCGCCGCGTAAGCCACCGACAACCGTCCACTGACCACTGTCCACTGGTTCTCCATGATCACCGCGATCTTCAAACGCGAATTCGCCGGCTACTTCCGCACCCCGCTGGCGTACGTCATCCTCGCCGTCTTCCTCGTGCTCGCGAGCGCCTGCTGCTTCTTCATCGGGCGCTTTTTCGACACCAACACCGCCTCGCTCGAGCCGTTCTTCAACTTCCTGCCCTGGCTCTTCCTCTTCCTTGTGCCTGCCGTCGGTATGCGCCTCTGGGCGGAGGAACGCCGCGGCGGCACGATGGAGCTACTCTTCACCCTGCCGCTCACGCCGGTGCAGGCCGTGCTCGGCAAGTTCCTCGCCGGGTGGCTCTTCCTCGCCGTCGCCCTGCTGCTGACCTTCCCGCTCGCGTTCACCGCGGCGTATCTTGGTTCGCCCGACTGGGGGGTGATCGTCGGCAGCTACGCCGGCGGTATCCTGCTCGCGGGTGCGTGTCTGGCGATCGCCTCGCTCATGTCGGCGCTGACCAAGAACCAGGTCATCGCCTTCGTCCTCGGCTTCGCGGTCTGCCTGGGCTTCGTGCTCGTCGGCTTCAGCCTGCTCTCGGACCTGCTCAACGGCTGGGGCCTGCCGGTCGCATTCGTCGACGCTGTCGCGAACTTCGGCTTCATCCCGCACTACGAGTCCGTCGTGCGCGGCCTGATCGATCTGCGCAGCGTTGTGTATTTCCTCTCGTTGATCGGCTTCGCGCTCTTCCTCAACGTCGTCGCCCTCGAGCGCCGCTCCGGCCTCAAGAGCGTGACGGTTCTGCTCCTCGTCGCCGGACTGGTGCTGGTCAACTACCTCGCCTCGGCCGCGCGCGTGCGGGTCGACCTCACCGCCGAGAAGACCTACACCCTCTCGCCGGGCACGCGCAGCCTGCTGGCCAAGGTCGAGGAGCCGATCTCGCTCCACTTCTATTTCAGCCGCTCGCTCAAGAACCTGCCGGTGCGTTTCAAGAACTACGCCACCCGCGTCGAGGAGCTGCTCCGCCAGTACGCCGCGGCCTCGGGCGGGAAGATCAAGCTCGTCGTCACCGATCCGAAGCCCGACACGCCCGAGGAGGAGGCCGCCACGCGCGCCCGCGTCGCCGGCCAGCCGCTGGGCGACGGCACCAAGCTCTTCTTCGGCCTCGTCGCCACCCAGGCCGACCAGGAGAAGGCAATCGAGTTCTTCACGCCCAACCGTGAGCCGTTCCTCGAATACGACCTCTCCAAGCTCATCCACTCCGTGCAGCTCATGACCAAGCCGAAGCTCGGCCTGCTCACCAGCCTCCCGCTGCGCGCCCCGGCGTTCAGCATGCCCGGCATGCCGCGGCAACAGCAGCAGCAAAGCCAGGTCGTCGCCGAGGACTGGGAACAGAGCTACGAGATCGTCGAGATCCAGGCCTCCGCCACCGAGCTGCCCGCCGGGCTCGACGCCCTCGCGGTCGTCCACCCGCAGGGCGTCTCCGAGCAGCTGCTCTTCGCGATCGACCAGTTCGTCCTCGCGGGCAAGCCGCTCTTCCTCGCGGTCGACCCCTCCTCGCGCCATTTCGCGCAGCAGGGCCGGCAGATGCAGATGTATGGCGGCCAGGCGCAGAACGTCGCCTCCGACCTCCCCCGCCTGCTCGCCGCCTGGGGCGTGGGCTACGACACCAAGAAGGTCGTCGGCGACCTCGAGAACGCCTCGATGGTCCAGACCCAGGACGGCACCGCCAGCTTCCCCGCCTGGCTCACGCTGCGCGCGGAGAGCTTCAACAAGGACTTCATCCCCGCCAACGCCGTCAACGCCATGATCCTCGTCGAGAGCGGCGCGCTCGCCCTCAACCCGCCCGCCGGTCTCGAGGCGGTGCCGGTGATCGAGACCGGCAAGCGCAGCGGCGAGCTCGACGCATTCCTCATGCAGTTCGGCGGCGCCGCCGACATCGCCAAGCAGGTGAAGCCCGACGGCAAGAAGCGCGTGCTCGCCGCGATGCTGCGCGGCACCTTCAAGACCGCGTTCCCCGAAGGCGCGCCGAAACCCGCCGAGCCTGCGAAGGCTGACGAGAAGCCGACCGCGCCCAAGCCGGCCCCGGTCGACGCGCTCAAGGAGTCCAAGCAGCCCGGCGCCGTCTTCCTCGTCGCCGACACCGACTGGCTGCTCGACGCCTACAGCGTGCGCCGCATGCCGTTCCTCGGCGTCGACGCGATCCAGCCGCTCAACGACAACCTCGCCTTCGGCACCAACGTCGTCGACTTCCTCGCCGGCAGCCGCGACCTCATCGGCCTCCGCGGCAAGGGCACCTCGCAGCGTCCGTTCGAGGTCATCCGCCAGATGGAGCTTGTCGCCCAGGCCGAGTACCAGGATCGCCTCGACGAGCTCGAGGGCCGGCTCCAGGCCGTGCAGCAGCGCCTCTCGCAGCTGCTCCAGAACCAGAAGGACCAGACGCGCCTCGTCGCCACGCCCGAGATGCAGGCCGAGATCGCGCAGTTCCGCGCCCAGGAGGCCACGATGCGCTCCGAGCGCCGCGCGATCCGCCAGTCGCTGCGCGAGGGCATCGAGCGTCTCCAGAACACCCTGATCGCGCTCAACCTCCTCGCCGTCCCCGGCCTGGTCGCCGTCGGCGGCGTGTGGTTCTTCCAGCGCCGCACCAAGCGCCAGCGCGCCGCCGCCTGAACGCCGCCCTGAAACAAACCACGTTCTCCGCGCCCTCCGCCATGAAACTCAAGCCCCTCGCCCTCGTCGTCGCCCTTCTCGCGCTCGCCGCCGGAATCGTCTTCTGGCGCAGCCACCGGCCGGTGGCTGATCCCTCGGCCGATCCGCGCGTGGGCCAGCCCCTCGTCGCGGTCGAAACCCTCGGCCGGATCCGCGGCCTCCAGCTCGTCGCGGGCGGCCAGTCGGTCACGCTCGCCGCCGCCAAGGACGGCCAGCTCTGGACCGTCGCCGACTACCACTCGCTCCCGGCCGACTTCGGCAAGCTCGTCACCCTCGTCGAGGCGTTGCGCTCTGCCAAGGTCGGCCGTTTCGTCACCGCGCAGCCCGACCGCCTCGAGCGCCTCGGCTTTGCGGGCGACCGTATCGAACTGCGCGATGCCGACGCCAAGGCGCTGCTCACGCTCCACCTCGGCAAGAACGCCGACAGCGGCGGCCGTTTCGTGCGTCTCGACGACGAGAAGAAGGCCTACCTCGTCGACCTCGAGGCCTGGCTCGACGGTGTCGCCAAGAACTGGGCTCGCAGCCAGCTGCTCGACCTCAAGTCCGACGCCGTGGCCGCGCTCGAATTCCGGTTCGCCGACGGCGCGACCCTCGCCGCGAAGCGCAACGCCGAGGGCAACGCCTGGACCGCCGAGGGCCTGCCCGAGGGCAAAGAGCTCAAGGGCTCGACCCTCGACTCGCTCGTCACCCAGCTCGGCACGCTCCGTTTCAGCGAGACGACCGAGACCGGCGCCCCCGATGCGGTGGCCGCCCGCGAGCACGCGCAGACGGTGGTCGTCACGCTCAAGGACGGCACCGCCTACACCGTCGCCCTCGGCCGCCGGCCCGCGCCGCCGGCGCCTCCTGCTCCCGCGACCGAGACGAAGGCCGGTGCGGTTTCCGCCACCACTCCGCCTGTCACGATCGGGCCGGATGGCCAGCCGCAGGTCGTCGAAATGCCGAAGGAGGCGAGCCCGCCCGTGCCGGCCGACACTCCGCCCGCGCCTGCGCCGCAGCCCGGCCCGGTGTACGCCTTCATCTCCGCCAACCGCGAGACGGAGCCGATCAACGCCCTCATGCAGAAACGCGCGTTCCAGGTCGGCGAGTGGATCCTCAACTCGCTCCCCGCCAATCGCGACGCGCTCCTGCAGGACAAGCCCGCGCCTGCTCCGGTGCCGCCGCCGGCCTCGACGCCGACCGTTCCGCCTCCGGCGGAGTAGGGCATGTTTTCCTGCGCGGTATCACTGTGGACACCGACTTGCGCCTGTGCTCGTTTTTCGGACTCACCCCCTGGCTGTTGGCTGCGCGTGCAGCTCGCCTACGATCTGCGCGCCACCCTCCATGCAATCGGCCCGAAGATCAAAGCCGAGATCCAGCCGCTGCAGGCCACATGAGGTGCCACGTGGTGGATCGCCGAAATTCTTGGGTTGAGCGAGGCATTGCTGATTCCCGTAGGGTCGCCGCTCGCCGGCGGACCGCTTCGGCCCCGCCCGCGGATGGACCCGGTCCGGCGACGAGCGCCGACCCTGCGGCCGGAATGATCCATCACGCATGAGCCAGACTGCGGAACCTCATTCGGTCCGACCTGCCCTGCTCGCCGCTGGCACGGCGCTCGTTGGACTCGCCTGCAGCGCGCTGTGCGGCGACTGGCACCAGTGCATGGCGGGCCACATGCAGCACCCGCCCTACGGCCTCGCCGATCACGGACTCGATCTTGCATGGCCGGCGCTCCTCCTTCTCGTGGCTTGGCGGGCGCCGCGGGTGGGGTTCGGTCGGCCGCGGCTCGTCGGGTGGGCGGCGATCGCCGTGGTCGTGCTCCGTTTCTGGGGAAGCTATCTGGATCTCCTCACCGGCTGGTTGCCGCTTCTCGGCGATCTGGTCGGCCTGGTCGCCTGGTTCTACCTGCTCGGCGCCACGCTCCGCGTCCTCTGGCGGACTTGGCGGCGCCCGTCCGGACGCCGCGGCGGAGATCAGTGAGCGGTGGCGATCCCGTCCCCGAGGGCATGGTGTTTCGGTCTTCGGGAGATTAGGACGTCGGCTCGTCTCCGATGGTGTCCGCGGGCTGGGAACACACGGCATTCAAAAAGAGAACAGGTCTTGCTCGGCCAGTCGTCGGCGGGTTCGCTCGGAGCAGCGCTGTCTTGCGCTGAAACTACTCCTCGATCATGTCCGACTTGGCCACTCTCCTGATCTGTCTTGGTACGGGAATTGTCACCTATCTCGCCTTTCGGGATCCGCGATTGCAGGACCGCTTGATGTTCCGTCCCGAGGCGATCCTTGCCGAGAAGGAGTGGTACCGCTGCTTCAGCAGCGCGCTCATCCATCTCGATCTGCCGCACGTGTGCTTCAACCTGATCTCGCTGTATTTGTTCGGCAGTTCGCTGGAGGCGATTTGGGGCGTCCCTGTTTTGCTGGCCACGTACGTCGGTGCGGTTTTTGCCGGATCGCTCCTCTCTTTGTGGGTTCATCGTCATCACGACTACGCGGCGCTTGGCGCATCGGGCGGCGTGTGCGGAGTGATCTTCGCAACGATCTTTCTCGTGCCGGGAACGGGGGTTGGGATGCTCTTCATCCCAATCTACATTCCGGGGCCGCTGTATGCCTTGGGTTATCTTGCATGGACCTTCTTCGCTCTGCGGCGGGGAATTGGGAACATCGGGCATGATGCCCATTTCGGCGGTGCGATCGCAGGAATGGCCATCGCGCTCGTGATCGCGCCTCGGCTGTGCCTAGCCTCACCCTATCTCTTCGGCGCATCATTGTTGGTGGCGGTGGGGGGGCTTTTCGTCCTCGCCCGCAATCCGCTCGGAATCGCGGGTGCGTTGTTTTCGTTCGGCCGCGTCGCTGATCGCCCGAACCTGCGCTACCAACGGTACGACGAGAACCGAGATCTCCGAGAACGTGAAGCGGAGATCGATGGTATTCTCGACAAAGTCTCCGCTCGGGGGATCGATAGTCTCTCTGCTCGCGAGCGGGAAATCCTCGAGGTTGCTTCGACCAGGGCGCGCCGCGGTTGACGGGAAAAGACCCTCGGAATCACGCTCCTTTTGGGCTTTAGGTTCAACCAGTCCACCTCCCCAAAACGCTTCGTCGATGACCTCATTGCAACAGTCCCGTCCCAAGATCGTCGTCCTCAGCGGCGCGGGCATGAGCGCGCCGAGCGGGCTCGCCACGTTCCGCGACGCCAACGGGCTCTGGGCCAACCACCGCATCGAGGATGTCGCCACGCCCGAGGCGTGGCACCGCAATCCGCAGCTCGTCCTGGATTTCTACAACCAGCGCCGCGCGCAGGCGTGCGCGGCCGAGCCCAACGCCGGCCACCGCGCCCTTGCCGAGCTGGAGCGGCGCTACGAAGTTGTGATCATCACGCAGAACGTCGACAACCTCCACGAGCGCGCCGGCTCGACGCGCGTGATCCATCTCCACGGCGAGCTTACCAAAGCTCGCAGCACGGCGGACGAGTCGCTGGTGTACGAGATCGGCGCGAAGCCGATCCGGCTCGGCGACCGGTGCGAGCGCGGCAGCCAGCTGCGGCCGCACATCGTGTGGTTCGGCGAGGCGGTGCCGCTGATCGAGGACGCCTCCGAGGAGTTGCGCGCCGCGGCGAAGGTGCTCGTGGTCGGCACGTCGCTGCAGGTCTATCCGGCGGCCGGTCTGGTGAGCTACGCGCCGGCCGAGGCGGAGAAGGTCCACGCCGACCTGCACACCGCGCACTGCCCGTTCGGTTTCCGCGCGGTGCCGGGTTCGGTCGAGGAGACGTTGCCCGCGCTCGTGCGCGAGTGGTTGGCGTGAGCGCGGGTGCCCTCGCATTCCCTCGCACGCAGCTACGGCGCGGGAATGGTGAATCGGCTGATCGTTCCATCGCTGTCGACGATCTCGACTTCGTGGGCGATGCGATCGGGATCTGCCGTGGTCCGCAGGGCGCTTCCTTGGTCGGTGAGGAGCAAGTGGGCGGCGCGACCGTCAAGACGGAAGGCGAGAGGCGAGCGCATGTGTTCCTGCGCGAGTTGCGTGCCGACAAACTCGACCTGGAAGAACCGGTTCGGGTCGACGACCTGCTTCGTCGAGAAAAGGCCGGTGCGAACCAGATTGTAGTCGAAACCGCGCCACACTTCGCCGACTTCGAGGGTTCGCCCGCGCACGTTGAGCTTCACACCGAGCCATTCTGGGTCATCGGCGAGGCATCCCCTCGTTCTGGCTTCGGCGGAACTCTGGCACCGATAGGGACTGCCGCTAACCTTCTTCTCGACATCGCGCCAAGCTACCCACGCGAAGAGCGCGAGAAGGAGCGGGATCGAAAGGGAGAGCGGAATCGAGCGGCGTGACCGATACATCTATTGATGACAGACCGTAGTTGGTGCGGCCGGAGCGAGAATGCCATGTTTGGCCGGGATCGTCGATTGGAAGCCGCCCCCATCTTTGGACCGGGCGCGCGGCCCCGTCGCCGGCTGGTTACGCCGTGTCCACCGTGATGAGCGTGGATGCGAGGTTGGGCGGGCTGCGGACTTCCGCTCAGCCGGCTTTCGCCTCCGCGGTTTTCGGCGCGCGGGTGAAGAAAGCCAGGACGGCGGCCACGACGAGCATCGCGGCGCAGATCTTGTAGGCCATCGCGTACGAGCCGAAGAGGTCGCGGATCATGCCGCCGTAGCGCGAGCCGAGCACGCCGGCCACGCCGAAGCCGGTGAAGACGAAGCCGTAGTTCACACCGAGGTTGCGCACGCCGTAGAAATCCGCCGTCGCCGCCGGCATGAGCGTGAAGATCGTGCCGTAGCACAGCCCCGTGAACGCCGCGCCGAATACGATCAGCGCCGGCGAGTTGTACCGGAAAAATACTGCCATGTTCACGGCCTGCAACGCGAAGGCCAGCAGCATGGTCCGCGTGCGCCCGATCCGGTCCGAGACATAGCCGGCGAGGATGCGGCCGAGGGTGTTGAACGCCGCCAGTACCATCACGCCGACCGAGGCCACGTCCCAGGCGGCCTGCTCTTTGGCGATGATGGCGATGTTCGAGATGAGCATCAGGCCGGCGGCGGCCGCGAGCACGTAGATCAACCAGAGCAGGTAGAACTGCGGCGTGCGCAGCATCTCCGGCCAGTCGCGGTCGCGGCCGGGGGCCGCCGCAGGCTTCTTCGCCCCGGCCGCCGGCGCGGCGGCGGGCACCGGGCGGAAGTCGGCCGGCGGATTCGAGAGGATCAGCGAGAAGAGCAGGATCAGCACGAAGGCGCCGCCGCCTAGGCAGAGGAAGGTGTTGCGGATGTTGCTCTCCGGCCCCCAGCACTTGAGCAGCCACTGCGTGAGCGGAGACACGTAGATCGCCGCGGAGCCCACGCCGGCGACGACCAGACCGGTGATCAGGCCCTTGCGCGCGGGCGGGAACCACTTGATCGCCGCCGGCGTTGTCGCCGAATACCCGAGACCGATGCCGATGCCGCCGAGCACGCCGAAGGTCAGCGCCATCGTCAGCGGCGTGGTGGCGAAGCCCGCGGCCGCCAGCCCTGCGCCCCAGAGCAGGCCACCGAGCTGCGCCACGCGCCGCGGGCCCATCTTGTCCTGGGCGCGGCCGGCGAAGATCATCATCACCGCAAACGCCGCGGTGCAGACGGCGAAGGGCAGGCCGGCGTCGGCCTTGGACCATTTCCACTGCACGACGAGGGCCTTGCCCATGACGCTCCACGCGTAGAGCGCGCCGAGCACGAGGTTGATGCCGAGACCGGCGAACGTGACGATCCAGCCGCGGGAGGCGGACGGGGAGGAGGACATGCGGAACGGGTGTTTGGGGTTTGCGCCGCCGGGGTGAAGGGCGGCACCGGAGCAGGGTGGACGGCGCGGGGACGCCGGGCGCGGAGGTTGCTAGAGGGAACGTTTGGCGGAGTCCAGCGGCGGAGTGGGGATTTTCGTTCTTGGGTGTGCCGAATCGCGATGGGGCGCCGGGTGCGGGGGCAAAAAGCGCGATTGCGCTGGGCGGATTGAGATCTGCGGAGTCCCTCGGACCGGGGCCTTCGCCATGCCGGTCTTCGCGAACCGGCTCCGCGCAAACCGCTGCACCTTCTGGGCCTGCTTCCCGCCCTTGCCGGGGCGCTGTCGGACCGTCACAACAGCGCCATGCCCAATGCCGTCAGCCCCGCCATTCTCGTCGTCGACGACGAACGCGCGATCGCCGACACGGTCGTGTACGCCCTGCGTACGGAGGGGTTTACGCCGCAGTGGTGCGCCACGGCGGGGGCGGCGCGCGAGGCTTTGGCGGCGGGGCTCCCGGCGCTTGTCGTGCTCGATGTCGGGCTGCCCGACGCCAACGGTTTCGATTTCTGCCGCGAGCTGCGCGCCCGGCATGCCGACCTGCCGGTGATCTTCCTCACCGCGCGCAGCGAGGTGATCGACCGCGTGGTCGGGCTGGAGATCGGCGGCGACGACTACCTCGCGAAGCCGTTCTCGCCGCGCGAACTCACGGCCCGCGTGAAGGCCGTGCTGCGTCGCCGCGCGCCGGTCGCGCCGCCTGCGCCGGACCGCCTTCCGCCTTCGGCCCCACCGCTGTTGCTGGCACCGGATATCAATGACGGTTTCTCCGTCCGTGGCGTTTCTGGAGGCCCCGCGGCCCCTGAGGATGCAACGAACCGCGTCACATCGCCCGTGGGCGCGGCGCGGCCGCCGGGCGGGCCGCCGGGCGCGGTGTGGTTTGTCGACGAGGTGCGCTGCCGCATCGCCTACCGCGGCGCGGCGCTCGACCTGACCGCGACCGAGTTCCGGCTCCTGCGCACGCTCGTGGCGCATCCGGGACGGGTCTACACGCGCGACCAGCTGATGCATTCGGCCTGGCCCGACCCGGGCTCGGCGACCGACCGCACGGTCGACGCCCACGTGAAGACGGTGCGCGCCAAACTCCGGGCCGTGGCGCCGGACTCCGATCCGATCCAGACCCATCGCGGCCTCGGCTACTCGCTCCGGGAGGAAACGTGAGCCTGCGCCTGCGCCTCGCACTGTTTCTGGTCGCCGTGTTCTGCCTCGGCGAGTGGCTGATCGTGCGCACCGCGCTCAACGAGGTGAAGCCGCGCTACCTGGAAAGCATGGAGGAGTCGTTGGTCGACGCCTCCATGCTGCTCGCCGCGTTGCTCGAGACCCAGCTGCGTGAGGAGACCGTCGACCCGGAGCCTCTGCGCGCGGCGTTCGCCGCGGTGCGCACCCGCGAGTTTGTCGCGCAGGTCTATTCGTTGCGGAAGACGCAGCTCGACCTGCGCGTCTATGTGACCGATGCCGCGGGCCGGGTGGTGTTCGACTCGGACAACGGTCGTGACGAAGGCGCCGACTATTCGAAGTGGCGGGATGTGCGCCTCACACTTGCCGGCGAGTACGGCGCGCGCGCTTCGCAGTTGGTGCCCGGCGACAACGAGTCGCTCGTGCTCTACATCGCGGCGCCGGTGCGGCACGAGGGCCGTATCGTGGGCGTGCTCGCGCTGGGCAAGCCGACCCGCTCGATCAACACCCTGGTCGCCGCCGCGCAACGCCGGATCCTCTCCGGTGCGCTCATCGGCGGGCTCGGCTTGCTTGTGGCGCTGCTCGTCGCCGCCAACTGGGTGATCGCGCCGCTCGAACGGCTCACCGCCTACGCGCGGGCCGTGCGCGACGGCAAGCCGGCGCCGTTGCCCACGCTGCCCGGCCGCACGCTCCAAGAACTGGGTACGGCGTTCGCCGAGATGCGCGACTCGCTCGAGGGGAAGCAGCACGTGGAGCGGACTACCCAAGCGCTCGCCCACGGCATCAAGGCGCCGTTGGCGGCGGTGCGCGGCGCGGCCGAGTTGCTCGGCGAGGAAATGCCGGGGGAGGAGCGTCGCCGTTTTTTGGAGAACCTGCGCGCGGAGTCGGGCCGCATCGAGCAGATCGTCGAGCGCCTCCTGCAGCTCTCGGCCCTCGAGGCGCGCAGCGGCCTGCGCTCGCCGGAGCGCCTCGAGGCGGCGGCGTTGCTCGCGGAGGTGGCCGATGGTTTTCGCAGCGCCGGGCGCGCGGCGGGCGTCGAATTGGTGCTGCGGCCGGGCGCGGCCGGGGCGGTGCATGGCGAGCGCACGCTGTTGCGGGATGCGCTCACGAACCTCGTGCAGAACGCCGTCGAGTTTTCGCCGCGCGAGGGCCGGGTGACGCTCGCCGCGCAGGTCGTCGAAGGGCGCGTGGAATTCGTCGTCGAGGACGAGGGGCCCGGCATCCCCGACTATGCGCTTGGGCGGATCTTCGAGCGTTTCTACTCGCTGGAGCGCCCGGGAACCGGGCGCAAGAGCACCGGGCTAGGGCTTTCGCTCGTGCGCGAGGTCGCGCACAAACACGGCGGCGAGGCCGAGCTCGTCAACCGCGCCGATCGCTCCGGTGTGCGCGCGACGCTGCGCCTGCCTGCGGCATAGCCTGGATCGTTCCGCGTCATGCCGGTCGCCTCCGTGGTCGCGAGGATGGTTGTCTTGGGGAATGCGGACACGCGGTGTAGGGGTGGCTTGCCTGCACGGGCGGCGCATGCTTAGTCGGGGGGGCCACATGGCCGCCCCCCACTCTGTCCCTGGCGCCCGCGAAACGGCGCTGCTCGAAGCCTTGGCGCGGATCGAGACGACGCTCGCCGCCCTCGAGGACCTCGTCTTCGTGTTGGACGCGGACGGCCGCTTCGTCGACTTCCATGCCCCGGCCGAGCTGCCGCTGCTGGTGCCGCCGGGGGATTTCCTGGGGCGCGACTTCCGGACGGTCCTGCCGCCCGAGCTGGCGGAGCCGTTGGCGGCCGCGCTTGCACAGGTGGCGACGACCGGAACCGCGCAGACACACGAGTACCGGATGGTGCTCGCCGGCCGCGAAACGTGGTGGGCGGCGCGCCTTTCCCCGCGGCGGGACGCGTCCGGTGCGCTCGCGGGCTACACGATCGTCAGCCGTGAGGTCACGGCGCGGCGGTTGGCGGAGCGCCAGGTGCAGGAGCTCACCGCACGGCTGGCCCGGCGGGTCGATGTGCTCACGGAGCCGGGACAAGAGACCGCCAACCTGCAATTGGGCGACCTCTTCGACCTGGAGGAGATCCAGCGGATCCAGGACGCGTTTGCCGCCGCCACCGGCGTGGCCTCGATCATCACCGCGCCGGACGGCACGCCGATCACGCGGCCGAGCAACTTCTGCCGACTCTGCGAGCATATCATCCGCGGCACGGAGAAGGGGCGGTGCAACTGCTTCCATTCCGACGCGGTGTTGGGGCGGCACCATCCCGAGGGGCCGGTCGTGCAGCGCTGCCTGAGCGGCGGCCTGTGGGATGGTGGCACCAGCCTCAACGCCGGCGAGCGGCACATCGCCAACTGGCTGATCGGACAGGTGCGCGACGAGTCGATCGACGACGCCTCGCTACTGGCCTATGCCCGCGAGATCGGCGCCGACGAGGCGGCCTTCGCCGCGGCCCTGCGCGAGGTGACCCCGATGCCGCTGCGGCAGTTCGAGAAGATCTGCACGGCGCTGCACCTGATCGGCAGCCAGCTCTCGCGGCTGGCCCTGCGCAACCTGCAGCAGGCGCGGTTCATCGCCGAGCGGCAGCGGCTCGAGGATCAGCTGCGCCAGGCGCAGAAACTCGAGGCGGTCGGCCAGCTCGCCGGCGGCGTGGCGCACGACTTCAACAACATCCTCACCGCGCAGTTCATGCATCTGGCGCTGTTGCAGGAGCGCACAGATCTGCCGCCCGAGGTCGTCGAGTCGCTCGGGGCGCTGCAGACCGGGGCGCGCATGGCGGCCGATCTCACGCGCCAGCTGCTCGCCTTCAGCCGTCGCCAAATTCTCCAGATCCAGCCGCTCGAGCTCAACGACCTGCTCGCCAACCTGCTCAAGCTCTTCCGCCGCGTGCTCGGCGAGCACATTGCGCTGGAGGTGGTGCCGGCGGCCGCACCGGTGCGCATCCTCGGCGATGCGGGTATGGTCGAGCAGGTCGTGATCAATCTCGTGGTGAACGCGCGCGACGCCATGCCGCGCGGCGGCGTGCTGCGGGTGGTCTGCGAGGCGCTCCGCCTCGGGGCGGCCGACTGTGTCGGTCGGGCGGATGCGCGGGCCGGCGCGTTCGCGCGGCTCACCGTGACCGATTCCGGCTGCGGCATGGAGCCGGAGATGCTGGCTCACATCTTCGAGCCGTTCTTCACGACCAAGGCGGTGGGCGCCGGCACAGGCCTCGGTCTCGCCACGGTCTACGGCATCGTCAAGCAGCACCAGGGCTGGATCGAGGTCGCGAGCCGGCCGGGCGCCGGAGCCGCGTTCTCGGTGTTCCTGCCGCTGGCCGACGAGGCGGCGGTGCCGGCGCGGCCGGAGGCCAAGTCCGGCGAGGTCGCGGGGGCGGCGCAGCTCATCCTCGTGGTCGAGGACGAGGAGCCCGTCCGCAAGGTGCTTGCCACGTTCCTGCAGAAGCTCGGCTACCGCGTGGTCGCTGCGGCCGACGGCCGGGAGGCGCTCGCGTTGTGGGCACAGCACCGCGCGGAGATCCGGCTGCTGTTCACGGACATGGTGATGCCCGGCGGGCTCGACGGCCGCGAGCTGGCCGAGCGGCTGCTGGCCGAGGAGCCGCGCCTGCGCGCGGTTTTGGCGAGCGGATACAGTCTGGACCTCGCGCGACAGGGCTTGCCGGAGGCGCGGTGCGTGTTCCTGGCGAAGCCGTACGACCGGACCCGGGTCGGCGAGGTCGTTCGCGCGGCGTTGCACGCCGCCGGCTGACGCGCGACGGTGCGGACCCGCGCGAACCCCGTTCGGTCGCAGGGGACGAAGCATCGCGGCGCGGCGTGTGCGGATCCCCTGAGCGTCGCGCCGAGACGGAGGTCGCGGGGTGGTTTTCGCCGGGTTTTCATCGGGCCTTCATCGTCGTTTCATGGGCCCGTGCGACCGTGGCAGCATGGAAACTCCTCCCGTCATTCCCCCGCCCATCCCGCCCGCCGCGCCTGTGGCCGTGCTGCGCCATTTCACGGTCGGCCTCAAGCTGTGCGCCATCGGCGTGCTCATCGGCCTGCTCTGGATCGCGCTGCTGCTGATCGACGGCGTGCGCCGGGAGCGCCTGTGCTTCCGCGAGGAGGCGCGCAACGAGATCGCGCAGACCTGGGGCGGCGAGCAGACGCTCGCCGGACCGGTGCTGGCGGTGCCGTTCACGTACGCGGCGAAGACGGTGCGGGAAGTGAACGACCATCGCGGCGTGCCGGTTCGGACCGAGGAGGTGCGCACGGTGCACGCGTGGGCGTATTTCCTGCCGGCCGAGTTCGAGGTGAAGGGGAAACTCGACCCGTCGCTGCGGCACCGCGGCATCTTCACGATCCCGGTTTATGAAACCCGGTTGGAGGTGAAGGGCCGTTTCCAGCCCGCGCCCGCAGCGCTCGGCGTCGACGGCGCGACCTACGAGTGGAGCAAGGCCCGCCTGATCGTCGCGCTGACCTATCCGCGCGGCCTGCGCACGGCGCCGGTTGCCCGTTGGGGCGACCTTCCGGTGAAGCTCGAACCCGGCGCGCCGCGCGACGGCTGGGGCGAGACCCTCGAGGCGCCGGTCCCGTTGGACGGGGCCACGGCGGGCTCGGCCGGCGTGGGCTTCGCGTTGGAGATGACCCTGCAGGGCAGCACGCGGCTGGCCGTCGCGCCGGTGGGCGCGCAGAACCGCATCGCGCTGCAATCGAGCTGGGCGGACCCGAGTTTTGGCGGGGCGGCGCTGCCCACGCGGCGCACGGTCGGCCCGGAGGGTTTCGACGCCACCTGGGAACAGTCGTATTTCGGGCGCGGGTACCCGCAGCAGTGGAGCGACGGCGCCGACCGCAACGAGGTGGCCTGGCACCAGATCACCGGCTCGGCGGTGGATGTGACGCTGCTCCAGCCGGTCGATGCGTACCGGCTGGTCGAGCGCGCGATCAAGTACGGCGTGCTCTTCCTGGTGCTCGTGTTCGCCAACTTCTTCCTGTTCGAGGTCACCGCGAAGCTGCGCATCCATCCGTTGCAATACCTGATGGTCGGCGTCGCGCTGGTGCTGTTCTTCCTCGGTTACTTGGCGCTCAGCGAGTTCATCGCCGCGGGGCTGGCGTACGGCGCGGCGGCGGCGGCGAGCACGGCGCTCGTGACCGGGTACAGTGCGAGCGTGCTGCGGACGGGGAAACGCTGTGTGGTGGTCGGCGGCGGACTCGTCGGCACGTACGCGTACCTCTATTTCATCCTGCAGTTGCAGGACTACGCACTTCTGGCGGGCACGGCGGCGCTCTTCGTTCTCCTCGGAGTGGGCATGTGGGCCACCCGCAAGATCGATTGGTACGGCGGCCGCGCCGGGGGCGACGCGAGTTGAGCGCAACGGCCGACGGGGACGGCGACGAGTCTGCCGTGCTCGCCGGGCCTGGTGACAAGCGGCAGATGCTGGCGTTGGCCGGCCGGATCGCGGCGGCGCTGGCCGAACTGAGATTCGACTTCCGGAAGACCCCGGTCGCGGTGCAGGTGCAGCTCGGTTGCACTCAGACCCGACCGGGCGACTCGGTCACCGGCTGGTATGAGCGGGCCGTCCCGCAACGGGCGTTCGGATGATCCTGCCCCGGGCGGCGTCCGTTGCGGGCGGAAAAAACTGTTGTGAGGGGGCGCCGCCGCGGGAAGCATCCGGGCCCCACATGAGCGCGCGCCGCCACACGATCGCCCAAGCCTGGTTGGAGAGTCCCGATTCGGGCGTGATCGAGCTGACGCGCGACTGGTTCGGCAAGGTGCCGCCGCCGATCTTCCTCGGTACGCCGCCGCGCCCCTTCCGGATCCTGCGCCCGGTACCGGGCGTGTTCTACGCGTCGGAGAGCGGCTATTTCGTGAGCAACCGTCAGGAGCTGTGGTTCCTGCTCGATCCGGAGCGACATCCGTGGATCGAGCCGAAGACCACGCAGCTCTATGTGGCCGGCGATTTCAACGGCTGGAGCCAGGCCGTCGGTCGCCCGGAGTGGCAGTTGAAACTGGAGGACTTCGGCGGGCAGCCCGTGTTCGTGCTGCGCAAACCGGCGGACCCCTTTCTCGCCGCCGGTCGCCAGCGTTTCAAGTTCGTCACCGGCGAGCAGCAGTGGCTCGAGGTGCCGGCGATCGCGCCCAACGCCGTGCGCGACGAACTCGGCAACTGCAACTTCGCCATCGAGCCCGACCGCACCGGCCTGCACCGCTTCCAGTTCGAGACCGTCGCCCCGCTCGACCTCTCGGAGAACCACGTGGTGCTCTGGAGCGATGCCGCGGGCGAGCAGAAGGTGTCGCTGCGCCCCGACGGCTTCTTCTTCAAGCTGCGTTCCGATGTGCGCCTCGGCGCCGCGATCGAGGGCGACGAGACGGTATTCCGCCTCTTTGCCCCGCGTGCCCGCCGGGTGCGGCTCAAGCTCCAGGAGAAGCTCGAGAAACCCGAGGACGCCGCCTTCTTCCCGCTTCTGCGCGGGCACGACGGCGTGTGGGAGCTGCGCCTCGACCGCGAGCTGCACGGCTGGTTCTACTGGTTTGTCGTCGAAGGACCGGCCAACGCCTTCGGCCACTTCGACCGCCAGTTCCCGATCCTCGACCCGTACGCGCGCGCGGCCGTCGGCCGGCTCGGTCCGGGTATCGTATTGGAGGATGCGGTCTTCACCCGCCCCGAGGGTTTCCGCACGCCGCAATGGCAGGACCTGGTGATCGCCGAGGCGCACGTGCGCGATCTTGTGGCGCAGGCGCCGGTGGAGCTCGGTCCGAAGGAACGGCTCGGTTTCGCCGGGCTGACGAAATGGGTCGAGCGGCCCGACTTCTATCTCAAACGCCTCGGCGTGAACTGCGTCGAGCTCCAGCCCGTACAGGAATTCGACAACCGCACGACCGAGGAATACCACTGGGGCTACATGCCGGTGAACTGGTTCGCGCCGGCCAGCGCCTACGCCAGCGACCCGGCGCGCGCCTCCCAGGTCGCGGAGTTCCGCGAGCTCGTCGCGGCCTTCCACCGCCAGGGCATCGCCGTCATCGTCGATGTCGTGTACAACCACCAGGGCGAGCCCTCGCACCTGATGTTCGTCGACAAACACTACTACTTCGACGACGGCGCCGACGGCTCCCTCACGAACTGGAGCGGCTGCGGCAACGACTACCGCGCCTCCTCCGAGATGGCGCTGCGCCTGATCATCGACAGCTGCTCCCACTTCCTGCGCGCCTACGGGGTCGACGGCTTCCGCTTCGACCTCGCCGAGCTGATCGGCGTCGAGCCGCTCAAGCGCATCGAGACCGCGCTGAAGAAGGTGAAGAGCGACGTGATCCTGGTCGCCGAACCGTGGAGCTTCCGCGGGCACATCGCCGGGCCGCTCGGCGACACCGGCTGGACGTCGTGGAACGATGGTTACCGCAAGTTCATGCCGGCCTACGTGCGCGGCGAGGGCTCGCGCGAGGGCTTCGAATACTTCCTCAAGGGCTCGCCGTGGTACTTCGCGAAGTGGCCGGCGCAGACCGTCAACTACACCGAGTCGCACGACGACCGGGTGTGGCTGGACGTGATCACGGAGAACGGCGACGGCAACGGGTACACGCCCACCGCCAACGACCGCCGCCGCACGCACCTCATGGGCGCGGTGCTGATGAGCTCGGTCGGCATCCCGATGCTCTCGGCCGGGCAGGATTTCCTGCGTTCGAAGCACGGGGTGAACAACACCTACCTGCGCGGCGACCTCAACGCGCTCGACTACCGCCGCATCTTCCGCTTCCCGACCACGCACCGCTACTTCGCCGACTGGATCCGGTTCCGGCAGAGCGAACGCGGGCGCCTGCTCCGGCAGTTCAGCCGCGCCAGCGAGGGTTTCTTCCAGTTCCGTTTCGCGCCCGACAGCACGGCCGCGGCGGTGGTGTACAACGCCGACCTGTCTCAGGGCAGCACGCGCCTGATGGTCGCGTTCAACCCGCATGCCCACGAGGTGACGATCGCCGTGCGCGACCTGCCCCGCGC
>JAEXPQ010000303.1 GCA_023446735.1 Verrucomicrobiota bacterium
ACTACACGATCGCCGCCGGCGACAGCCTGATCCAGTGGCTGGTGATTCCACGGATCGGCGCCCTGCTCGAGGCGGCGCCGGACATCCGCCTGGCCACCGCCAACCTGCGCACCAACGACATCGTCCAGCAGCTTTCCGACGGGCGGATCGATTTCGGCGTGATCCGTCGCGATGCTCTCGTGACGGGACTCAAGTCCGCGGGCCTGGGTCCGCTCTCCTACCGTGTCCTCGTGCCCAGGCTGCTGATCGGCCGGAAGACCAAGTTCACCCTGCAGGATGTCCTGACCTCGCTGCCCCTTGTCTCCCAGAAGGCCGATGGCCAGTTCACGCAACGGCTGCGCGAGGCCGCGCGGTTGGTCGGCTCCGAGTTGGAGCCAGCGCTCGCCTGCGAGTCGTTTCCCCAGGCGTTGGCCGCGGTACGCTCCGGGCGCTTCGCCGCCATTCTCCCGGCACTGGCGACGGCCGAACTGCCCGTCGGCTCCTTCCTTGAGTTGGACACCCCAGAACTTGCGCCATTGAAGCGCGAACTGGTGCTCGCGTGGAATCCGCGTTCGACCAGTGTGCGCCCAGCCGCGGCCAAACTCGCGGAGCGGCTGGCGAAGGCCCTAAGAATTTCCACGAACTGAGCCGTATTTTCGGTCGTCAATGACACCCACCAGCAAAGCCGTTCCCGCCGGGACCCAAGTGGTCTCGCTGCTCGCCGTCCATGGCTCGCACGAGACCGTCGTGCATCCACGGGGCGCGGTGGGAGTGATCACCCGAACTCCGGTCGGCACCGAGGTGAACTACACCGTGCGCTTCCCCGATGGTTTCGAGGCCGCTTTGACCATCGACCAGTTCGAGATCCTCAAACACTTCAAGGACCGCCTCGATGATCCGAGCGGTACGGCGGACTTCGGCCTGAAGAGCCTCCTGATCTTCTCCTGCATCACCGGATCTCGTGCCTACGGTCTTGATACCGATGAATCCGACGTCGACCGGCGCGGTGTGTATCTTGCACCGGCCAACCTGCAGTGGTCGCTCTACGGGGCTCCGGAACAGTTCGAGGATAACACCACGCAGTCGTGCTACTGGGAGCTCCAGAAGTTTCTCGTCCTCGCGCTCAAGGCGAACCCCAACGTCCTCGAATGCCTCTACTCCCCGCTCGTGGAATCAGCCAGCGCTCTCGGGCAGGAACTATTGGCTCTGCGCGAGCGCTTCCTCTCCCAGATGGTCTTCCAGACTTTCAACGGCTACGCGTTGAGCCAGTTTCGCAAACTGGAACAGGACCAACGCAACCAAGGCCACGTGCGCTGGAAACACGCCATGCATTTGGTGCGACTCCTCCTCACCGGTGCGGCCACGCTTCGCGAGGGACGGGTGCCCGTTCGCGTCGAGGACCACAAGAACCGCCTGCTCGCCGTAAAGCGCGGTGACATTCCATGGCCCGAGGTGAATGCCTGGCGATTGGAGCTGCACCGCGACTTCGATCGCGCGCTCACGGAAACCAAACTTCCCGAGCGGCCGGACTACGAGACGATCAATGGCTTCCTCGTCAAAGCACGCCGCTCGATGGTTCGATGAACACCCTTGATCACTGTCGGTGGTCCTCGTTGTGGGGGCCGTCTCTTTCCCTCGAAAGATCCATCACCCCTCATCCTGGAGCTTCAGACGCTCTACTCGGCCGGAAATCGATACTACCACAACTGCGACCACATCACGGATTGTCTGCGCGAGCTTGATTCTGAAGCCAATGCGCCAGCTGATCGGATCGCGCTGGAACTAGCGATTTGGTTCCACGACGCGATCTACGACTCGACCGCGAACGATAACGAGGAGCGCAGCGCGGCGCTCTCCGCGCTCCTCGCCAGAGAAGCGGAGCCGCCGTGGCGGAACGGGCGCCCTCAGGGCCGCGCCGTCTTCACCAACTCCACGATCTCGGCGACCGCCTCCGGACTGCCGGCGCAGTACTGCAGCGCCTTCATCTTCAAATCGAACTGCTGGAGCGGAAACGGCGAGGTGCCGAAGAAATGCATCGGCGCTCCCGCCTCGCGCGCGATCGCGGCCGCAGCGGCGATGTCCCACACCTTCACCGTGAAATCCATGCACACGTCGATGATGCCAAGCGAAGCGTACGTCAGGTGCAACGCACCGCTGCCGAACCCGCGCAGCTTGAAACGAGTGAGGACAGCTGCCGCCAGCGGCACGTAGCGCGGATCGATCGGCGAGTGCGTGGCCACGATGCGTTCGTGCCGCCCGCTCCGTCCGAACTGCGGCTGGAGGCGCGTGTCGCCGTCCCACACGCCCTGCCCGGGGCCGCCGTGGAAGAGCGAACGCCGACCCAAGTCGTAAAGGAAACCATACACCGGCTCGCCGTCACACAGCAGCCCGAGCGAGATCGCCGTCACCGGCACGCCGAGGGCGAAGTTGTTCGTGCCGTCGATCGGATCGAGCACCCACGACCATTCGCCGCGGCGCGGCAGCGGGCTCTCGCCCACGGCGAGTTCCTCGCTGAAGAAGTCGTCGGCGGGGAAAGCCGCGCGCAGCTCGTCGAAGATCGCCGTGGAGATCGCGATGTCGGCGTCGGTCACGCGCGAGCCGTCGTGTTTCCAATGGCTGGTCGCGCGACCGAACTGGGCGTGGAAGAACGCGGCCTGGGCCATCACGGCCTGGCGGCCGGCGGCGATGCGGTTGGTGAGGGCGGAGGTGTTGGAAGCTGCCACGCTGCGAGCAAGGCGCCCCGGGGCGCCGCTGGAAACCCAAAAGAAAGCGGCCAGTCCAAGGCCCGAGACCGGCCCGAGGCGGCGGCGCTCACCGCAGGCGCGACCGGGGACGATTCTACAGTTGGAGCAGTGCGAGGATTTGCTCCGTCCGCCGGGCCCCCGAGAAATGCGCACCCCTTATGCCGGAGGCGCTCACACCGCCGCCGATGCCCGGCCCCGGAAACGGCGGCACGGGCCTCCCCCGGGTCCACCTCCACCACCGACCTCCCCATGAACCCACTCCGACGCGCCGCCTTGTTGGCGGCAATCGCCCTCCCCGTTCACCAGCTTCTCGCCGCCGGCGCACCACCGGTCGTCGTCGAAGCCGAATCCGGCACGCTCGGCGCCGACTACCTCCTCTCGACCGATGGAGCAACGCGCGCCATCGCGCCCGCCACCGACCTCTCCCGCACGCCCAACACCGATTGCCCCGGCTCCGCCGCCAAGGTCGCGTCGTTCACCGTCTCGTTCCCCGCGGCGGGTACCTACAACCTCTACGTGCGCGTGCGGATCGGCGCCGGCGGCGCCGACGACGACAGCTTTTTCTACGGCAACGGCTTCGGCACCAAGTCCCCGACCGAACAGGGGGAATGGGTGATGGCCAACAACCTCTGGAACGTCGGCTTCACCGACGCCAACGCGGTGGTGACCGCCTCCGACAGCCTGTGGGGCGCCGGCAGCGTCACCACCAGCGGCGTGTGGAAGTGGATCCAGCTCTCGTCGGGCTTCTTCGGCGAGGAAGGCCTCCAGTTCGCCGTGCCCGCCGCCGGACCGCAAACCCTGCAGATCGGCTCGCGGGAGAACGGCCTCGAGATCGACCGGATCGCCTTCGGCCCCGACGGCGTCTACTACACCGTCGCCCAGCTCGACGCCGGCTTGGCCGGCAGCACCACCCCGCCGGCCTTCGCCGCGGCCGAGACCGGCCTGCCGCTCGCAGCCGGCAAGTCCAAGTTCCTCGGCAGCTGCCACAGCGCCTCCCAGGCGACCGGCTTTCTCGACTACTTCAACCAGGTCACGCCCGAGAACGCCGGCAAGTGGGGCAGCGTCGAACAGACCCGCGACACCATGCGGTGGACCGAGCTCGACGCCGCCTACAACCTCGCGCGCGACAACGGCCTGAAGTTCCGCTTCCACATCCTCGTCTGGGGCAGCCAGCAGCCGGCATGGATCTCGAACCTCACAACCGCCGAAAAACGTGAGGAGATCGAGGAATGGTACGCCGCGGTGGCCGCTCGGTACCCCGATCTCGACTACATCGAGGTCGTCAACGAGCCGCTCCACGCCCCGCCCAACGGCGAGACGATCGCCTTCTCCACGAACAAGGCCGCCAACTACTCAGACGCACTCGGCGGCGCCGGCGCCTCCGGCTGGGAATGGCTGGTCGAGTCCTTCCGCCTCGCCCGCCGCCATTTCCCGGGAAAGAAGCTCGTGCTCAACGAGTACGGGCTTCTCAACGACGGCGCCCAGACCGCCCGTTACGTGCGCATCGTCGACCTGCTCAAGGCCGAGGACCTCGTCGACGTGGTCTCCGTGCAGGCCCACTCCTTCGAGATCAAGAGCACCCCCACCAACACCCTCTCGGCGAATCTCGCCACCCTCGCCGCCACCGGCCTCGAACTGATGATCACCGAGATGGACATCGACGACACCGCGGCCAGCCCCCAGCTCACCGACTACCGCCGCATTTTCCCCCTCTTCTGGGAGCACCCGTCCATGGTCGGCGTCACCCTCTGGGGCTTCCGGCCCGGCCTGTGGCGCGACTCGTACGGCGCCGCCCTCCTCGCGGCCGACGGCACCGAGAAACCCGCCATGCAGTGGCTGCAACGATACGTACGCAACAACCTGCCCGCGATCGCCCCCGGCCAGGCCTTCTACGTCCCGGCCGGCACGCCCGCCGGCACCGTCCTCGGCACGGTCGCCGCCGCCGATCCCGACCCTAGCGCCACGCTGCAGGGCTGGACCATCGTCGGCGGAACCGCCGCGGCCGCATGCGCCGTCGACCCGACCAGCGGCGCGCTGCGCCTCGCCGCCCCGGGCGCCCTCACCGTCGACCTCGCCTCCACCGCCACCGTGAAGTTGCGGGTCGGCGACAGCATCGGCACCAGCGAGCCGGCCACGGTCGTCCTGCGCACCGCGCCCGCACCGTGGGTCGCCGCCCAGCCGGCGGACCGCTCCGTCGCCGCCGGCACCGCGGTGAGCTTCACGGTCGCCGCCGTAGGCGAAGGCCCGTTGGCCTACCAATGGTTCCGCAACGGGCAGGCCGTCGCCGGCGCCACCGCGGCCTCCTTCGGGCCCATCACGGCCGACGCGGGCCAGCACGGCGCCACCTACCACTGCGAGATCACCAACACCCACGGCCAGGCCACCAGCCGCAACGCGCTGCTGCAGGTCGGCACCGCGTTTCCCCCGGTGATCGCCCGCCAGGCCCACGCGATCGGCGCCACCGAGGGCAAATCCGCCACGCCGTTCGTGGCCGCGGACGGCGCCACCGCCTTCCAGTGGTTCCGCAACGGCCGCCCGCTCGGCGCCGGCTCCGCCGCGTGGAGCATCCCCGCGATGACCTCCACCGAGGTCGGCCTCTACGACTGCCTCGTCACCGGTCCGGGCGGCGACACCCTCTCGACCCCGATCGTCGTCGGTCTGGTCCCCGCCTCGGGACAACGCACCGCCGGCTCGGTCACCACCTGGGCCGAGTGGCAGGACATCCGCCACCCGAACGGCAATACATACGACCAGTTCCTCCTGACCGGCCCCGCTGGCACCTTCACGGCCGACGCCGGGCAGATCGCCCGCATGTCGTTCCTCGATCCGCAGGGCAGCATCGTGCAGGTTGAGATGTCCGGCGCCGGCGCCATCACCGTCGTCCTCGACCCGACCACCGTGAGCGGCCCCAAGGCCCCCGCCCTCTACAACCAATCCGGCATCGAATACATGCAGGGCAAGGCGACCATCGTTCTCTCCGGGGCCGACACGACGACCCACTTCACGATCTACTCGGTGGGCACCTTCACCAACCCCGGCGTCACCCGGCCCGACGCGCCCTACGCCGGCTGGGCCGACGTGGCCGCCGCGGGCGTCGCCACCGTCGACGGCAAGCTCGGCGGCATCCACCAGGGCAACGCCGGCTACAACGCCGACTTCGGCCCTACCGGCCTCTTCGCCCCCGGAGTCGCCAGCGTCGCCAGCCTCGTCGTCGTCCACGATGTCACCGCCCGCGGCACCGCGCAGCCGTACCTGCGCTTCGCACGCGGCGGCGCGGTCCAGCTCAAGATCGCCGGCGGCTCCCTGTCGCAGCCCAACGGCGACAGCGTCGGCGTCGCCGGCCTCTCCCGGCTGACCATGGGCGCCGGCCTCGATTCCTGCGGCCGCGACGCGCCCGCGCAGACCATCGGCAGCGCGCTGCTCGAGCCCGACGGGGCCAACGTGACTGCGACCGTCGTCGCCCGCCCGTAGCCGCCGCCTCCCGCCTCGGGAGCGGCTCGCCGCTCCGCCCTGACGCCCGCCGGACTCGGTTTCCGGCGGGCGTTTCGTTTGCGGCCATGGACCACCCGGCGCTTGCCCGCCACCGATGGGCCAGGACACGGTCGCCGGGTTGAGACGCGCCGGAGTTTCGGCCGCCCCCGCGGAGCCGTGTCTATTTGGACGAGGGAGGAGGGTCGAGGAACGAGCGCCAAACCGTCGGTGAGCTGATCCAGTGCGCTGGTTGGCTCGGAGTCTCGCTGGACGCTGCGGCTCTCGACGCGCGTCGTCTCGACCCTCGACTGGCTGACTACGGCTGAGCCAACACCTGCAATTGCCGCGAGTCTAGGAGCGAGACCGCCCACACTACTGGTGGACACTGTCAGCGTGCTTACCCGCGCCTTTCGGAGCGCGAGCAAGCTCGCTGGCCGCGGCGATCGAATTGTCTGGCTGAGGCGAAGTCCTTCGCGGCTTTCGCCCCACCACGTTCCGGCCCCCGCGGAGGCTTCCCGGATACACGCCGCGCACCGCCCATCCCGCGCCACGGCAACCCCTCATTCACCATGGGGCTGATTCCCGGGTCGCCGCCGTCCCGCGGCAAACCATCCCGCCCGCAAGTGATTATTCCTCCGGCATTTACCATCCCGCGCCGCACCGGACGCGGCCGCGATCCCCCTGCCCGCCACCCTACACTCGGGCGGCGGGCGGACCGATGCGCCTGCGTCTTCCGCAGCCATGATCCCGCACGCGCGCCAGCCATCGCTCCATGGGTTCTCCACTACACCGGGTGGCGCGCGCACCAGGCCCGGGGCGTTCGCACCGATGCGTGTGCTGATTCTCTGGATCGGATTCCTCCTCGGCAGCGTGCTCGCCGCCGCCCCCGTCACCGGCGAAGAAGCGCTCCAGGCCGCCCGCACCTTCCTCGCCGAACGGGACTCCGGGTCCACCGCGGCCCGCCTCAGTGCCACCAGCACCGCCTGGGCGCTGGCCCCGCTCGTCGACGCCGAGCGCGCCACCGTGGGTTATGTCGCCAGCGATGGCGGCGCGTACCTCGTGATGCGGGCCGATACGGACTGCCCGCCGGTCAAGTTCTTCGCCACCGAAGGCAACTACGAGGCGCTGCCGCCCGCTTTCCGCGAGATTCTGGAACTCGAACTGGCGGCGGAGCTCGAAGCCGTTCGCAGCACCCCCCGTACAGCGGCGACCCGCGCCTTCGGCTCGGAATGGGCCCGGCTGCTCGGCGCCGCCTCCCTCTCCTCGACCACGGCCACCACCTCCTCCGAAGACGCCGGCCAGCGTTTGCTCACCACGGCGGTCTGGAACCAGGGCGTCCCCTACAACCAGCTCTGCCCGCCCGCCGCCGGCGGCCCGGGCGGCCGGGCCTGGGCCGGTTGCACCGCCACCGCCACCGCGATCATCCTGCGCTACCACCGCTGGCCCGACCGGATCGCGAAAGACTACGCCTACGAGACCTACCGCATCGCCGACGCGGGGCTCGAACCCTACGCGTGGGCCGACATGCCCGCGACCGACCTCGCGGTCGCGTCCGGCGCCGCGCAGCAGCGGGCCGTCGCCCGCCTTCTTTATCACTGCGCAGTGCTCGGCGATTCCGAGTTCGGCGCCGCCGGTACCGCCGCCTGGATCGGCTCGAGCCGGTGGAAGACCTATTTCAAGTACACCTGCTCCAACCTGCGTTTCGCCGAGGATCACTCCTTGACCGACTGGATGGCGATGGTGCGCACCGACATCGACGCCGGCCGGCCGATCTTCTGGGCGATGTGGAGCGCCTCCGGCGGCCATGCGGTGGTGTGCGATGGATACGACGGCGACCACCTCGTCCACCTGAACCTCGGCTGGAGCGGCGCGGCCAACGGCTGGTACGACCTGCGCGGCGCGGTCGTCGCGGGCGGTTACTCCTTCCGCGCCACCTCGCACCAGGCGATCTTCGAGATCAAACCGATCGGCGCGATCGCCAGCGCCCCCACCGTGATCGGCCAGCCCAAGTCGCAGGCGGTCGCCCCGGGCGATCCCGTCACCTTCTCCGTCGAGGCCGACGGCTACCCCGAGCCCACCTACCAGTGGTACCGGGCCGGCGTCGCGCTGCCCGGCGCCACCGGCGCCGCGTGGAGCATCCCGGCCGCCCAAGCGTCCGATGCTGGCGAATACCGTGTGGTCGTCGCCAACGCCTCCGGTTCGGTCTCGAGCGCGCTGGCGACCCTCACGCTCGCGGCCGCGCCGCGGTTCGTCGTCGAGCCCGCCGATGCCGCTGTCGAGATCGGCCGCCCGGTCGAATTCTCCGTGGAGGCCGTCGGCGCGCCCGCCCCGACCTACCAATGGTACCTCAACGGCACCCCCGTCGCGGGCGCCACCGGCGCCGCGTTCGGGACGTTCACCGTCGAGGGGTACCACGATGGCTGGACCTTCCAATGTGTCGCGACCAACGGCCACGGCTCGGTTGCCTCGCGGGCCGCCACGTTGAAGGTCGCGCCGCGGCCGAGCCCCGTGATCGCCGACCAACCCACTTCCTACTGGGCGCCGGAGGGCCAGCCGGCCCGGCTCGAGATCGCCGTCGAGGGCGCCACGGAAATCCACTGGTTCCGCAACGGCCGCGCGGTGGGTTCAAGCGGCGACACCCTCGCCCTGCCGGCCCTCTCCGCCGCCGACGCCGGTCTCTACGACTGCCTCGCCCGCGGTCCCGGCGGCGACACCCTCGCCGCTCCGATCGTCGTCGCCCCGGTTCCCGCCGCCGGCCTGCGTACCTGCGGTTCGGTGACAACTCGCCCCGAGTGGCAGGATCTGCGCCTGGCCAACGGCGCGATTTACGACCAGTTCCTCCTCGCCGGCAACGCCGGCACCTTCACCGCCGATCCGGGACAGATCGCGCGGATGTCGTTCCTCGACCTCAACGGCAGTATCGTCCAGGTCGAGATGTCCGGCGCCGGCGCCATCACCGTCGTGCTCGATCCCGACACCGCCGTCGGACCCACCGCGCCCGCGCTCTACAACCAGACCGGCGTCGCCTACATGCAGGGCCACGCCACGATCCTCCTCGTCGGCGCCGATCGGACCACGCATTTCACCATCTACTCGGTCGGGACTCTCACTAATCCCGGGGTCACCAAACCGGACGCCCCCTACGCGGGCTGGGCCACGATCGCCGCGGCCGGCGTCGCCTCCGTCGACGGCGCGCTCGGCGGTATCCATCAGGGCAACGTCGCCTATCGCGCCGCGGTCGGACACACCGGCCTCTACGCGCCCGAGGTCGAGACGGTCGGCGGAACGGTCGTAATCCACGACATCGCTGCCAGCGCCAACGCCCAGGCCCACCTGCGTTTCGCCCGCGGCGGTGCGGTCGCGGTCAAGATCGCCGGCGGCTCGCTCGCCCAACCCAACGGCGACCGCGTCACCGTTTGCGGACTCGCCCAGGTCACGATGGGCGCCGGGCAGGACTCCTGCGGGCGACTCGCCCCGGCACAGTCGCTCGCCTCCGCCCTGCTCGATGCCGACGACGGCACCTTGCCGGCGATCGCGCTCGCGGGTTGGTAGCGCCCGACGGACGAGCGCTCGCCCTCGCTCCCCGCGGTCGCGGCGACGCCCAACTGTCCGAGCGGCTGCAAGGCTTCGGGCGCCCCGTTGTCCGGCTAGCAACCTGCAGGGCGACAGCTCGTCCCCGCGCGATCTGCGCCTCGGCGCGTGGTCAGCCGCGGCGCCGCCGCCCAATTGCCCCACGCCCCCTCGCCATCTCCGACCTTCCATGACACTCCGCCTTCTCCCCCTGTTCGCCTCCGTGGCCACCGTCTGTTTCTGCGCGGGCCCCGCCGCCGGCCAGTACCGCATGGAACACCTCGACCGCGGCGTCGTGGCCATCAAACAGAACGACGGTCGCATCCACGTGGGCTGGCGCCTGCTCGGCACGGACACCGCGGACACCGCCTTCAACCTCTACCGCATCTCCGGCACCGGCGAGCCGGTGAAGCTCAACACCACGCCACTCCTCACCACCACCGACTTCGTCGACACCGGCGCCAGCACCGACGCCGCACAGACGTACTTCGTGCGCCCGGTGACCAGCGGCACCGAGCAGACCGCCAGCCGCGTGTTCACCGTGCCCGCCGGAGCCGTCGCGCAACCGTATCTGTCCCTCCCGCTCGACACCCCGCCCGATGGCACCGTCCCGGGCGGCGGCACCCATTTCTACCGGGCCAACGACTGCTCCGCCGCCGACCTCGACGGCGACGGCGAGTACGAGTTGGTCGTCAAATGGGAACCGTCCAACGCGCAGGACAACTCGAAGGCCGGCTACACCGGGAACGTCCTCCTCGACGCCTACACCCTCGCCGGCCGGCGCCTGTGGCGCATCGACCTCGGGCGCAACATCCGCGCCGGCGCCCATTACACCCAGTTTCTCGTGTACGACTTCGATGGCGACGGCCGGGCCGAGCTCGCCTGCAAGACCGCCGACGGTACCGTCGACGGCGCGGGCACGGTCATCGGCGACGCCACGGCCGACCACCGCAACTCCAGCGGCTACGTGCTCTCCGGCCCCGAATTCCTCACCGTCTTCGACGGACGCACCGGTCGCGCCCTCGCCACCGCCGACTACCTGCCGCCGCGCGGCAACGTCGCCAACTGGGGCGACGGCTACGGCAACCGCGTCGACCGTTTCCTCGCCTGCGTCGCGTACCTCGACGGCCAACGCCCATCGCTCGTCATGTGCCGCGGCTACTACACCCGCGCCGTGCTCGCCGCCTGGGATTGGCGGGATGGTCGGTTGTCCCAACGTTGGGTCTTTGACAGCACCGACGGCCGGCCCGGCAGCGCCGAAGTCGATGGCGAGGGCAACCACAACCTCAGCGTCGCCGATGTCGACGGCGACGGCCGGCAGGAGATCGTCTACGGCTCGGCGACCATCGACGACGACGGGCGCGCGCTCTACAGCACCGAGCTCCACCACGGCGACGCGCTCCACGTTTCCGATCTCGATCCATCCCGCCCAGGTCTCGAGGTTTGGGCCTGCCACGAGGACACCGGCAACAACGGCCACTTCGGCCTGACCTTCCGTGCCGCCGCCACGGGCACGGTCCTCTTCGGCGTTCCGGTCGAATTCAACACCTCCACCGGCAAATGGCCCGATGTCGGCCGCGGGATTGCGATGGACATCGATCCCCGCTTCCCCGGATCCGAGCTCTGGGGCGCCACCGGCGGCCTCTACTCGGCGACAGGCAACCAGATTTCGACCAACCGCCCCTCCTCGATGAACCACGCCGTCTGGTGGGACGCGGACCACCTGCGCGAGATCTTCGACGGTTCGAACAACGAAGGCGGTTCGAGCGGGGCGCCGCGCGTCGACAAGTGGAACTGGGAGACTGGCACCACCACACGCCTGCTCGACGCCACGGGCTGCCACGTGAACAACTGGACCAAGGCCAACCCGTGCCTGACCGCCGATCTGCTGGGTGACTGGCGCGAGGAGATCGTGCTTCGCAGCGCCGACAGCCGCGAACTCCGCATCTACACCACGACGATCCCCGCCGTCGACCGACTTCCCACGCTCATGCACGACCCGCAGTACCGCGTCGCGATCTCGTGGCAGAACTCCGGTTACAACCAGCCGCCCCACCCCGGCTATTTCTTGGGCGACGGCATGAACGCCCGCCCGCTCCCCGACCCGGCCATCGCAGTCGTCCCGCCACTCGATCCGCCGGGCCCGATCTCCCGGCAGCCGGAGAGCCGGTTCGTGAGCGCCGGCGCCGGCACGACACTCTCGGTCGGCACCGAGCACTACGTGCAACTCGCTTACCAGTGGTTCCGCAATGGCCGGCAGATCGCGGGAGCCACCGCCTCCACCTTGGGCCTCGCCGCCGTCTCCGCCTCGGACGTCGGGCTCTACGACTGCATGGTGTCCGGCAACAACGCCACCGTTTCGGCGCCCGCCGTGGTCGGGCTCGTCCCCGCCACCGGCGAGCGCACCGCCGGCGCTGTCTTCACCCGGCCCGAGTGGCAGAATATCCACCATCCCAACGGCGCGACCTACGACCAGTTCCTGCTCTCCGGGACCGCGGGCACCTTCACCGCCGATCCGGGCGAGATCGCCCGCATGTCCTACCTCGATCCGAATGGCAGCATCGTGCAGGTGGAGATGTCCGGCGCGGGCGCCATCACCGTAGTGCTCGATCCGGCCACCGCCAGCGGACCGAAGGCGCCGGCGCTCTACAACCAGAGCGGCGTCGAGTACATGCAGGGCAAGGCCACGATCGTGCTCGCCGGTGCCGACGCCACCACGCACTTCACCATCTACTCGGTCGGCACCGCCACCAACCCGGGCGTCACCAAACCCGACGCCGCCTACGTCGGCTGGGCCGACGTGGCGGCCGCGGGCATCGTCACCACCGACGGCAAGCTCGGCGGCATCCATCAGGGCAACGCCAACTACAACGCCACCGTCGGCTACGCGGGCCTCTACGCCCCTGGCGTCGCCACTGTCAACGGACTGGTCGTGATCCACGACATCACCGCCAGCGACTTCGCCCGGCCCCTGCTCCAGTTCGCCCCCGGCGGCACCGTGAACGTGAAGATCGCCGGCGGCTCCCTGTCGCAACCCAGCGGCGACGCCCTCACCGTCGACGGCCTCGCCAAACTCACCCTGGGCGCCGGCCAGGACTCCTGCGGCCGCCCCGCCCCCGCCCAGCCCCTCGCCACCCGCCTCCTCGCCCCCGACGGCACCGACGTGACCACTGCGGTGATCGGCGGGCCGTAGGAAACTGGGCTGGCCGACTCCCCGGAGAAGCCGGGGAGAAGCGAAGGTCGTGGGCGCATCGCGGTAACTGGCCGCCACTGACGCATCTTGCACGTCGGTGGGGGTTCGCTACGTTCATCCCGAACGCCTCGGGCTGGTGCGGGAACTCGCGAAGGAAAGAGCCCAGGAGACTCGCCGTTCCCCTGCGCCGCACGAGGAGCCAAACTCCTTCGTAACCATGAGACACGCCCCCTCGTGCCGCCAAAGGTCGTCGACACCATTTCTACGGCTCATCCGCACCCTGCTCTGGCTAGGCCTCCCCGCCGGCAGCGTGCTCGATGCGGCACCGATCACGCTCCAGCAAGCCCAACAGGCGGCGCAACGGTTCCACGAAGAGAAGAGCAATCGATCCTCGGTCGCCACCGCGCGTCGGGAGCAGGAGAGCTGGAATACCGTCTCCTTGCTCACCGAAGAGCGGATCGTGATCGGCTACGTCGCCACCAGCGCAACGGGCTTCGTGCTGGTACGGGCCGACTCGAACTGTCCCCCGGTGAAGTTCTACGCGATGAACGGAAGCTACGACGCTCTCCCGCCGGCATTCCGCAGTATCATCGAGGCCGAACTGGCGGCAGAACTCGGCTACGTACAGGGCACCGCCACTTTGTCCAACAGGGCCCAGGACGGCTTCGCTGCCGAATGGGCCCGCCTCCTCGATCCGGCTTCTTCGGCCACAGCAAACTCCGCGACGACGGCCGCTTCGGACATGCGGCTGCTTGCCACCGCGGCGTGGGACCAGTTGGACCCCTACAACCTCTACTGTCCTCCCGCTCCGGGGGGGCCCGGGGGACGGGCCCCGACCGGTTGCAGCGCGACCGCGTTGGCCATCATTCTCCGCTACCACCGGTGGCCGCTCGCGATCGCCAAGGACTATCGTTCCACCGGCAGCGGCGGAAGGGTCTCCCAAGTCGGCCTCGAACCCTACGACTGGGACAACATGCCCACAGCCGGTCTGACCCGCGCGTCTCCGACCGTCCAGCAGGACGCAGTGGCCCGGCTGATGTTTCATTGCTCGATTCTGGCAAACTCGTGGTTTGAGGCCGGCGGCACCACGGGATGGTACGAGCCCCCGGCGCTTCGCGAGTTCCTCGGATACACCTGCACGGAACGCCTCTACCGCCGGTACTTCACGAACGAAGAATGGATGCGCCGAGTCCGCACCGACATCGACAACGGACGCCCGATCATGTGGGGAATGAACAACCTGTGGGTCGCCCACGCGTTGGTGTGTGATGGCTACGACGGCGAGCACACGGTGCATTTCAACCTCGGCTGGAGTGGTTACGCCAACGGCTGGTACGACCTGCGCAACGCGGTTCCGACGGGCAGCATCACGTTCCGTGAGATCTCCCACAACGCGAACTTCGAACTCACTCCGGCCGGAACGCTGCCGCAGCTGCCAACCCCGCCCGAGATCACCGCCCATCCGACCGACTGCACCGCCGCGCCCGGCGAGTCGCTGAAGCTGTCGGTTGCGGCGTCCGGCAACCCCGCGCCCTCGATCCTCTGGTACAAGAACGGCGTTCCCCTTCCGCTGTCGGGTGGGTCGTTTCTGTTGCTCGCCAACCTGCAGCCGAGTGATGCCGGGGTCTACCATGCCGTGGCGCGCAACGAGTCGGGCGAAACACCGAGCGCGACCGCCACGGTACGCGTGATCCCGCTGAATCCCACCGTCACGGCGCCAGCCTCCACCGCGCTCTCCGGAACCGTCGGCAAACCGACGGCCCTTGGCTTTGCCGCCGCCGACGCCAAGTCCGTGCAGTGGTACCGCAACGGCCGGCCGATCGCCGCGACCGATGCGACGCTGCGCTTTCCCTCGCTCACCCCCGGCGACGCCGGCTTCTACGACGCGGTCGCCACCCTTTCCGGTGGCGACACTATCACCACGCCCACAGTCCTCGGCGTCCTGCCCGCCGCCGGCGAGCGCACCGCCGGCGCTGTCTTCACCCGGCCCGAGTGGCAGAATATCCACCATCCCAACGGCGCGACCTACGACCAATTCCTGCTCTCCGGTACCGCCGGCACCTTCTCAGTCGGAGGGATTAGCGAGATCTCCCGCATGTCGTTCCTCGATCCCCAGGGCAGCATCGTACAGGTGGAAATGTCCGGCGCGGGCGCGATCACCGTCGTGCTCGATCCGGCCACCGCCAGCGGACCGAAAGCCCCCGCGCTCTACAACCAGAGCGGCGTCGAATACATGCAGGGCAAGGCGACCATCATCCTCGCCGGCGCGAACGAGACGACGCACTTCACGATCTACTCGGTCGGCACCGCCACCAACCCCGGCGTCACCAGGCCCGACGCCAACTACGCCGGGTGGGCCGACGTGGCGGCCGCGGGCATCGTCACCACCGACGGCAAGCTCGGCGGCATCCATCAGGGCAACGCCAACTACAACGCCACCGTCGGCTACGCGGGCCTCTACGCCCCCGGCGTCGCCACCGTCAACGGCTTGGTCGTCGTCCATGATATCGCCGCCAGTGACTTCGCCCGGCCCCTGCTGCAGTTCGCCCCCGGCGGCACCGTGGAGGTGAAGATCGCCGGCGGCGCGTTGTCGCAACCCAGCGGCGACGCCCTCACCGTCGACGGCCTCGCCAAGCTCACCCTGGGCGCCGGCCAGGACTCCTGCGGCCGCCCCGCCCCCGCCAAGGCTCTCGCCACCCGCCTCGTCGATCCCGACGGCACCGATGTGACCGCCACCATCGTCTCCAGACCATGACTCCGGTGCGCCGGCTTGGCTAAAGGGATCGCCCCACGCCGAACGGCTCCGGTTCCAGCTTTCCTCGAAGCCTACATGATCGCTGGGTATTGGCACGACTGCTGCGGCGTGCAACCCGCCAAGACCTTCGGCTGAGGACCGATGCTGAAGGTCGGGCGGACCTCGCTCCCGCAAGCGTCAGCGCTATTGCGCGGGGCGATCGGTCATGGTTGCAGGTTCGGCATTCTGCCTGGGGCTTTCTCCGTCCCCGCTTGTGGGCGGGTGCTTGCGCCCGAATTTGCGGTGGGAGGCGTTTTGCTCCAGCCGGCGCTTTCCTCTTCAGACTGCGAAGGATCGACCGACTAGCATCGGGTTTTCTCACCATCGATCGCGGCAGGACCGGGCCGCGGACTCGAGATGGTACTTCGACCCTATGCCACAACTCACGCTCTGGTGCACCCATGCGCCCGGACCGAGATTACCTGCCAACGGGACCGTTGTGCCATGAAGCGCTTGGTCCGGTTTTCCTTCCATTCTTCCAGATGCCTCGTCCCATGATCTTGCCCCTATTTCGTCTGGCTACTGTCATCCTGTCGCATTTCCCTCACCGCCTCGGCCCGACTGGGGCGCTGTTGGTTGGCTCCATCGGCATGGCAGTCTTGGCCCTGCCGCTGTCCCCCACCGTTTCGGCCGCTGAATTTGGCGCTCCGGTACGGGAGATCGTGTTCATCGATCAGGCCGTGGCTGATCATGAAACGCTGGTGGCGGCCGTGCGACCGGGAGTGGAGATAGTGCTGCTCGATCCTACCAGCGACGAACTCGCGCAGGTGGCGAAGTGGGCCGAATCACACTCGGGCTACCAAGCGATGCATCTCGTCTCCCACGGTACCGTGGGCCAGCTGCAACTAGGTTCGCGCAAGCTCGGGCAGGCGGCGCTCTCAACCACGAACGTACAATCCGAACTCGTCGCTATCGGCCAAGCACTGGAGCCGGGCGGCGACCTTCTGTTCTACGGGTGCAACCTGGGTGCTGGCCAGGCCGGTGCTGCGTTCCTGGATCAACTGTCGCGGGCCACCGGTGCAGACGTGGCGGCGTCGGACGACCCCACCGGCTCGGCAATGTTCGGCGGCGACTGGGTGCTGGAGGCCCAGCGCGGCCAGGTCACCGCCGAGACCGCCTTCGTGTCGCCGGCCCTGGGTTCGTACGTGGGGCTGCTGGCCGTGAGCGACCAGAACTTCGACAGCGCCGGCCTGATCTCAGCCGTCAACGCCACCAGCCAGCCGGTCGGCACCTGGACCTTCAGCGCCGCCAGCGCGGTGGACATGGCGGTTGCGAACTCGAACGAAACCGTCGCCCTCCTTGGCGGTGCCAACGATCGTGTGTTCATCTGGAACCTGGACCTGAACGACGGGGTCGCGAACGTGTCGCAGTTCTCGTTCGCTTCCACGGACGGCACGAACTTCGACCTCAACTCGTTCAGCCTGGCCGCCAGCTCCAACGACGTCTACGGCACCTACGCCCAAACCATGTCGGTCACGATCTCCGGCTGGCGCGACGGTTCGCAGGTGGTGGCCGGCGAAACGGTGGATCTGCGGAGCAGCGACAGTGCCGGCAACATCACCTACACGATGGTCGGCACGGGGACCGACAACAACGTTTTTCAGGACTTCTTCCATGGCTACGGCCAACTGAGCTTCGCTTCCGCCTTTGACAGCGTCGACGAGATCCGGATGGCGTTCGGCGGCACCGTGACGGCGGAAGTGGATGACATCGACATCACGGTCGCCTCCGCCGCCGCCATCAGCAGCGCCGCCTACAACGCCAGCACCGGCGTGCTGTCGGTCACCGGCAGCGGCATGACCACCGGCGACACCATCGATCCCACCAAGCTGACCGTAACCGGCAGCAACGGCGGCACCTACACGCTGACCAGTAGCAGCGTGACCGCCAGCAGCGCCACCACGTTCTCGATCACGCTGAACGCGGCCGACCGGGTGACCGTGAACGGGCTGTGGAACTACGACGGCACCACCGCCGTGAACGGCACCACCTACAACCTCTCCGCCGCGTCCAGCTGGGATGCCACGGCCAGCGCGGTGGCCGACACCACCAACGGCGTGACCGTCAACAGCGTCGCAACACCCACCATCACCTCGGCCACCTACGACGCCAGCACCAATGTGCTAGTGGTCACGGGCACCCGGCTGGTGGGCCTGCCGGGCTCCGCCAACGACATCACGGTCGGCAATCTCCGGATGCGCGGCGAAGGCGCCACCACTTACACGCTGACCACCGGCAACGTGGACGTGACCAGCGAGACCTCGTTCTCCGTCACGCTGAACGCCACCGATGAGGCGGCGGTGGAGCTGCTGTTCAACCGCAACGGCACCACTTCCACCGACATCAGCACCTACACGCTGTCGACCTTGGACTACTGGAACACCGACATCAACGACGGTGGCATGGCCGACAGCAACAACGTCATCACGGTGTCGAACGTGCCGGTGCCGGCCATCACCATCGCCACCTACGACGCCAGCACCGGCGTGCTGGCCGTCACCGGCACGGGCTTCACCACCCGCTCCGGCACGAACAACGACATCGACATCACGAAGCTCACGCTCAGCGGCGAAGGCGGTGCCAGCTACACGCTGACCACCAGCAATGTGGACATCACCAACGGCACCAGCTTTTCGGTGACGCTCAATGCCACCGACCGCGCGGCGGTGAACCTGTTCATGAACCGCAGCGGCATCAGTTCCACCAGCGGTACCACCTACAACCTGGTGGCGGCCGAAGACTGGGCCCGCGGGGCCGCCACGGCAGTGACGGTGGCCGATACCACCGGCAATGGCGTGATCGCCACCGTGCCGGCGCCAATCATCACCAGCGCCACCTACGACGCCAGCACCGGTGCCCTGGTGGTCACCGGCACCGGTTTCGTCAGCCTCGCGGGATCGGCCAACGACATCGACATCGGCAAGTTCAGCGTCAGCGGCGACTCCATCGCCTACCCGCTGACCAGCAGCAGCGTGGACGTCACCAGCGCCACCAGCTTCACCGTCACGCTCAACAGCACCGACATCGCCGCGCTGACCACCCGACTGAACCAGAACGGCACCAGCTCGGAGGGCGAGATCACGTACAACCTGGCGGCGGCCGAGGACTGGGCCCGCGGGGCCGATACGGCAGTGACCGTGGCGGACACCACCGGCAACGGCATCACCGTCAGCAACTTCGTCAACGAGCCAACGGTGGGCGTGGTGGTGGCGGACAACGCGCTATCGGTGGGAGAGACCTCGCTGGTGACGTTCACGTTCTCCGAAGCCGTGACAGGCTTCGACAACTCGGACGTGAGCGTGGCCAACGGCACGCTCAGCACGGTAAGCAGCAGCGACGGCGGCGTCACCTGGACGGCCACCCTCACGCCCACCGCCAGCGTCACGGACGCCACCAACGTGATCAGCATGGCGATGGCCGGGGTCACGAGCGTGGCCACCTCGACGGCCGGGTCGGGCACGACGAACTCGAACAACTACGCCATCGACACGGTGCGGCCCACGGTGAGCTCGGTGAACTCGAGCACGGCGAATGCCACCTACAAGTTGGGCGACACCATCAGCATCCAGGTGAATTTCACCGAAACAGTAACGGTGACGAACACGCCACAACTCACGCTTGAAACCGGAGCGATCGATCGGGTGGTTAGCTACATCAGCGGCAGTGGCACCAGCGCGCTAAACTTCAACTACATCGTGCAGGCCGGTGACACCTCGGCAGACCTCGATTATCAGAGCACAACAGCTTTGGCGCTCAATGGTGGCACGATCAAAGACGCTGCTGGCAACGATGCCACACTCACCCTGGCTGCGACCGGCGCAGCCGGTTCGCTCGGGGACAACCAGGATCTGGTCGTCGACGGCGTGGCGCCGACCGTTACCGACGCCAACATCTCCATTTCCGGTGCGTCCGGCACCGGCGGCGCCTTCAAGATCGGCAACACCGTCACCGCCACCTGGAACAACACCGCCGGCGGCGACAACAACTCCGACATTTCCGGCGTCACGGTGAACTTCAGCGCCTTCGGAGGCGGCGCCGCAGTGGCCGCGAGCAACTCCGGCGGCACCTGGACGGCCACCTACACCATCATTTCCGGCGCCATCGACAGCACCAACCTCAACGTCTCTGTCACCGCGACAGACAACGCCGGTAACTCGACCACTACCGCCGACTCCACCAACGCCACCGTCGACAACACGGTGCCGACGGTCACCGACGGAAACATCTCCATCTCCGGCGCGACTGGCACCGGTGGCGCCTTCAAGATCGGCGACACCGTCACCGCCACTTGGAACAACACCGCCGGCGGCGACAACAACTCCGACACCATCTCCGGGGTCACGGCCGACTTCAGCGCCTTCGGCGGCGGCGCGGCCGTCGCCGCGACCAATGCGGCTGGCATCTGGACGGCCACGTACAGCATCGTTGCCGGCGCGATCGACGCGACCAATCGCAACGTTTCCATCACCGCGACCGACAACGCCGGCAACGCAACCACCACGGCGGACACGGCCAACGCCACCGTCGACAGCATCGCACCGACGGTGACCGACGGAAACATCTCCATCTCGGGCGGCAGCGGCGCCGGCGGAGCCTTCCTCTCGGGCGACACGCTCACCGCCACGTGGGACAACACCGGGACCGGCGACAACAACGCCGACACCATCTCCGCTGTCGCCGTGAACTTCAGCGCCTTCGGCGGCGGCGCCGCCGTCGCCGCCAGCAACTCCGGCGGCACCTGGACGGCCACGTACTCTATCGTAGGTGCTTCGAGCAACGGCTCGAACCTCAACGTTTCCATCACCGCCACCGACAACGCCGGCAACACCAAGACCACCGCCGACACCACCAACGCCACGGTCGACACCCAAGGACCGGGCGTCACCGGCGTGTCGTCCTCGACGGCGAACGGGAGCTACAAGGCCGGAGCGGCGATCTCGATCCAAGTGAGCTTTGGCGAGGCGGTGACCGTCACCGGCACGCCGCAGCTGACCCTGGAGACGGGTGCGACCGATCGCACCATCAACTACGCGAGCGGCTCGGGCACCACGACACTGACCTTCGCCTACACGGTGCAGGCCGGCGACACCTCGGCGGACCTCGACTATACGGGCACCGGTTCGCTGGCACTCAACGGCGGCACGGTCAAGGACTCGGTGGGCAACGACGCCACGTTGACTCTGGCGAGTCCCGGTGCGGCCAATTCGCTCGGGGCCAACGAGGCCATCGTCATCGACACCACCGCGCCGTTGCTTTCGAGCATCGCGCGGCAAAGCCCGACCGATTTGATTGTGCCTTCTGGCCCTGTGACCTACCGGGTGACCTTCAACGACACGGTGACGGGGGGCGATGTGAACGACTTCACGCTCACTTCAATCGGCGGCTCGGTCGCGGGCACGATCGGCTCGATCACGCCCGTGAGCGGCCTGGTCTATGATGTCGCGGTCACTTCGCTTTCCGGCGACGGCCAACTCCGGCTCGACCTGAAGAACACCGGCACCGGGATCTCCGATACGGCCGGCAACGCGCTGGCGGATGGCGGCTTCGCCACCGGCGATTTCTTCGTCGTCGGCGCGACGAGCGTCTTCGATGCGCACACGCTCACGACCGCTGCCACCGTGACCGCGAGCCTGGCCTCCACGAACCGGCCGGCCCAGCGCTTCACCACCGGCGCCGGCGCGCCGCTCACCCTCACGAAAGTCGCGGCGCTGCTCCACACTGTCACCGGCACGCCAACCCCCGTGGTGACCATCCGGACCAACGCGGCCGGCATCCCGGGAACCGTGCTGGCGACCCTCACCAACCCCGCGGCCTTGACCGCCGGGGCGTACAACGTGTGGACGGGCAACGTCACCCTCGATCCCTCGACGACTTACTGGGTCGTCTTCGGCGAGACGGCCACCGCCTACGGGATCGACGTTTCGATCCAAACAGCAGGCGGCTCCGGCACGTGGCTGAGCAACCCCGACTACCTCTTCCGCTACGGCACCAACTCGGGTACCACCCAGACGGGCGCCCTCAAGCTCGCCATCGGCGGCGTGAGCACGCCCGCGATCACCAGCGCGCTCACGGCCTCGGGCACCTACGGCACAGCGATCGTCAACTACACGATCACGGCCTCCGCCTCGCCCACCAGCTACGCGGCGACGGGCTTGCCCGGCGGGCTGAGCCTCAACACCACCACCGGTGTCATCTCCGGCACCCCGACAGCAGCGGGCTCCTTCAACGTGACGCTCACCGCCACGAACAACAGCGGCACGAGCAATCCGGCGACGTTGGTGCTGACGATCGCCAAGGCGCCGCTCACGGTCACCGCTAGCAGTGCCAGTCGCACCTACGGCGACCCGAATCCGGCCTTCACCGTCGCCTATTCCGGCTTCCGCGGCGGCGACTCCGTCGCCTCGCTCACGACCGCCCCGACCGCCGCCACCGCCGCCGGGCCGGCGGCGAATGTGGGCACCTACGCCGTCGCGGCCTCGGGCGGAGTCGACGACCAGTACGCCTTCAACTACGTCGATGGCGTGCTCACGATCACGCCGGCGCCGCAGACCATCACCTTTGCGCCGTCCCCGAGCATGATCATCGGTGGCACCCTCGAACTCGGCGGCACCGCCAGTTCCGGATTGCCCGTATCCATCGAACTGGTAAGCGGCCCGGCCTCCCTCTCGGGGGGCATCCTCACCGCCACCGGCGCCGGCACCGTGACCGTGCGCGCCACCCAGGCCGGTGACGGCAACCGCCTCCCCGCCGCAGCCGTGGAGCGCACCATCGTGGTCGGCAAACTCGCCCAGACCATCGCCTTCACCGCCCCGGCCGAGCGGGTCTTCGGCTCGGCGCCGTTCGCGCTGGCGGCGACGGCCACCAGCGGGCTCCCCGTCGCGTTCGAGGTCGTCTCCGGCCCGGCCTCCCTCTCGGGTTCGACGCTCACCCTCACCGGCGCCGGCACCGTCACCATCGCCGCCACGCAGCTCGGCAACGATACCTACGGCGCCGCCAGCAGCGTGACCCGCAGCTTCACGGTGACCGCCGCCACGCAGGCGATCACCTTCGCCAGCCTGCCCAACACCACCTTCGGCACGGCACCGATCGCGCTGGCCGCCACCGCCAGCAGCGGCCTGCCCGTCACCTATACGGTCGAAGGTCCGGCGTCGGTCTCGGGCTCCACGCTCACGCTCACCGGTGCGGGCACCGTCACCGTCACCGCACTGCAGCTGGGTAACGCCAACTACAACGCCGCCACCGAGGTGGTCCGCAGCTTCGCCGTCGCCAAGGCCACGGCCCCAGTCTCGCTGGCCGGCCTCGCCGCCACCTACGACGGCGCGGAGCACGCCGTCTCCGTGACGACCACACCGGCCGACCTGCCCGTGACGGTCACCTACGCCGGCAGCACGACCGCCCCAACCGCCGCTGGCAGCTACGCGGTGTCGGTTTCAGTCGCCTCGGCCGACTACACCGGCACGGCCACCGGCACTCTGGTCATCGCCAAGGCGCTGCCCGCGATCAGTTGGCCCGCGCCGGCTCCCATCGTCTACGGCACCGCGCTCTCGGCCGCCCACTTCGATGCCACGGCTGGCATCCGCGGGGCCTTCACCCCAGCTCCGGCGCTCGGCTCGGTGCTGCATGCCGGCGCACACACCTTGACCGTCCACTTCACCCCAGAGGACGGTGACAACTACAGCGCGACATCCGCGTCGGTCCCGTTGACGGTCGAGAAAAGGGACCTGACCGTGCGGGCGACCGATGCCAACGTCTACCAGGGCCAGCCTTTCCCGGTGTTCGCGGTCCAGTACTCCAATTGGGCCGATGGCGATGGGGTCGCCTCGTTACACCACGCCGCCCATGTCCTGATCGGCGCAAACGATTCCAGCGTCACCGGAACCTACCCACTGATTCCCACTGGCGCCGCGAGCGACGACTACGCGTTCCGCTACGAACGGGGCACGCTGACGATCGTCGCACCGGGAGTGCCCGTCATCGTCGATCAACCCGACTCGACCGGGGTGGTCGCCGGCGGCAGCACCAACCTCTCCGTGGGCCTGCTGGGCACCGGAGGCAGCCTCGGCGGCGGCGCCGGCCCGATGTCCTACCAGTGGTACAACCAAGGCAACCCGGTTCCCGGCGGCACCGGCGCAAGCTTGCCCCTCGGCAGGGTGGGACCCGGCCAAGCGGGCATCTACGACTGCATCGCCACCGGCGGCAGCGGCTCGGCCTTGAGCGCGCCGGCGTTGGTCGGCGTCACCGCGCCGCAGGGCCAACGCACCGTCGGAGCCGTGGACACCCGCGACGAGTGGCAGGCGATCCTCCACCCCAACGGCAACGTCTACGACCAGTTCCTGCTCGCCGGCTCCTCCGGCGTCTTTACCGCCGGCCCGGACAAGATCGCCCGGATCTCGTTCCTCGACGAGAACGAGAGCATCGTGCAGGTCGAGGTCTCCGGTCACGGCTCCGTGGTCGTGATCCTCGACAACGCCCAGGGCCCCATGGCGCCCGCCCTCTACCACCAACCGGCCATCCGCTACATGAAGGGGCGCGCCACCGTCATCGTCACCGGCGCCGACGAAACCACCCACTTCACGATCTATTCGGTCGGCACCATGACCAACCCCGGCGTAACCAGTCCCGAGATACCCTACGAAGGCTGGGCCGAGCTCGCCGCCGCCGGCGTGATCAGCACCAACGGAAAGCTCGGCGGCGTCCACATGGGCAATGTCCGCTTCTCCGCCAAGAAGGGCACGGTCGGCTTCTTCGCCCCCGAGGTCCACACGGTCGTCAACCAACCGGTCGTCATCCACGACATCGCCGCCGAGCACTCCGGCACGCCGATGCTGTACTTCGCCGCGGAAGGCGCAGTCACGGTCAAGATTGCCGGTGGCGACCTGCGGCAGACCAACCAAGACATCGTCTTTACCTCGGGTGTCGCTCAGGTGCAGATGGCCGCCGGCCGGGACTCCTGCGGCGAAGACGCCCCCGCCCAGACCATCGCGACACGGCTCATCGACCCCCACGGCAACGACATCACCGGGACCGTCGTCACCGGCCCGTAAGTATGCTCTCGCACAGTCGAACAGGCCCACGCTCATGGGCCTGTTCGACCCCGCACCGCCGCCCGGCAGGTTGCCAGCGCCGCCAGTCTGCGGGCGTCTCTCCGTCGGCGCCGGCTTCGGAGGCGGTCGCGGCCCTTACGCCAAACGCGGGGCGGTCGGAGCACGCTTCTCCGGCAACCCACTCCGCGCCAGCCCGAGGCTTCCCGCCCGAGGAGGAAACGCGCTCCACGGTCGAAGCTGCGTCGCCCCCCGTGCTCGGGCACGAGAAGCCCGCGCGGTTGCGCTTTGCCTCCGCGCGCGCGACCGTTTGACTGCGCGCCACATGATCGAAGTCGAGCACCTCACCCGCGTCTTCCGCACCTACAAGAAGCAGCCCGGTTTCTGGGGCGGCGTGAAGGGGTTGTTCCGCCGGGAGTTCGAGGAACTCGCCGCGGCCAACGACATCAGCTTCAACATCGCCGAGGGCGAGCTCGTCGGCTTCCTCGGACCCAACGGCGCCGGCAAGACCACCACGCTTAAGATGCTGTCCGGCCTGATTTTCCCGACCTCCGGCCGCGCCCGCGTCGGCGGCTTCGACCCCACCGAGCGCCGCAACGAATACCGCCGCATCTTCGCGCTCGTGCTCGGCCAGAAGAACCAGCTCTGGTGGGATCTGCCGGCGATCGAGTCGTTCCACCTCCTCCGCCACATCTACGGACTGCCGAAGGCGCAGTTCCAGGCGACCCTCGACGAACTCGTCGAACTCCTCCAAGTCGGCGAGAAGCTCAACACCATGGTGCGCGAACTCTCCCTCGGCGAACGCATGAAGATGGAGCTCATCGCCGCCCTGCTCCACCGCCCCCGCGTGCTCTTCCTCGACGAGCCCACCATCGGCCTCGATGTCGTCAGCCAGCGCGCCGTGCGCCGCTTCCTCGCCGACTACAACCGTCGCCACAAAGTCACCATCCTGCTCACCAGCCACTACATGGCGGACATCAAGGCGCTCTGCGACCGCGTGATCGTCATCCACAAGGGCCGCAAGATCCACGACGGCACCATCACGGCCCTCAACGCCGCCGAGAGCCGCCAGCGCGTCATCCGCTTCCGCCCGGCCGAGGCCAACTGGCCCGCCGGCTGGCGCCCCTCCGTCGGCACCATCGCTCCGGACGAGGACGGCGCCCTGCTCGTGCACGTCCCCTCCGAGTCCGTCGTGCCGGTGTTTCAGGAAATCCTGGCCGCCGGTCCGGTCGAAGACATCACGATCCAGGAGATCCCCCTCGAGGACATCATCGCCGACCTCTTCAGCCGAAGCTGAATTCGTAGTCAATCCACCGGCACAATCCGGGCGCCCCGCCGGCGCCGCGTTCGGATCGTCCCGACCGTCTTCCTGGTCCCCGGCAGAGGAGAGACGGAAGGGGCGAACAGAGAAGTGTTTGGCAGGGCAACGCCGCGACTCGGCGCCCCCAAAAACCGATGATCGGTGCGGCGCTCGGTCCTCTCGCCGAACCCTCTGTGTTCTCCGGCTTGGCCTCCGTGTCCCTTTGTCCAACTGCCGAATCGAGGGTCGACCTTCCCGGCCACCCGGCGCACGGCGGAAAACGGACGGTCCGAATTCGCGGCGTCGCCGCGGAGTCGATTTTCACCAATCCCGGTCTTGCCTCCGGTTTTACACGTCTTTCTCATCCGCGTGCGCATGAACCCCACGCCTGCACTCCCCACCATGCTCGTCGTCGACGACGATGAGGGGCCGCGCATGGCGTTGAAGATGGTCTTCAAGAGCCAGTTCAAGGTGCACACGTTCGACGATCCCGCGGCGGCGCTCGAGTTCGTGGCCGACCATGCGGTGCACGTCGCCGTCCTCGACCTGCACATCGGCGCAGCCTGCGGTCTCGAACTCCTCCGCCGTATCAAGGAAGCCGATCCCCGCATCGAGGTGGTCATGCTCACCGGCAAGGAGAGCCTCGACAGCGCCAAGCTCGCCATGCGCCGCGGCGCCTGCGACTACCTCAGCAAGCCCTTCGATCTCCAGAGCATCCGTGCCGCCGTGGGCCGGGCCCATCGGCTGCGCGCCGCGACCAACACCATCGAGGCCGGCACCGAACGCCTCAAGACCCTCACCGAGCAGCTCCAGGAGGCGTTCTCCCGCGAGGAGATGACCCGCACCGCCAACGAGATCTACGCCGGCGTCATCCACGACATCAACAACCCGCTCGCCATCATCGGCGGTTTCGTCGACGTCCTCCAGCAGCAGCTCTCCGGCACCCAGCAGCTCGAGGGCAGGGCCCTGCAGGACTTGCGGCAGCACCTCCAGACGATCGGCAAACAGGTCGGCACCTGCTGCGAGATCTCCTCCCGCTACCTGCGGTTCATGAGCCGCATCGGCCGCGGGCCGCAACGCCTCCCCGTCAACCAGACCCTTGGCGATGTCGAGCAACTGTTGCGCAACCATCCGGCGCTGAAAAACAGCCTGCTCGTCGTCGATCAGCTCGAGGAGGACGCCACCGTCGGTCTCCAGGGCGCTGAGCTCTTGCAGGCGCTCCTCAATCTCGCGGTCAACGCCCTCCAGAGCACCGACGCCCCCCAGACCATTCGGATTTCCAGCGAGCTCATCACCCGCCCGCTGCCGACTTCCACCTACGTCGACGGACCCGAGGTCCGCTACGTTGGTCTCGACACTTTCGTCAACACCGCCCCGTTCGTCGCGATCTCGGTCACCGACCAGGGCAGCGGGATTCCGCCCCACGTGCTCCCGCGCATCTTCGATACCTATTTCACGACGAAGGAGCCCGGCCGCGGCACCGGTCTTGGGCTTTCGATCGTGGCCCGGCTGGTTCGCTCCGCCCACGGTCACATCCGCGTCAACACCGAGGTCGGGCGCGGCACCGTGATGACGATGATCCTGCCCGCGGAACGCGGCGCGCCCCCGCAGTTCGACCTCGATCCGTTCGCGGCCCCCGAGTCCCGCGCGGAACCCTGAGCGCCCCCGCGCTTTTCTAGTTCGCCTCCCGGCCCCCGAGCTTCTGTCCTCGCGCCGTGGACTGGTTCATCCCTCTCGCCTCCGCCGCCTGCGGCGCCGTCTTCGTCTGGCTCTACCTCCGCGCCCGGGAGTCCGCGCTCGTCGCCCGACTCGCCGCCACCGAGGCCCAGCTCGTGGAAACCCGCGCCGCCCGCGAGTCCGACCGCGCCGAGCTCGACCGGCTCCGCAGCCTCGCCGCCGAGCGAGAGACCGCCGCCGCGCGCCTCGCCGCCACGCTGGATTCCGAGCGCCAGGCCTCCATGGAGAAGCTTGCGGCCTTGCAGGACGCCCAGGCCCGCCTCTCGGACGCGTTCAAGGCCCTCTCCGCCGATGCGCTCAAGCACAACAACGAGTCCTTCCTGAAGCTCGCGCAGACCGCCCTCGCGCAGTTCCAGGAAGGCGCCCGCGGCGATCTCGACAAACGCCAGCAGGCCATCGACTCGCTGGTGAAACCCATCCGCGACTCGCTCGAGAAGGTCGATGTCCGCATCGGCGAGATCGAGAAGACCCGCGCCTCCGCCTACTCCGCCCTCTCCGAACAGCTCAAGTCCCTCGCGACCGCCCAGGGCACGCTCCAGTCCGAGACCACCCGCCTCGCCACCGCCCTCAGCGGTACCCGTACCGCCGGTACGTGGGGCGAGCTCCAGCTTCGCCGGGTCGTCGAGCTCGCCGGCATGGTCGAATACTGCGATTTCTCCGTGCAGGAGGTCTCCGGCGGGTTGCGGCCCGACCTCGTCGTCCGCCTGCCCCGCGGCCAGATCATCGCCGTCGACGCCAAGGCGCCGACCGACGCCTTCCGCGAGGCGGCCGCGGCCGCCGATCCGGCCGTCCGCTCGTCCAAGCTCTCCGAACACGCGGCCAAGGTCGCCGGCCACATCAAGGCCCTCGCCGATCGCGCCTACTGGGAGCAGTTCACCCCCTCGCCGGAGTTTGTCGTGCTCTTCCTCCCCGGCGACCAGTTCCTCGCCGCCGCCCTCGAGGCCGACCCGGCCATCGTCGACCGCGGAATCAACAACCGCGTGCTCCTCGCCACGCCTTCGACGCTCGTCGCCCTCCTCAAGGCCGCCGCCTACGGTTGGCGTCAGGAGGCCGTGTCGCAGAACGCCGAGGAGATCGCCAAGCTCGGCCGCGAGCTCTACGACCGCATCGTCACCTTCGCCGAGCATCTGGAGAAGATGCAGCGCGGCCTCGAGCAGGCCACCGGCGCCTTCAACAAGGCCGTCGGCTCCTTCGAAAGCTCGCTGCTTCCCGGCGCGCGCAAGTTCACCGAACTCGGCGCCCGCGGCGCCAAGGACCTGCCCGCCCTGCCCGGCGTCGACACCGCCGTGCGCGATCTCACCCGGCGCAGTTGACGCTGCGGCTCCCGGGGCGCCGACGTGTCCCGCCATCACCGCAGATCGTCATCGTTCAATGCCGCACCGGCCAGAAGGTGTGCGGCGTGAACACCACCCCCCGCGGCACCTTGTCCATCGGACCGAAACGCGCGCTCACGCCGACCGGCCCGAAACTCTGATCTTCGGCGAGAAACCGCACGCTCACCGTCGTGCGATCGGGGAAGAATCCGTGCCGGGTCACGGGCAACGTCACCTCGATCGGTGTGTGTCCGACCACGCGGCCCTGCACGCTCACAAGCGCACCGCTCGGCCGGGACTCGATCCGCACCCGCGCCTCCCCGGTGGGGTCCTCCACCGGCGCAAGCGTGCCCGTCGGCCAGGATTGATTCCCTGCCACGCAGCCGCCCAGGCAGAGCGCCGCCGCCATCCCGATGCCGATGAGGATTCGATTGTTCATGCCCGACAAGCCGACGACCTGAACAAGACGCAGGCGCTCCGCGCAAGCACCAAGCGTGACCCTTCGCCCCCGGCGCCGCTCCGTCGCGCGAAACGAACTCCCCAACTTTACCGCGCCTTCACCGCCGCGCGGCCGCTCCGGGCCTTCTTCCCCGGTGCCGCGCACGCCGCCACAACCGACGACTCCGCCGAACGCGCCCTTGTCGTGCGAATTTGTCCGCTCCACGCCTTGCCCCGCGGCCACGAGAACGGAACAGTCGGGTCCGTCTCCACGTTTCGACTCCCCCGCCATGGTCCTTCGCCGCCTCCTTTCCCTCACGTTCGCCTTGTGGTTGCCCGCCCTCGCGGCGGCGCGACCAGTCGAATTCTCGTTCGTGCTCAAACCCACCGCGGGCAATCCGTTCGCCCGCGCCATCTGGGCCGAGGTCGCCACTCCCGACGACCGCACGCTGCTCCTGCCGGCCTTCTACGCCCAAGGTGACACCTGGACGGTCCGCGCCCGGGCCACCGCCGCCGGCGACTACCGACTCGGGGCGGTCACGGAGACCACCGACACCGGCCGCGTCGCCCGCCCGGCGCGAGTGGCCGATCCCGCGCCGATCACGGTCACCCGCCCGGCCGACCCGCGCGGCAACATCGTGGTCGACCCGCGCAACCCGCGCCGCTTCGCCCACGCCGATGGCACGCCCTACTTCCCGCTCGGCGCCAACCTCGCCTGGCCCGAGGGGCCGCGCGCGCCATTCTACCGCGAGTCGTTCGCCCGTCTCCGGGAAGCTGGGATGAATTGGTCGCGGGTCTGGATGTGTCATTGGGGCGGCACCAACCTCGACTGGACCGAGCACGATCTTGCCCCCTCGCCTGCGCCCGGCTCGCTCCATCCGCAGGTCGCCGCCTACTGGGACGACATCGTCGCGGCTGCCGAGGAGAACGACATCCATTTCCAGATGGTCTTCCAGCACCACGGCCAGCTCAGCACCGGTGCCAACGCGAACTGGGAGTTCAACCCGTGGAACGCCGCCAACGGCGGCTTCCTCCGCTCGCCGGTCGCCTTCTTCTCCGACCCGCAGGCCCGCGCGCTCACGAAACAGAAATATCGTTACATCGTCGCCCGCTGGGGCTACTCCACCGCCGTCATGGCCTGGGAACTCTTCAACGAGGCGATGTGGACCGACGCCCGCAACGGCACCGCCGCCGACAATGCCGCCATCGCATCCTGGCACGCCGAGATGGCCGATTTCGTCCGCAGCGTCGACGTTTACGGGCACCTCGTCACCACCAGCGACGACTACCTCCACGAACCGCTCTACGCGAAGATGGATTACCTCCAGCCCCATCTCTACGCGAGCCACCTCCTGCCCTCCGCGCGCTTCATCGAACTGCCCGTCTCCGGCCCGATCCGCCCGGTCTTCTACGGCGAAGCCGGAGAGGACAACGAACCACGCCTCGTCACCGGCCCCCGCCGAGGCGGCGCCCTCACGCTGCCGATCGTCTGGTCCAGCCTGATGGCCGACCACGCCGCCCCCGCCCAGTATTGGTACACTACCGACGCGATGCGCAACGGGCTGCTGCCCCAGTTCGCCACCCTCGTCCGCTTCGCCCGCGCCGCCGGAATCGACCGGCGTGCCGATCTCGCCGCCTTCACCGCCGTGGTCGAGTCGAGCGAGCAGATGCCCCTGGTCATCCAGCCCGCGCTCAACTGGCGCCAGGGCGCCGGCCCCGCCGTCGCCGTGCCGCTGGACGGCCGCGAACCCGCCGAGGTCGCCGCCATCCCGCGCCACTTCGTCAACGCCGACCCCGCGTCCGGCCAGCGCTACCCCGGCCGCGTGACGCTCCGGCTCGACTACCCGCGCGACGCCACCGCCACGGTCCGCATCGCCGGCCATGGGCGCGACGGCGCCTCGCTCCGCCTCGCGCTCGACGGCGCCACCGTCGCCGAACACCGCTGGCCTGCGACCGCCGACGGACAGCCCGACGCGACCGCGGCGGAGTGGAAAGTCCCCGTTTCCGCCGGTAAGCACACGCTGGTGCTCGAGAACCCGCACGGACGCGACTGGTTCGAACTGGCCGGTATCGACACCGGCCTCACTTGTTCCCCGCTCGCGGCAGTCGGCCGCCGGGCTCCCGATCTCCTTTGCCTCTGGCTCTGGCATCGCGAGGGCGTCTACCGCCCCGACGGCGCCACGCCGGTCGCCGGTCAGCTCCTTCTGCCGGATGTCCCCGCCGGCAGCTGGCGCCTCACGTGGTGGAACCTTGAGGGCGGCGAAGCGCAGCCGACCTCCGAGCTGGACCACGTCGGCGGCACCCTCCGCCTGCCTACCCCGCCCATCGGCCGCCACGGCGCCGTGACGCTCGAACGCCTGCGCTGAAGCAGCGCGGCCTCCGTGCCGCGACAACGGAGGGCCCTCGGCAACAAGCCGACCGGCCTCCGCCACGCGGAATATCTGCGTATCCGTACCCCAGAGCCATGTTGGCCCGTACACCCTGCGCCCGCGGCCGAAAGCGCACGCCGCTCCGGAGCGAACCTCGCCGGGACCTCGATCGGTCCCACCTGGGCGAGAGCCGCAGCGGCCTTCGCCGCGAGCGGACGATCCGGAGGGGCGCCCGTCCCTCGACGTTCGCCCCTCGTCGGCCCCATCAGTCCGCGTCCTCGGCGAGCAACTTGAACGCCGTCGCCGCGACCGCACCGCCGGCGAGATTCGCCACCAGGAAGATCCAGATGCTGTTCCAGGCCGAGAGTCCCATCAAGGTGATGCCCAGCGCCACGGCGGGATTGAATGCTCCACCCGAGATCGAGCCCACCGAATACGCGCCCACGAGCACCGTGAAGCCGATCGCCAGACCGTAGAACGAGTTGCCCGCGGTGCCCTTGGCCGTGGCCGCATTGAGCACGACCCACACGAGCGCGAAGGTGAAGAGGAACTCCACCAGGAGCGCCGGGCCCACGTCCGGCTTCTTCTGCGCCAGCTCGAGGACGAGGGAGGCCAGCACGTTGTCCGGCTTCAGGTACTTCACCGTCGCCGCCGCCACCGCCGCCGCCGCCAGCTGCGCGATCCAGTAGGGCACAACCTCCTTCGCCGCGCACTTGCCGCGGAGAAAGACGCCCAGCGTGACCGCCGGGTTGAAGTGCCCGCCCGAGATGTGCCCGCCGGCGAAGATCATGACCGCCAGCACCGAGCCGATCGCCAGCGGCGCCATGGCGCCCGCACCGGGGGCGATCACGGTCATGCCGATCGTGAACACGAGGAAGAACGTGCCGATGAATTCAACGAGTGGTTTCTTCATGATGGATGGTAGCAACGTAACACGCGGCAATTCGCAGGAGTTGGTAGGTTTGCCTCTCGGTGCCGCGGCGCCGATCGCCGCCAACGCGCCCCGACACCGCCGCGCAGTCTCCCCGTCCCCGCCTCCGAGTCGAGCCGTGAGTCTCCGCACCTCCTCACGCCCGCATCACGTCGGTTCATTCCCGTCGAATCCCAGAACCTCGCCGTAGCCCGGCGCCTGCTCGGGCGTTCGCTTCGGAGAAGGTCCCATCCCGGATCTCACGCCACTTCGAGGAATTCCGGGGCTACTTGCGTCAGAACGCATCATCGCCGGGCCGCTTCGTCCGAACGCCGGCCGGACGAAGACTCGGGGCGGGCGCAACCGCGGGGAAGCGAGACTTCGCCCCGGTGAATGGCTGGACATTGCCCCACCGGCCTTTTTGCTCGGCCCCTTGTGGTAGAACAGCTCACCATTCTCGCGCCCGGCCTGCTGGGCGCCTCCGTCGCGATGGCGGCCCGCCGGTTCGGCGTGGCCCGGCGCATCGTCGTCTGGGCGCGCCGCCCGGAAGTCCGCGTCCAACTCGAAACGTCGCCCTGGTGCGACGCCGTGTGCGCCACGCCCGAGGAGGCCGCCCGCGGTGCGGCACTGGTCGTGATCTGCGCGCCGGTTGAGAACATCCCGCCCCTCGCCGCCGCCATCCGCCCCCATCTCGGGGCCGGCTCGATCGTCACCGATGTCGGCAGCGTGAAGGGCGAACTCTGCCGCCACGCCTCCGCGCCGTACTCCGCCGACGGCTCGGGGCCGGTTTTCATCGGCTCCCACCCGATGGCCGGCTCCGAGAAATGCGGCCACGAGGCGGGCTGCGCCGAGCTGTTCCAGGGGCGTTCCTGCTTCGTCACCCCGTTCGACCACACTCCGTCGGCCGCCGTGGAGACGCTCGTGCGATTCTGGCGCGCGCTCGGCTGCGAGGTCGTGACCATGCACCCCGACCGGCACGACGAGATCGTCGCCCACGTCTCCCACCTGCCGCACCTCGCCGCCGCCTGCATGTGCGCGCTGCTTGCCGGCAAGCCCAACGACTGGCGCAACCTCGCCGGCCCCGGCCTGCGCGACACCACCCGCGTGGCCTCCGGCGATCCGAAGCTCTGGCGCGGCATCCTCCACGAAAACCGCGACGAGGTCCTGCGGGCGCTCCGCGCCTATCAGGACGAGCTGCAGGCCCTCCACGCCGCCCTGGCCAACCGCAACGACCTCGAGCTGCTCGCGATCCTCGAACGCGGCAAAGCTTGGCGCGACAAACTCCGCCTGGCCCCATGAACGCCGCGCTGCCTCCTCTCCTGCCGATCGAGCCGTTCATCCGGCCGGCCGCCGGCGCCGTCACCCTGCCGGGCTCGAAGAGCCTGACCAACCGCGCGCTCCTCCTCGCCGCCCTCTGCGACCAACCCGTCGAGCTGCGCGGCGCCCTCTTCAGCGAGGACACCGAGATCATGTCCGCCGCCTTGCGCGAGCTGGGCATCCCAGTCGAGGCCAACGCGGCCGCGCACACCTTCCGCATCTCCGGCTCCGCCGGTCGCCTGCCCGATTCCGAGGCCGCGATCCACGTGGGCAACGCCGGCACCGCCGCGCGTTTCCTCACCGCGCTCTGCGCCGCCGCCGGCCGCGGCGTGTATCACTTCGACGGCGTCGAGGCGATGCGCCGCCGCCCGATGGGCGGTCTGATCGAGGCGCTCACCAAGCTCGGCGCCGAGTTCACCTTCCTCGGCCAGCCGGGCTGTTTCCCCTTCCAGCTCCACGCCACCGGCCTGCGTGGCGGCACCGTCGAGATCGATGCCCGCGAGAGCAGCCAGATGCTATCGGCCCTGCTCATGGTCGCGCCGCTCTGCGCCGCGCCGCTGCGCATCAGGCTCGTCGGCGGCGTGCGCTGGCCCTTCGTGGCGATGACGCTGCGCCAGATGGCCCAGTTCGGCCAGCCCACCGCTGCGCTCGCCGCCGCCCCGGCCGCCGAGTTCGACGTGCCGTGGGGCCACGCCTTCGCCGCCCCCGCCGCGTACCCGATCGAGCCCGACGCCACCGCCGCCTCCTACTTCCTCGCGCTGCCGCTCGCCACCGGCGGCGCCGTGCGCGTCGCCGGCCTGCCCGAGGCGGGCGAGAGCCTGCAGGGCGACCTCGCCTTCGCCGAGGTGGTCGCCCGCGTCGGCCTCAGCCTCCGCCGCGAGGGCGCCGCGCTCGTGAGCACGTTGCCCGCCGGCGCGAAGCCCCGCGGTGTCGACGCCGACTTCAACACCTTCTCCGACACCTTCCTCACCCTCGCCGCGCTGGCGCCGCTGCTCGACGGCCCGACCACCCTCCGCGGCCTCGCGCATACCCGCAAACAGGAGACCGACCGCGTCGCCGGCATGACGGCCGAGCTGCGCCGCCTCGGCCAGGAGGTCGTCGAGACCGAGGACACGCTCGTCATCACGCCGCGCCCGCTGCAGGCCGCGGAGATCGAGACCTACCGCGACCACCGTTTCGCGATGAGCTTCGGCGTGCTGGGATGCCGCGACCTCCGGGGCGACGGCCGCCCGTGGCTGACCGTGCGCGACCCCGCCTGTTGCGCGAAGACGTTCCCGAACTTCTTCGACGTCCTCGCCGGCCTGCACGCGAGCTCCCATCCCGCGCCATGAGCACCGCCCCCGCATTCCTCATCGTCGCCATCGACGGCGGCGCCGCCTCCGGCAAGTCGTCCACCTCCCGGGCGCTCAGCGAGCGTTTCCACCTCCTGCACGTCGACACCGGTTCGCACTACCGCTTCGTCACCCACCAGCTGCTCGAGCGCGGCGTGTCGCCGGAAAATGAAGCCGCCGTGGTCGCCGCCCTCGCGGCGCTGCCGCTCGGCCAGCGTGTGGTCGGCCGCAGCTCGGTGATCGAGATCGCCGGCCGGATCCCCGGCGAGGAGATCCGCGGCCCGCGGGTGAACGAGAACGTGTCGAAGTTCGCCGCGGTGCCGGCCGTGCGCCGCTTCCTCCTCGAGTACCAGCGCAGCCAGGCCGCGGTCGCCCGCGCCGGTGGGTTCCGCGGGCTGATCATGGAAGGCCGCGACATCGGTTCGGTGATCTTCCCCGAGGCCGACTTCCGCTTCTTCCTGCACGCCGATCCGGTCGAGCGCGCCCGCCGCCGCGCCGCCGAGGGCCAGACCGACTCGATCGCCGAACGCGACCGGCTCGACGCCGCGCGCAAGACCGCGCCGTTCGTCTGCCCGGCCGGCGCCACCCCGATCGATTCCACACACATGAACCTCGCGCAGGTCGTCGATCACCTCGCGGCCCTCATCGCCCCGCGGCTTGGCGCCGCGTCGTAGCCCATGAACTTGCACGTGCTCTACTGGCTCTGCCGGCAGTTCCTCTGCATCGCCTCCGATGTCGCGTTCCGCGGCGAGGTCATCGGCGTCGACAACGTCCCGCGCCACGGTCCGTTCCTCATCGCGTCGAACCACTGCAGCCACCTCGACCCGCCGTTCCTCGGCTGCCAGATCCCGCACCGGATCCGCTTCTTCGCCCGCAAGACCCTCTGGAAGCCCGGCATCCCCAACTGGTGGATGAATCACATCGAGTGCATCCCCGTCGACCGCGACGGCGCCGATGTCGCCGCAATGAAGAAGACCATCGCGGCAATGGAGTCGGGCAACGTCGTCATCCTCTTCCCCGAGGGCACCCGCTCGATGGACGGCAAGCTCCAGCCCGCCAAGTCCGGCGTGGGCATGATCGCCTGCAAGACCGGCGTGCCGGTTGTCCCCGCGCGTATCTTCGGCTCGTTCGAGGCGTTCGGCCGCAACGCCAAGTTCCCGCGGCCCCACCCCATCTCCTACGTCATCGGCAAGCCGCTGCTGCCCGCCGACTACGACGATCCCGCCGCCGGCAAACAGCGCTACCAACTCGCCTCCGAGCGCATCATGGCTTCCATCGCCGCGCTTGAGTTGCCCGCCCCCCCACTGCTCTGATTCCCCCTTCC
>JAEXPQ010000323.1 GCA_023446735.1 Verrucomicrobiota bacterium
GGGCAGGAAGGCGGCGGCGCCGGCGAGACCGAGGAAACGCAGCGCATCGCGGCGCGAGAGGGTGGAAGGGGTGGTGTGCATGGACTGAGAGGACGGGCGGAGGGTTGGCGAAATCGCCGGGTTGGCAACTCGTACCGGGTCCAACGGCACAAACGGCTGCTCGTGGGGCCTGGCCGCCGGACCGGCGGGGGCGGGCGGGTACCGCTCAAGCGGCGAGGATGACGACCGAGGTGAAGTATTGTTCCTGGAACTTGGTGGCGCGGCGGATCTCGTCGGTGCCGTAGCGAGCGCCGGCGGGGGCGACAACCAGCTTGTCGTCGTCATCGTCGAGGCGGTGGATCATCGCGATGCAGATCCCTTCGAACGTCGCCAGCGGTTCGGCGATCCCCACGACGTAGGCGTCGAGCGCTTCGGCGTCTCCGGAGGTGGTGCCCGCGATGAATCCGTAATTGATCGGATACAGGAATCCGTGGCGCGGATTCCGGCTGCCCAAGGGGCGGTCGATGGTCACCCGTACCGGTTTTCCCAGATAGGCGGAACTGGTGTCCTGCGGTCCCATCACGAGCGGCGCGGGCGGCGACGGTGGCGGCGGGACGGGCTCACGGTTCGGTCTTGTCGCCGAAGCGCAGCGTGGCGAGGACGGTGACGAGGCGGTCGAAGAGCAGCCGGTCCTCCTCGGCGGTGGTGAGCTTGTAGGTGTCGCGTTCGGTGACGCGTTCGGCCAGTTCCACGGCGAGCACGAAGATGTGGTTGTTGCGGACGAAGACGAGGTGGCCGCGCTTGGCGACGGGCGGGGCGGCGACGGGGGCGGCGGGCCCGGTGCTGTCGAACGCGGAGCCCCCGGGCAGGAGTGTGAAGGCGACCATCGCGCCTCCGAGCACATCGGGCAGGAACCGGGCGCTCTCGAAGGCCGAGTCGGGGAACTCCTGGCGATAGTCGCGCAGGATGTTGTCGCGGAAGAACGCGACCAGGTATTCGCGGGCGCCGGTCGTCTCGTATTCGAACTTCGCGATGGCGGGCATCGGGAAGGCGGCGATGGTGAGCATCGTCGCGACCTTGTCCCTGAAGACGACGATCTCGCCGTTGTCGAAGATCGCGGCATGGTCGCCGTGCAGAACCGGCACCGCCACCGAGTAGGTGGCGCCGGGGGCGGTATAGCGGCCGTCGGCGAGTCGGCCCTGAAGGGCTTGGGCGGCGGGGGCCGGCGGGGCCTCCTGAGTACCGGGCGGAACCGGCGCGACCGGCTCGGCGCGCAGGAGGCAGCCGGTGGCGAGCAAGGCGGACAGGGCGAGGGAGCGGAGCGTCATCGGTTCTGCGATTGGTGTGCCGGCGGCGGTGTCGGGAGGCAAGGGCGGAGCCGGTGCGTGGCCGGTCTGACCGCGGGGACGCGCGGTAGTTTCCTCGGACCGGCGAATCTTCCGCCGGCTACGCGGCCGCCCCGCTGCGCAGCGGCAGGAGGAAACGGAAGGTGGTGCCGTCGAGCGCGCTGGACTCGAAGGAGACCTTGCCGCCGAGCAGGCGCTCGCCCACGAGCTTCATCGAATAGGTGCCGAGGCCGCGGCCGAGGGAACCCTTGGTGCTGAAGTTGCGCTGGAAGATGCGCAGGGCGATCTCGGGCGGGATCGGAGCCTCGTTCCAGACGCGGAAATCGAGGACGTCGGACGCGGTGTCGACGCGCACCCGGATCTCGCCGCCGGCGCGGGTGGCTTCAAGGGCGTTGATGGCCATGTTGCCCAGGACCCGCAGGAGCAGGGCGGAATCGGTGATGAACGCGAAGTCCTCACGTGGTTGCACGACGACGGTGCGCTTCCCGGATGCACATGGGTGGTGGCCGACCATGGTGCGCAGATCGGCGAGGACGGCGCCGAGGGTGGTGGTGCCTGGCGACAGGCGGACCTGGTCGAGGCTGGAGGTGAGCAGCTGACGCTGGAGGTCGAGCTCCCGCACGACCCGCTGGGTCAGCCGGTGGATCTCGCGCGCGGTTCCGCCCGCCGGCCCCGGGGTGTCGTCGGCGAGGGTCTCGCTGGCGTAGAGCAGGCTGGTGAGGGTGTTGTTGAGGTCGTGGTGGAAGGCGCGTTCGGCGAGGGCGCTCTGCTGGAGGCGGGTGACGTCGTCGAGGAAGACGAGGATCAGGTCGTGGCCGGCGACGGCGAGCGGGGCGGCGCGCACCCGTAAAAAAAGATTGGTGACGGCTCCCTCGCGCGCGACATCGAGGGTGCAGAGGCGCTCGGCGCTCTTCTTGTGCTGAAGGACGATCGCCTGGGCGATGGCGGCCCCGCAGGTGCTGCAATAGCGGCTGGTGCCGCAGCCGCCGGCCATCTCGGAGGCGTGGGGACAGTGGAGCGCCTCGCCGAGCCGCAGGCCGAGCGCGTGGTCGGCGGAGTCGACGCCGAGGTAGGCGAGCAGGGCCTCGTTGAGCATGAGGACTTGGCGGTGCGAGTTGAGGATGGCGACGAGGCCGCCCGCGGTGGTGAGGAGCACGCCGAGCATGGGATGCTCGCCGATCTGGCGGAGCTGTTCGCGCAGAGCGGATTCGGCGAGGCGCTCGGGCGCCGCGAAGTGGGTGCCGTTGGGCTTGGGTGAGCCGACTTCGTTCGGGGCGGGTTGGGGCGCTGGGCGGGCGGGCGGCATGGCGGCGACTGGGTTCTCCGAACCGGTTCCGGGACCGGCGGAGCGTATCCGAGGGCGGCCGGGGTGCAAACGACGAGTGGGAAACGAGGGGTTTCCCCGGGGAGGGCCGCTCGCGGGCGGGTGGCGTTTGCCTGCGGGGTGGGACCGTGATTCCGGCGGGCGGCGCAAGAAAGAAGCCGGTCGAGCGCGCGGACTTGGGAAACCGGCCGGTGCCCGGACCCGCCGGAGGGGCGACCGCCGCAGGTGAGACAGGGTCGTTACGCGAGCAGTGCGTCGAGCCGCTGCCACAGCGGGGTCGGGATCTGCTCGGGGCGGGCCTGGAGGTCCAGACCCGCTCCGGCAAGCACGGCACCCCAAGGTTCCACTACGGCTGGGGCATGGCGGCGCAGAAGGGCCCCGATCTGTTTGCGGCGCTGCTGGAAACAGGCGCGCACAAGCGTGCGGGTCGTCTCGCGGAAGAGAAACGGCACGGGGCGGCGCTGGAGGTTGAGCAGGTAGGAGTCGACGTCGGGCGCGGGGTAGAAGCAGTTGCGGCTCACGGCGTGGCCGGGGGCGGCGGCGAAGGCGGACTGGAGGAAGATCGAGATGGCGCCGAAGCTCTTGGAGCCGGGCGCGGCGAGGAACCGGTCGGCGGCCTCGCGCTGGACCATGAGCACGGTGCGTTCGGGCAGCGCGCGGGCGAGCACGCCGTCGAACCACGGGGTCGAGATCGCGTAGGGCAGGTTGGCCACGATCTTGAAGTCGCCGGCTGCCGGATCGTAGCCGGCTAGCGGATGCTCGACGGCGTCGCCGTGGAGCAGGTGCAGCTTCCCGCCGGCGGCGGGCACGACGGTGGCGGCGAGGTGGGCGTGGAGCCGCGGGTCGAACTCGATGGCCCACACCTCCGCGCCGGCGGCGAGCAGTTCGCCGGTGAGCGTGCCCAGACCGGGGCCGATCTCGACCACCCGGTCGCCGGGCCGCACTCCGGCGAGCTCGAGGGATTTGCGCACGATGTTGCCGTCGATGAGGAAATTCTGCCCGAGCTGGCGGTTGGGCCGGTGGCCGAGTTGCTCGAGCAGGGCGCGGGTCACGGACGGGGAGAGCGGCATCGCGGGGACGGTAGGGGCGCGTCGGGCGTAGCGGCGAAAACAAAAAGGCCTCCGCTGCGAGGCGGAGGCCCGAGGGACCGGACGGGTTGGTCCCGCCGAAAGTTCGGCGGCGCCCGCCGGGTGCCTTCAGGGGGTGCCGGTCGCTGGGGTATCGTGCGCGAGACCGGTGCCCACGCCGGCGCCGGTGGAGGAGAGAACCCGCGGGGTCTGCCAAGCGTTGGTGCCGGTGAAGGCCGGGGCGGCGGCGAGAAGCTGGCGGGTGCGGGCGCCGTTGGCGGCGACGAGGCGGCCGTTGGCGTCGTCGGGGCCGAGGTTGTCGAAGAACTGCACGTGGCCGCCGAGGAAGAAGACGTGGCCGCCGTCCGCGCCGTAGACGGAGTTGGCGCGGTTGTTGTCCCAGAGACCGTTGGCGGCGGTGAGGCCGCGGGTCCAGACCACCGGAGTGTTGGCGCCCATCGAGGTGCGCAGGCCGCTGAAGGCTTGGAAGCTCAGCGTGGCGCCGTTGAAGGCCGGGACGCCCGCGGCGAAGTCGCGGGGTTGGGCGTTGTCGAGGATGTTGCCCAGTCCCTGCGTGCCGGTGAGGTCGGCGGGGGAGACCCAGACGGCGCCGTTGTTGAGCCCGCCGGAGAGGGCGAGGGCGGCGGCGTACGAGTAGAGGGTGGTAGTCGCGGCGCTGCCGATGGGGACGAAGCCTGTCGTGCCGGCGGTGGCGGGCAGGTTGGTCGCGGGGAGGTTGCCGCTGTGTTCCTGGGCGTAGACCAGGGCGGCTTGGCCGATGCTGCGGATGTTGGCGAGGTCGGAGGCGCGCTGGGCGTTCTCGCGGACCTTGCCGACGACGGGGATGAGGATCGCGGCGAGGACGCCGATGATCGCGATGACGGTCAACAGTTCGACGAGGGTGAAGCCCTCGCGCGCGGACGAGTTCTGACGCATGTTCGTATCCTTGGGACTACGGGTTTGCGTGGGGTAGGTGGCGCGGGGAGCGGTCGGGAGAATCCACGAACATAGGACGCGGGCAAGCGCAATCTCGCCCGGAGTCGCCGGTCGCCGCAGTGGTGGAGGGCCGCCGCGGAGGGGCGGCCGAGGCCGGCTACTTCGTCAGCTCGACGATGAGATTCAGGGTGATCTGCTCGCGCCGCGTCTCGAGGCCGCGGAGCTCCGGGTGGTCGGATTCGCCGAACGGCTTCTCGACCACGCTCTTGAATCCGAGGTGCCGCGCGACGACCTGCAGGCTCTCGAGGCAGTAGAAGTGCTTGTGGTTCCACTGCGTGTACGCCTCCTTTTGCCCGATGACGGCACCCTGGTAGTCCGCCTTCCGGTAGTGCCAGCACAGGACACCGTAGAGCCCGGGGAAGGAGAGCCGCAACACGCCGCCCGGCTGGAGCGTGCGGTACGCCTCCGCGAGGAAGATCAGCGACTCGGCTTGGTCGAGGTGCTCCAGGAAATCCTCGGCCTGGCCGAAGCGGAACGAGCCGTCCGGGAACGGGTGCGCCAGGGTGAGGTCGGCGTCGAGGATCCGTTCCTTGGTGTTCGCCGCCACCTGGTCCCAGAGGTAGTACTTCTTGAAGGCGTCGACGTTCAGCCAGCCTTCGCGCACGTTGCCGCCGCAACCGTAGTGGACCTTCTCGGGTAACGCTTCGTTGGTGGCGCCAACTGGGGCGGCCGGGGAAAGAGGGGCGGGAGTCATGGTGGGTTTGCGAAGACGGCGACGCTTCACTCCGCCGGTGATCGCGGGCGGCGGCAAGCTTTGTTGTGGGAGGCGCGAACCCCGGCGCGAGTGGGCGCCCGACCGATGCGGAACGGGTTCGCTCGTGACAACGCGCGGAGCGTGCGCCAGATCGTTGGCGCATGTGGTCGAGACTTCTCGCGAGCCTTCGTCGTCCCGCCAACGGCTGGGGGTGGCTGCGCTGGCTGCTGGTGCCGATCATCGGCGCCGATACGACGGTCACCCTGCTTGGCCAGCCCGCGAGCTACTGGTCGAAGCCGCTCACCGGGGTCGAAGGCAACGACTTCTTTGCCTGGTTCCTGGTCCGTGGCCCGGGCTTCTTCCTCGTCACCTCCGCCGGTTACATCCTGCTTGCGGTGCTGGTGGTGACGTTCCTCCCGCGGCGCCTGGCGCTGGCGGGTTTCCTCGCCTACACGCTTGGGCACTACTTCGGCGCCTGCTCGTGGCTCTCCTACCACTTCGATTGCGGGATGTGGTTGATCGTAACCTACGCGATCGGTCTCTCGGTCCTCATCGCCTCGGTGCTGCGCGCCGAGGAACGCCGCCCGACTTCCGGGGGCTGAGCGGGCCGGGCAACTACCGGGGGCAGCTCAGCCAACAGTTCATGTGGTCGAGTGCCGAGAGACGAGCGACGTGCGGCTCGGTCCCGGAGGAGAACGAGCGAAGCATTCGCCCGGCACGTTCGCCACCGACGGTTTGGCTCTCGTCCCTCGACGCTCGCCTCTCGACTGCATCATCGCCGCTCAGCGGCCCTGGCGAATTGCGGTGAAGAGGTACTGTTGGGCCAATCCGGCCAACGCCCCGAAGTGGACCCGGCCGAACTGCGCGAGTTGCGCGGGTTTCCAGCCGGCGAGGCCGTAGCGCTCGGCGAGTGCGCGCAGAATCCAGACATCGACGGGAAACGCTTCCAGCCGGCCCGCCCCAAAGAGGAGGACGCAATCGGCGACCTTCTCGCCCACGCCGGGAAGCGTGCAGAGCGCTTCCTTGGCCTCGGCGTAGGGCAGCGCCTCGGTGCGTGCGAGCCAGCCCGGGTGCGCGGCCAGGTGGCGCGCCGTCTCGTGGACGTAGCGGGCGCGGAAGCCGAGGGCGCAGCGACGAAGCTCGGCTTCCCCGATGTGGGCGAGCCGCTCCCACGCGGGCAGGGCGTGGAACCCCGGGGCAATCTCATCGCCGAAGCGGGCGGCGAGGGTGTCGCAGAGCTGGCGGATCTGCGGGATCTGCTTGGTCGAGCTGAGGATGAAGGAAAGCAGCGTCTCGCCGAACGGTTGACGTAGGAGAATCAGTCCTGGACACGCGGCGACGGCGCGGCCCAGCTGCGGGTCGCTGGCGAGCGGCAGGACACCGAGGAGGTGGGAGAGCTCCGGGGCCATTCCGAGATAGCGCATCAGCGCGGGCAAGGCCTCGGCCGGGTCGGTGGCGGAGCTCCAGGCCAAGGAGGCGTCCGCTTCCAGGCGGAGCCGGACGACCTGGCGCCCGAAGATTCCGAGCCACGTCTCGTGTTCGGGCTGCGGGTACCAGCGGAAGGCCTGGCCGCCCACGAGGGTCTCACGCAGGCTGGCGGCGGTGAACGCGTGTTGCAGCCGCAGGCGAGTCCACGGCGTCCACGGGCAGCTGGGGTCGGGCGCGGTGGGCATGCGCCGCGCGGCTCACTTGGCCCCCGCGGGGGTGCTCCAGAGGAAGCTGGCGAGCTCGGCCACGGTCGCTCCGTCGGCGGCGCGGGCGGTCAGGCGCCAGGCCGCCGGGCGGGTGTCGGGGCCCGGCCAATCGCTCCCGGTGAGTCCGAGGTGGAAAACGCCTTCGCCGGCCCCGAGGGTCACCGGAAACGCGAACGTCCGGACCTCGGGATTGCCTGGGAGCACGACCTCGACCACCAGACTGGAGACCGGCGTGGCGGCATCGGTCGCCACGCGGGTGAGGAAGTAGTACCCGGCGCGGGCTTCGGACTGGCTGCGCAGCACGGTGTCGCGTCCGGCGTTCTCACGACCGCCGAGGTACTCGCCGATCCGCCGGAAGGAGTCGGCCTCCCGGTACGAGGGCCAGACACGCACGATCTCGACGGCGCCGTCGAGCAGGGCGGGGAGGGCGAGGAGGCACAGGGCGGCGAAGGATCGCGGAGACATGGTTGGGCAGATAGCGGGCCGGCGGAGGGGAGGCAAGGGCGCACCCGGCGCGAGGGCACGGGGACAAAAAAAGCGCACCTCCCGGAGGGGGTGCGCTGCAAAAGGGATGAAGTCGAGCGTCAGTTGACGCTGACCAGGCGGTGCTCCTTGTCGAAGTTCACCACGCCATCACGGATGGCGAAGAGGGTGTGATCGCGGCCCATGTCGACGCCGGCGCCCGGGTGATAACGGGTACCACGCTGGCGGACGATGATGTTGCCGGCGATGACCGCCTGGCCGCCGTACAGCTTGATGCCAAGGCGCTTCGCCTTGCTGTCGCGACCGTTGCACGATGTGCCCTGACCTTTTTTGTGTGCCATGACGAATCCTTAGGCGGAGATGGTTTTGATTTTGAGGACCGAAAGATCCTGGCGATGACCGGTGCGGCGCTCGTAGCCCTTGCGCTTGGTCTTCTTGTAGATGACGACCTTCTTGCCGCGCTTGTTCTCGAGGACTTCGGCGGTGACGGACGCGCCGGCCACCGTGGGGGTGCCGATCTTGATCGCGGCGCCCTCGCCGACGGAGAGAACGTCGTTGATCTCGACGGTGGAGCCCTTTTCGGCCGTGGGGAAACGATCGACGATCAGCACGTCGCCCTCGGTGACGACGAACTGCTTCCCCTGTGTCTTGATGGTGGCTTTCATTGGAAAAGCTCGCGAAGAAACGGGTCGGGTCGGGGGGAAGCAAGACCTTTTTCGGCGAAGTTTGCGGGAGGGCCTGCTGTCCCCGCGACTTGAGGCTGGTCGGGCTGCGATCAACCGCGCGGAAGCGGGGCAACGCCACGCGCGGTCGGATCCTTCGCCCTGGGCGCGGTGGACGCAAGACGCGGGAGCGGGGGCACCCCGGAATTCCGATGGTTGCGCCCGACCGGGAGCCGGGTCGGGCCGCTCACGCCTCGTGGGCGCTTTCGGCGAGTGCGGGGGCGAGGTGGGCGAACAGATCGGTGGCGACGACGGCGGCGGCGCCTTGGAGCCGGGCGAGGCGGTCGGCGGCGAGGCCGTGCCAGACGAGGCCCTGGGCGACGCGGACGAGCGGGCTGTCAGGACCGCCGGTGGCGAGCCGGCCGCCGACCAAGCCGGCCAGGAGGTCGCCGCTGCCGCCGCGGGCCAGGACCGGTCCGCCGAAAAGGCTGTGCCAGACGCCGTGGCCGTCGGTGAGGCGGGAGCTCGGGCCTTTCAATACGGCGATCAGGTTGCGGGCCATGGCGAAGTCGATCAGCTCGGCGTTCTCGACGGCGCCGGTGGTTTCCCGGCCGCCGAGCCGGGCGAACTCGCCCAGGTGCGGGGTGATGACGACGGGGCGGTTCTCGTGCACGCCCAGTGTATCGATCACCTGGGGTTGAAGCGCGTCGGCATCGAGCACGAGGGGACACTCGGCGAGGGCGACGAGGCCCTGGACGAGCGCCTGGGTTTCGCGCTCGCGGCCGAGGCCGGGGCCGATGACGACGGCGGTGGCGCGGGCGAGGTGCGGGCGGAGCGCGGTGAGGTTCTCGAGGGCGAGGGCGCCGTCGGGCGTTTCGCTCGCGGGGACCCACATCGCCTCGGGCGCGCGGGCGGCGAAGGCGGGCACGAACGTTTCCGGGACCACCGCGGTGACCAGGCCCACGCCGCTGCGCAGGGCGGCGAGCACGGTCATGAGCGCGGCGCCGGGCATGGTGCGCGAACCGGCGACGACGAGGAGATGGCCGAAGGTGCGCTTGTCGCACGCGGCGGGGCGCAGTTCGCGCAGCGGGTCGAGCACGTCGGCGGTGAGGGCGTGCTGATGGACGAGCGTGGGCTCGGCGGCGTCGAAGAATCCGATGTCGAGGTAGCGCAGGCGGCCCACCGCGGCGGCGGCGGCGGGGGCCAACGCCGGTTCCTTGACGATGCCGGTGGCGTAGGTGAAGTCGGCCCGGAAGGCGACGGGGGCGTTCTCCTCGCCGATGCCGGTGGGCAGGTCGACGGCGACGCGCAGGCCGAAGGAGCGATGCTCGTTGAGGGCGGCGAGCAGGTTGGCGAGGTCGGTGGGAAGGGGGAGGCGGAACTGGAGGCCGAGGATGCCGTCGAGGCAGAGGTCCCACTCCTCCTCGGCGGCGAGGCGTTCGCGCAGGCCGCGGGAGCTGACGAGTTCGACGCGGTCTGGCGCGGCCCCGAGCAGTTCGCGCCACGCGCGGGCGGCGTGGGGGCGGAAGGCGCGTTCGCCGAAGACGGGCAGCACGGTCGCCACGGCGTGGGGACGAGCGGCGAGCAGTTCGCGGGCGGCGAGGAGGGCGTCGCCGCCGTTGTGGCCCTTGCCGGCGAGGATCAGGAGCCGCGCGGCGGGGCGGAGCCCGCCGCACTCGGCGCTGTCGCGCAGGATGGCGCGGGCGAGGCCGCGGCCCGCGCGCTGCATCGCGGCCCACTCGGCCGGCTCGCCGCCGATGAGCTGGCGGCGTTCCCAGGCGAGGGCTTCCTTGCAGGAGAAGACGGGGTGGGCGTAGCGGTGCACGGAGGGATTGCGGATTTCGGAGTGCGGATTGCGGAATGGGCGAGCCGGAGCGAGCGGGCTAGCGAGTCGGAGAACGGCGGCTGCTGGCGGGGGGCCTTGCGGCCGAGTCACGGCTCCGGGTCGTCGCAGCGGATGATGGCCGCGAAGGCGGTGGCGACGGTGTCGCAGTGGGCGAGGCTGAGGAGGATGCGCGAGCCGCCGACATGGTGTAGCAGCGCGAGACCCTTCTCGTCGAGGCGGACGAGGGGCTCGTGGCGTTCGCCGTGGTAGACGGACATGGAGGTCCAGCCGAGCTCGGCGCCGATGCCGGTCGAGAACGCCTTCGAGACGGCCTCCTTGGCGGCGAAGCGGGCGGCGAGGTGTTTGGCCGGATACTTCATCCCGAGGCAATAGGCCTGCTCCTCGGCGGTGAAGACGCGCTGGAGAAAACGCTCGCCCTGGCGCTCGTACACGCCCGCGACGCGGGAAATCTCGATCACGTCGGTGCCCAGGCCGATGAGGATGCCGCCGGGTGGGAGCTGCCAATTCACGGCGCGGAGGATGCGAAGGGCGCGGCGGCGTCGCGAGTCGAAAGTCGGTGGACGTGGGAGACGTCGGGCGGTTTCCGTTCGCCGGTGCGTCGGCCGGTGTGGGGCGTTGCCTGTCGTGCGGAATTGCGATTCAAAGGTGCTGCCGGCGGAGACATCCCGTATCCGCCGGCACCTCAACCGCAGAACCGAAAGGTACCAACATGGGCGACAGATCCCCGAAGTCGGTGAACAAGCAGGCCAATCAGAAGCAGACCAAGGCCAACGCGATCCAGGCCGGCAAACAACAGGCGATCGCGGCGAAGCAGGCGGGCAACCTGAAGAAGAAGTGACGGTCCGCCCGGACAGCCTTCGCGCGCGATCGCGCGCCGACGGTTGTCCGGGGCGCCCGTGCGTGGCGGAGCTGAAACGGCGGGCAGTGTCAGCCGCGCATCCGGTGCTTCATCTCGCGCACGGCTTCCTCGATGCCGGTGAGGAGCGCGCGGGAGACGATGCTGTGGCCGATGTTGAGCTCGTGCAGGCCAGGGATGCGGCGGATCTCGGCGATGTTCACGTAGTTGATACCGTGGCCGGCGTTGACGGTCAGGCCGAGGCTCTGGCCGAGCGTGGCGGCGCGGCGTAGGCGGGCGACTTCGGCGGCGACGGCGGGCGTGAAATAGGCGTGGGCGAAGGAGCCGGTGTGCAGTTCGACGAACGGGCTCTTCAGCTCGGCGGCGGCCTCGAGCGACGGTTCGTCGGGCCCGATGAAGAGGCTGGTCTTGATGCCGGCGGCGGTGAGCGCGGCGACGGTATCGCGAACGCGGGCACGCTGGCCGACGACGTCGAGCCCGCCCTCGGTGGTGACCTCGGTGCGGTTTTCGGGCACGAGGCAGGCGAACTCGGGTTTCAGCTGGAGGGCGAAGGCGACCATGGCGTCGGTGCAGGCCATCTCGAGGTTGAGGCGGGTCTTGATCGACTCGCGCAGGCGCCAGACATCGCGCTCCTGGATGTGGCGACGGTCCTCGCGGAGGTGGACGGTGATGCCGTCGGCCCCGGCGCGTTCGGCGGCGAGGGCGAGTTCGACCGGATCGGGCTCGATGAAGCGGCCGCAGGTCTCGGGCTCGGCGCGATAGCGGGCTTGGCGGAGCGTGGCGGCGTGGTCGATGTTGACGCCGAGGAGCATGGGCGAGGTGGACATGGGAGCGGAGACGTGAGGCAGGATGGTTGGCGCGGGGCGCGCGGCGAGGCCGGAATGCGGATGGCGGAGGACGGAGGGCGGAGGACAGACGACGGAGGACGGAGGACGGACGACGGAGGGCGGAGGACGGAGTCGAATGGGACTCTGCATTGTTCTCGTTCTCATTCTCGGACTCGTTCTCCTCTCCCCATTCGTCTGCGGCGGGAGTAGGAGTAGGAGAGAACGAGAAGGAGAACGACTCGGAAGGACAGAACGGTGCGCGGAAAACGCTGTTCAAGGGCGGGGGCTTCGGCTCAATGGCCGGCGCACATGAGCGAACCCACCGCCCCGGCCGCATTGCCCGAGAAACAGGAGAACATCCTGCTCAACCTGCTCTGCAACGTGGCGTTGCCGTCGTTCATCCTGATCAAGTTCAGCGGGCCGGCGAAGATCCTGGGGATGCAGAGTCCGGGGCTGGGTCCGGTGTGGGCGCTGCTCGCGGCGCTGGCGTTTCCGGTCGGCTACGGGGCCTACGACCTGGTGGTGCGGCGGAAGTGGAACTTCTTCTCGGTGGTCGGCTTCATCTCGACGTTGCTCACCGGCGGGCTCGGGCTCTTTGAGGTGGCGGCGGTCTGGATCGCGGTGAAGGAGGCGGCGGTGCCGCTGATCTTCGGCGTCGCGGTGCTCGGCTCGCAGTGGACGGCAACGCCGCTCGTGCGCACGCTGCTCTACAGCGACAAGATCATCGATACGGCGCGGGTCGCGGCGGCGTTGGCGGCGCGCGGGACGCAGGCGGCGTTCGACCGGTTGCTGGCGCAGGCCACGTGGATGCTGGCGGGTTCGTTCTTCCTGAGCGCGACGACGAACTTCGTGCTCGCGCGTGTGGTGCTGAAGAGCCCGCCGGACACCGTGGAGTTCAAGGCCGAGATGGGGCGCATGCTCGCGCTGAGCTGGCCGGTGAACGTGCTGCCCAGCATCGTGGTGACGTTGGGCGCGCTTTGGTACCTGCTCGCCGGGATCAAGCGCCTGACCGGCCTCTCGCTGGACGACGTCTTCCGTCAGCCGCCGGAGAAACCGGTGGCCGCCAAGCGGTGAACGGTTGAGGGGGGGCGGGCGAGCGTTGGGCTCCCGGGCGGTGGCTTACGCGGCGGCGCTGCGCGCGGGTTGCGCCGAGATCCCCGAGAGAATCATCGCCGTTGTCCCGGCGACGCTTACTGCCGGTCTTGTTTCGCGGTGGACGGGCCGCGGTCTGCCGGGCGCTTGGCTCCGGTTGCTCCCCGGTGCCGGTGTCACCGGCTGCGGGGAGGGGAAAGTGGTGGTGGGTATTGGACTCGAACCAATGTAGACCGTTAGGTCAGCGGATTTACAGTCCGCCGTAATTGCCGCTATACGAACCCACCGAAGGGGGAGCGGGGAAGTTGGAAAACGACCGCGGCTTTGCCAAGCGCTTTCTTGCCGGATTTTTTCCACCCCGAGTTTCGGGCCGGATCGGCCTTGGTCGGCGCCCGGCCGGCCGCACGGGCGGCACGCGGCACGGATCGGCCGATGCGCCGGTGTTGTGGGGGCCGGTGCCAACGTGACGATTCGAGCGCCGCGTAGGTTGGCGGCAATTGCATCGTTGGCGGAGCCGCTCCGCTTCCGCCGCGACCGTTCACAGCAGCCCGGCTTCGCGGAAACTGTAGTAGCCGCGCCCGGCCGGATCGCGGGCGGGCGCGCCGAGGATGACATGGTCGATCAATCCGATCTCGACGGCGCGGGCGGCGCTGGCCAGTTGGCGCGTGATTTGGAGGTCGGCGCTGCTCGGAGCGGGGTCGCCGCTGGGGTGGTTGTGCACGGCGATGATGGCGCAGGCCCCGGCCTTGATGGCCTCGCGGAACACCTCGCGGGGGTGGACGAGCGCGCTGGTGGCCGTGCCGGAGGTGATCTCGTCGCGGCGCAGGAGGCGGTTGCGGCGGTTGAGGCTCACGACCCAGAACTTCTCGACGGTGAGCGCGAGGAGTTCGGCGCGGAAGTGATCGAAGATCTGCTGGGGGCGCTCGAGTTGCGGGGGCGTGACCTCGTGTTGGGCGAGCATGCGGCGTGAAATCTCGAGTACGCTCACCAGTTGCTGGGCCTTCACGCGCCCGATGCCCTTCACGCGCCGGAAATCGGCGGCGTTCCAGGCGAGCATTCCCGCCAGCGTGCCGCCGGCGGCGGCGAGCAGATCCTCGGCGACGCACTTCACGTTGCGGCCGGCGCTGCCGCTGCGCAGGATCATGGCGAGCTGTTCGGCGTCGGTGAGGGTCTCGGGCCCGCAGCGCTCCTGGCGCTCCTGCGGGCGCTCGCCGACGGCGAGGTCCTTGATGCGGGGGACGGGGTAGAGGACGGATTCGGTCATGGGATGACGGGAGTCCGGGGGGCGAATCCAAATGGGCGATTCGGCGTGCCGACGCCAGCCGAGAGATGCGGCGGGGCGTTTTTCCCGGGAGGCCAACGTCGTATCCTTCTATTGGGAGCGGTGCCGCGCTTCGCCGTGTCGCGGGTGGCCGGGCGCCGGGCAACGATGTGCGCAGCGGTTGCGTTGGCGGTCCTCTGGGCGAGCGTTCACATCGCGCACCTCCGCGGCACGCCGCCGTCAACCCGTTTCACCCCATGACATACCGGGCTTTTCGTCTCTTCCTGTTCTGCCTCGCGGTCGCGGTCGGCGTGCATGCCGCCGGCACCGCCGAACCGACCGCCCCCGCTGCCGTCGCGCGCAAGCTGCGCGTGGTGCTCGTGGGCGATTCGACCGTCACGGAGCGTTCCGGCTGGGGCGCGGGCTTCCGGCGTTTCCTCGGCGACGATCTCGAGTGCAGCAACCTCGCCGCGGGCGGGCGCAGTTCGATGAGCTTCCTCAAGGAAGGCCGCTGGGAGAACGCGCTCGCGCTCAAGGGCGACTACTACCTCATCCAGTTCGGGCACAACAACGAGCCCGGCAAACCGGGCCGCTCGACCGACATGCCCACCTTCGTGGCGGACATGAACCGCTATGTGGACGAGGCGCGCGCCGCCGGGGCGCGGCCGATCCTGGTCACCCCGCTTGTGCGCCGCAGCTGGGACAAGAACGACGACCACAAGATCGTCTCCACCCTCGTGCCGTACGCCGAGGAGGTGCGGAAGATCGCCGCCGCGAAGGGGGTGCCGCTGGTCGAGTTGCACGACCGCGCGCGCGAGCTGTGCGAACGCCTCGGCCGGGAGGCGTGCCTGGCCTTCGGGCCGACCAAGGAGGTCGACGGCAAGACCGTGCCCGATTTCACGCACCTCAACGCCGAGGGCAGCGTGGTGTTCGCGCGCATCGTCGTCGACGAGCTGCGCCGGGTGGTCCCGGAACTCGCGGTGCAGCTGCGGGCCGAGCCGTTGCCGGCCCAGCCCGCGCCCGTCGCCCGGCCCGCGGCCGACGAACTCACCGAGCATTCCTGGGGCGGCGAACCAATCGCGCCGATCCGGGCGCCGTTCCCGATGCCGGAGCTGCAGCGCCCTGTCTTCCCGGCGCGGGTGGTCGACATCCGCGACCACGGCGCGGTGGCCGGCGGCGAGGTGAAGAACACCGTCGCGATCAACGCCGCGATCAGCGCGTGCGCGGCGGCCGGGGGCGGGCGGGTGCTGGTGCCGGCCGGGCGCTGGCTGACCGGACCGATCCGGCTCCAGAGCCGCATCGAGCTGCACCTCGCGGCGGGCGCGGAGCTGTTCTTCAGCGACCGCTTCGAGGATTACCTGCCGCCCGTGCTCGTGCGCGTGGGCGGGATCGAGTGCTACAACTACTCGCCGCTCGTCTATGCGCGCGGCTGCAGCGAGATCGCGATCACCGGGCCGGGGCGGCTGGAGGGCAACGCGAAGGCGTGGTGGGGCTGGAAGACCCGCGAGTCGCGCGCGCTCTTCGAGATGGGCGCCGCCGGCGTGCCGGTGGAGCAGCGCGTGTTCGGCACCGAGGAGGCGGCCATCCGGCCGAGCTTCGTGAGCTTCGTGGGCTGCGACCAGGTGCTGCTCGAGGGCTTCACCATCGGCGGCGGGCCGAACTGGACCATCCATCCGGTCTACTGCGACAACGTCATCATCCGGCGCGTCCATGTGCTCACCGACGGCCCGAACAACGACGGCATCGACCCCGACTCCTGCCGCAACGTGCTCGTCGAGCACTGCGTGTTCGACACCGGCGACGACTGCCTGGTCCTGAAGTCCGGATACAACGAGGACGGCTGGCGCGTGGCGCGTCCGACGGAAAACGTCGTCATGCGCTGGTGCTCCTCGAAACGCGGCCACGGCGGGCTCGTGATCGGTTCCGAGATGTCGGGCGACGTGCGCAACGTCTACATGCACGACTGCGAGTTCGAGGGCACCGACCGTGCGGTGCGGATCAAGTCGAAGCGCGGCCGCGGCGGCGTGGTCGAGAACGTGTGGGCCGAGAACATCCGCGTGAAGGACCTGCAGTACGAGGTCGTGATCCTCAACATGGACTACAGCTCGGACAAGCAACGCCTCACCAACGAACGCGCGCCGCTGTTCCGCAACATCACCGTGCGCAACGTGACCGGCGCAGGCGCGCCCGCGGCGGTGCGGATCGTCGGCCTGCCCGATTCGCCGATCCAGAACGTGCGGCTGGAGAACTTCACCGTCGCCTCGACCCGGGGCGTGATCGCCGCGCACGTGCGCGATCTGGTCTTCGACAACCTCGCCATCACCCCGAGGGAGGGGCCGGTGTACGACCTCGACGAGGCGCGCAACGTGCTCGTCCGCGGCGCCAAGGCGCCCGCCGGCACCGAGGTCTTCCTCTGGGTCTCGGGCGCCAGTTCGGACGGGATCGTCGTGGAGGGCGGGGATCTCGCGGGCGCGAAGCAGGTCGTCGCCACCGGTCTGGGCGTGGCTGCCGATGCGGTGACCGTGAAGTGAGCCTGAGGATTCTGCCGTGAACACGCTCCGCCTGCTGGTTTCCGCCGCGGTCTTCCTCGTGTCGTTTGCGCTTCGCGGCGAGATCCGCCGCGACCTTGAATACGGCGCGGCCGGCGGGGAGGTGCTGCGGCTCGATGTGAACGTGCCGGACGGCACCGGACCGTTTCCGGTGGCGATCCTCATCCATGGCGGCGGATGGAGCGGCGGCGACAAGGCCGGCAGCGACAAGCCCGGCAACGGGGCCGACATCACCCCGTGGTTCGCGCCGCTGACCGAGGCGAAGTTCACCTGGTTCTCGATCAACTACCGGCTCGCCCCGGCCCATCGCTGGCCCGCGTGCTTCGACGACGTGCAGACCGCGATCCGCTGGGTGAAGGCGCACGCGGCCGAGTTCAAGGGCGACCCGGCCCGCATCGTCCTCTTCGGTCATTCGGCCGGTGGCCAGCTGGCCTGCCTCGCGGCGCTGCGCGCAGGGGACGACACGCGGGTGCAGGCGGTCGTGGGCTGCGCGCCGGTCACCAACTTTGAGCAGGATCTCGCGGCGCGCGGCGGCGTGTCGCCGGCCTTGCAGGCCCTGCTCGGCCGGTCCGCCGAGGTCGATCCGGCGGCGCTCGCGCTGTTGCGGGAGCTCTCGCCGCTCAATCACGTGAAGGCGGGCGCGCCGCCGTTTCTCCTCGTGCACGGCACGGCGGACAGGACCGTGCCCTTCCAGCAGTCGCTCGATTTCCAGGCGAAGGTCCGCGCGACCGGCGGCACCTGCGACCTGGCCGAGATCCGCGACGCCCCGCACGGTCTGTTGAAGTGGGCTGCGGCCGATCCGGCGTGGATGACCAAGATCGTCGAGTGGTTGCACGGGACCTTCGCCGTGGCCCCGGCCGGAGCCACGGTGGCGGCCGACGGCACGGGCGATTTCCGTACCGTGCAGGAGGCGATCAACGCCGCGCCCCAGAGCACGAGCGCGGACCGGCCGTGGACGATCCGGATCAAGCCCGGCGTCTACAAGGAGCGGCTCTATCTCCAGCGGGAGAAACGCTTCCTGCGGCTCGTCGGCGAGGACGCGGCCACGACGGTCTTGACCTACGATCTGCACGCGAAGGTCATCGGGGCCGACGGCAAGGAGATCGGCACGTTCCGCACGCCGACGGTGCAGATCGACGCCGACGACTTCACCGCGGAGAACCTGACGTTCGAAAACTCCTCCGGGCCGGTCGGGCAGGCGCTCGCGGTGCGACTCGACGGCGACCGGCATGTCTTCCGCCGCTGCCGGTTCCTCGGCTGGCAGGACACCTTGCTCACGAACCGGGGGCGCCACTATTTCGAGGAGTGTTTCATCGCTGGGCACGTCGATTTCATCTTTGGCGCTGGCACGGACTGGTTCGAACGCTGCCAGATCGTGTGCCGGAAGGATGGCTACATCACGGCGGCGGCGACGCCGCCGGAGGCGTCGTTCGGGTACGTCTTCAACCGTTGCCGCATCGCCGGCGAGGGCCCGGCCGTGCGCACCTACCTCGGCCGGCCGTGGCGACCGCACGCCGCGGTGGTGTTCCTCGATTGCGCGATGGACGAGGTGGTGCGGCCCGAAGGCTGGCACAACTGGGGCAAGCCGGAACGCGAGGCCACGGTGCGCTACGGCGAACGCGGCAGCAC
>JAEXPQ010000340.1 GCA_023446735.1 Verrucomicrobiota bacterium
CCCCCCCGACCGCGGACACCCCGTTATTGTTTTGCCGCGTCCAATCTTCCGGTGCTCCCGGCCCCTCCCCGACGCCCATTCCGGCCCCACTTATCCGTGCCGATCCGTGAAATCCGCGGCGCCGATCACCCGGGTCGTGACGGCCCAAGAGTTTTCGGGAAATCCGTAACCTCCGGAGGCCTCCGCGTGTGTTGAAGGACGATGCATCGCCCTTCCCGCACCTTTCCACCCGCGTCGGCTCGCCGCCGGCGCGCTGCTTTGTGCTGCCCTTGTCCCGTCCGTGCCGGCAGCTTCTAGCCCATGCGCGAGGCCATCATTGAAACGCAGGGGCTCTCGAAGTTCTTCGGGGCGCAACCGGCCTTGGCGGGCGTGACCATCAAAGTTCCGCCGGGGACCATCGGTCTCCTCGGCCCCAACGGCGCCGGAAAAACCACGTTCCTGAAATGCCTGCTCAGCTTCGAGGCGGCTACCTCGGGCACGGCACAAGTCCTGGGGCGCACCATCCGCCCTGGCGACCGCTCGTCGCGCGAACGGATCGGCTACAGCCCGGAACAGGACTGTCATATCCCCGGTATGGCAGGATGCGAATACGTCACCTACTGCGGCCAGCTCGCCGGCATGCCGTTTCGCAAGGCCCGGCAGCGCGCCCACGAGATCCTCGACCTGGTCGGAATGGGCCAGGAGCGCTACCGCCTCGTCGACACCTATTCGACTGGGATGAAACAGCGCGTGAAGCTCGCGCAGGCGCTCGTGCACGACCCCGAACTCGTCTTCCTCGACGAGCCGACCAACGGCCTCGATCCCTCGGGCCGCGAACACATCCTCCAACTGATCGGCTCCCTCTGGCGCGAGCTCGGGATCAGCGTCGTCGTCTCCTCGCACTTGTTGCACGAGATCGAGCGCATCTGCGACCGCGTGATCATCGTCGCGCGCGGTCGCGTGCTCGCCCACGACACCATCGAGGCCCTCAAGAGCCGCACCCGTCGCATCGTCGAGCTCGCCCCTTCGGCCGAGACCGAACGCTTCGCCGCCGCGCTGGCGACCACCGTCGTGCCGGTCGAGCGGCTCTCCAACGGCCGCCTGCGCGTGGAGTCCCCTTCCGACTCCGTCGATTGGATTCTCTCGCTCATGCGCGAGCACAGGTTGCCGCCGGCCGAGATCATCGCCGACCCCAACGCGCTCCACGCCCTCTTCCTCCAGGCCCTCGCGACCGACCAAGCCCTTCCCCAATGAGCGCGCCCCTCGATCTCAGTCGTTGGCAATCGCCGCCCAACGGGGTGGCGTACCGCCGTTGGGTCATCGTGGAGACCGGGCTGCGCCAGCTCCTCCGCACCAAGTTCTTCCGCTTCCTCCTGGTCGTCGCGTGGGCCGCCGGCGTGGCGGTGGCGGCGGCGGGTTTCGTCTTCGCCCAATCGGTCTCGTCCGGAGGCTGGATCGAAAGTCTGGCGGCGCAACTCGGTCCCCGGCCGCAGGCGATCGGCTCCGCGGCCTGCGCGATGATCCTGCTGTATCCGGACATCTGCATCACGGGGCTCTACTCGGCCGTGTTCTGGGTGCACTCGTTCGCCGGCCTCGGCCTGTCGCTGCTGGCCCTCACAGTGGCGATCCCGCGCCTCATCGCGCACGACCGGGCGAGCAACGCGCTCACGATCTACCTTTCGCGTCCGCTCACCTCCGCCGACTATCTGCTCGGCAAACTCGGCATCATCGTCGGCATCCTCCTGCTGCTATGGACCGGCCCCCTGCTCTGCGGGTGGTTGCTGAGCATGCTCTTCGCCCCCGGTCAGGACTTTCTGGTCTACTCGGTGTCGCCGCTGCTGCGCGCGCTGCTGTTCAATGCCCTCGGGCTTGTTTCGCTCGCCGCGCTCGCACTCGGGATCTCGTCGCTGGGCAAAACCACGCGCAACGCGACGCTGATCTGGATCGGCGCGTGGATCGTTGCCGGCTGGGTGGCGGCCTTCCCGGGCACGCCGGACTGGCTGCGCTACGTGAGCTTCTCCTTCGACCTCGAACAGGCCCGCCGGGCGCTCTTCGAGCTCGATGCCATTCTCGCCCGGGCGGCGAACTCGCTGCCGCTGCTCGACAGCACCCTCACCCAGAACCTCACCCGGGCCAGCGAACACATCCACGCACACCAGCTCGGCGGAGCGCTCGCCGGCCTCGCGCTGTTGGTCGTCGGCTCATGCGTGGTCTTTTTCCGGAGGTTGCGCCCCGAATGACACCCATCGTCCACGCAGAAAACCTGAGCCGGTTCTACGGTCTCGTGCTCGGCCTCAACAACGTGTCGTTCGCCCTGCGGCCCGGCATCACCGGCGTGGTCGGCCCCAACGGCGCCGGCAAGACCACCCTCTTCCGCCTGCTCACCGGCCAGATCAAACCGAGTTCGGGCACCTTGCACGTTCTCGGTGCCGCCCCGTGGAACAACCGCGCCGTGCAGGCGCGCATCGCGTACTGCCCGGAGGGCGAAGCCGTGCCCACCGATCTGCGACCCGTCGAATGGCTGACGGGACTGGGCATGATCTCCGGCCTACCCGCCACCGCCGCCACCGAGAAGGCGTGCGCCCTGCTTGAACGGGTGAAACTCGCGCCGGAGCACTGGAAGAAGCGCCTCCCCTCCCTCTCCAAAGGCATGAAGCAGCGCGTGAAGCTCGCCCAATGCCTCCTGCACGACCCGCAGCTCGTCATCCTCGACGAGCCGATGAACGGCATCGATCCGGTCGGCCGCGAGGAGTTCGCCAACGTCCTGCGCGACCTCGCCCGCGACGGCCGCAGCGTGGTCGTCTCCAGCCACATCATCCACGACCTCGAGGCGCTCTGCGGCGACTTCCTCCTCCTGCGCTGGGGCCGCATCCCGCGCGCCGCCAACGAGGCTGCCTCAACCGAGGCGCGGAAACGCTGGCCCGCCGCCACCACCTTCCGCTGCGCCGACCCCGACCGCCTCGCCCGCTTCTTCTTCGACCGCGGCCTGCTCCGCGGCTGCGCGATCGACGCCGCGGCCGGCACCCTCACCGTGCAATGGACCGACCCCGAGCGCTTCTACGGCGACTTCCACGGCCTGCTGCTCGCCAGCGGCGTGCCCATCCTTGAAGTACGCAGCGCCGTCTCTTTTCTCGAACACGCGATCGAACCCCGCCCGATCCCATGAACGCCCCCGCCGTCCGCGCCACGCCCCTCGCCCCCGGTCTCCGCCACGCCTTCGGCGGCGTCTGGCGGCTCACCCTTCCGGGCTTCGCCCGCCCCGGCCAGTTGGTGCGCCTAGCAGGCCTGCTCGTCGCTTTGGCCCTGCTCTCGCTGGCCTCCGTGCGCACGCCCGAGGCTTCGGCCTTCTTCGACTGGACGATTCGTTATCTCACGCTCGTGCTCCCCGTGATCGCCTTCATCGGCGGCGGCGGCGCGATCCGCGACGCCCTCAAGCCCGACACCGTCGACTACGTGTTCACGCGCCCCCTGCCGCGCCCCGCGTTTCTGTTCTTCAAATACGTCGCCCACACCGCGGGGATGCAGGCCGGTTGCCTGCTCGCGCTGGGGGTCCTGCTCGGGGTCGGTGGATACCGCCAGGTCCCCGGCCTGCTCGCGGCGTTGCCGCTGCTGCTGCTCGCGCAGGTGCTCGCGATCACCGTGTTCACCGCGCTCGGCTTCCTTTGCGGCACCCTCACCGCCCGCTACCTCGTCGTCGGCATGACCTACGGGAGCCTCGTCGAACTGGGTATCGGAAGTATACCGACACAACTCAGCCGCCTCTCGCTGACCCACCAGCTCCGGGCGATGCTGCAGCCGCTCGATTCCGGAGCCGCCACCACGCTGCCAGCCCACGGACCGGTGGCGACAACGTTGGTGCTCCTGCTCGTGACGGTCGCCGTGCTGGCGACCGCCGCCGTCGTCTTCGGGCTCCGCGAACTGGCCGGCGGTCCGGCCAAGGAGACCTGAGGAAACCGAACATCGCTGTAACCTTCGCTCACCGCGCGGTGAATCAACGGATGAACCGTCCCATCTCGAATCCATGAAAACCACTCTCCGCCACTTCTCCGCCCTCGGCCTCGCCCTGCTGCCACTCGCCGCCGCCCGGGCCGAACTCGACCCGTCCATCGTCCCCGCCGAATCCCGCTGGGTCGTCTCGCTCGACCTCGACCGCGTGCGCGCCAGCCTGCTCGGCCAGGAACTGCTCGACCTGATCGAGCTCCCCGAGTTCGGCCGCTCCGATGTCGCCAGCTTGCGCCCCGATCCGCAGAAGATCCTTGCCACCATCAGCTCCGTCACCGCCTACGGCAGCACCTTCAGCAAAGACCCGAAGCAGATGGACGGCGTACTCATCCTCCAAGGAACCGCCGACCTGCGGAAACTGGCCGAGGCCTACATCGCCCAGGCCACCGTCAGCACGCCCGAGGCGATCCAGACGCTGAAGGACCTGCCCTTCGAAGCCTATCAACTTCCGAACAACGTGACGTTCGCCTTCCCGAAGGAACCGATAGTTCTGCTCAGCCAATCGCCCGCGCAGTTGGTCAAGGCCCTCGATGTTTTCCGCCACCACAAGGGATCACTCGCCCGCATGCCGTCGCCATTGACCGCGCTCTTGCCGAAACCCGGCAACACCAGCCTCGTCGCCGCCTGCATTGCCCCAGGTGCCGATGAACTGGCCGACGGCGACGGTCCCCAGGCGCGCGTCCTGCAAATGGCCAACGCCGGTTCGCTCGCCGTCGGCACCGACGCCCAGACGACCACCGCCCAGATCGCCCTCGTCGCCAATTCGCCCGAGTTGGCGGAGAAACTCCAGAAGATCGTCCAGGGCGTGGCCGCGATGGCCTCCCTCACCGAGACCGACGACAAACAGCTCGCCGAGTTTCTCCGTTCGGTGAACGTCACCCGCGACGGCAACCGCGTCTCGCTGCACCTCGCCTATCCCACCGAAGGGATCGTGCGCATGGTCAAGGGATTCACCGCTCCGCCACCTCCGAAAGCAGACGGAAACAACCACGCCTCCCCGCACATCGACGCCTCCGGTGAGATCGTCGCCAGCTGGACCGCCGACCAGGACGTGGGCCAGCCCGCACCGAACGCCGAGGGCCTCGTCACCCGCACGATCGCCGACATCGCGCTCCGGAACGGCACGATCATCACCCTCACCGGCCACCGCAACCAGGGCGAGAACGCCCGTATCGACTGCGTGGAAATCATCTCGGCCCAAGGCGGACAACCCCTCCTTTTCGAGGCCGAGAACATGAAGCTCTCCGGATACCGCGCCGAGCCGGTTCCCTTCGCCTCCCGCGGCAAACTGATCATCACCACGAAGGAAGCCGGCACCGCGCGCTTCGAGTTCCCCGGGGCGGACGGCACCTACACCCTGAAGGTGCGCTACCTCGACGAGTCCGACGGCCAATCGACGTTCACCGTCGCCACGAAGGCGCCCGACGAGCCCGCGCCCGAGCAATGACCTCGGCTCCCGCCGGCCGGTCCGCCCGTGCACCATGACGATCGCTTCCGAGATTCGCAGGGAGGACGCGCTGCCCCAGCCCGCCACCGCCGACGCCGGCGAGTCCGGGCTGGTGCAGGCGGCCGTCGCCGGCGACGACCGCGCCTTCGAGGCGCTCGTCCAACTCCACGGAAGTCGGGTCTTCAACTACATCCATCAGATGACCCGGCAGGCGCAGGACGCCGAGGACTTGGCCCAACAGACCTTCATCAAGGCCCATGCGCACCTGCATCGGGTCGACACCACACGCCCGCTCATCGGCTGGCTGCTCACGATCGCCCGCCGCACCGCCCTCAACCACTTCCGCGCCGCGCGCCGCTGGGAGCCCGTCGCGGAGGATCTGCCCACGACCGAGCGGTCCCCGGCGCAACAGGCCGAGGACCACGACCGCGTCTCCGACCTTTGGACCCACGCCCGCCGCGTGCTCGGCCCACGCGAGTATGAGGTGCTCTGGCTGCGCTTCGCCGAGAACCTTTCGGTCGCCGAGACCGCCCGCGTCGTCGGCCTCACGCAGACTCACGTCAAGATACTCGTGTTCCGCGCCCGCCGCACCCTGATGAAACTCCCGTCCACGCCATGAACACCACCCCGACCGAGTCGCCACGCCTGCTCTGCCGTGCCGTGCGCTGGTGGGCCGCGCTCACGGATTCCGGCACCGCCACGGCCACCGGCCACCGGGCCAATTGCCCGGCCTGCCGCGCGTATTTCGACTCCCTTGCCGCGCTCGAGACACGGCTCCGCCACGACGCCCACGCTCTCACTTCCACCGCGCCCGCCGGTCTCGAACCGCGCATCGCCGCCGCCGTGCGCCGCGCCCAGTCGCCCGCCCCCGTCCGGCATCGTCAACCTCTCGTCTGGTGGGCCGCCGGCGTCACCACCGCCACAGCCGCTGCAGCGTTGGCTCTGGTGATGAACCGCAGCCCGAGTCCGGCACCGACCGGCGCCGAGGCCGAACCCGCCGAGATCGCCGCGGTGTTCAAGGCGCTAACTGAGTTCCCTAGCCAACTCGACCAGTTGCTGCCCCGGCCTGGCACCCGCATGGGCGGGGCCGACCCGCTCGACCACGAACTCGGCAACGTGAAGGCCGACGCCCGTTCCGCACTCGCTTTCCTCGCCGCAAACTTCCTGCCGATCCGCCACGAACCGACGTCTTTGCCCCAGGAGCCTCCATCGCCGATCCGGGACAGCTGAGGACCGCGGGGAAAGGCCTTCCCATCGCCCCCCCGGTGCGGACAAAATGGCCGTCATGTCCCTCGCCGTCGTCGGCCAACGTTGTGTGAGCGAACGCGAGCCCGAGCTCGGGCTCGGCGTCGTGGCGCGCCTCGATGCGGCGCACATCACCGTCGAGTTTCCCGCCGCGGGTGAAAAGCGGATCTATGCTCGCGCCACGCCGGTGCTGAAGCGCGTGCAGTTGCGCGCCGGTGAGACCGCCGTCTCGCGCAAGGGCGAACGTTTCGTGGTCGAGACCGTGACCGAGGACGGCGGCCTGCTCGTCTATGGCGGCGGCGGTCACCGCGTGCGGGAGGACGCCCTCTCCGATCTCGCCGGCGCCACGCTGCCGACCACGCGCCTGCTCTCCGGCCAGAGCGACGAGAGCACCGTCTTCGATCTTCGCTACCGCGCGTTGCAGGCGCAGGCGACGCTCCGCCAGTCCCCGCTCCGCGGCTGCCTCGGCGGGCGCATCGACCTCATCCCGCACCAGCTTTTCATCCTGCGCGAAGTCGCCTCGCGCCCGGCGCCGCGCGTGCTGCTCGCCGACGAGGTCGGGCTCGGCAAGACCATCGAGGCCTGCCTCATCGTGCAGCGCCTGCTCGCCGTCGGCCGCGCGCAGCGCGTGCTCGTCCTCGTGCCGGAGGCGCTCGTCCACCAGTGGTTCGTAGAGCTGCTGCGCCGCTTCAACCTCTGGTGCAGCATCCTCGACGAGGAGCGCTGCGCCGCCGCCGAGGCGAGCGAGCCCGACGGCAACCCGTTCCTCGCGCAGCAACTCGCGCTCTGCAGCACGTCCTTCCTCGCGGAGAACACGGCGCGCGGCGACCAAGCCGCCGCCGCCGGTTGGGACGTGGTCGTCGTCGACGAAGCGCACCACCTCGCGTGGTCGCCCGAGTCGGTGAGTCCCGGGTACGCGTTGGTCGAGCGGCTCGCGCGTCGGGCGCCCGGCCTGATCCTGCTCACCGCCACGCCGAACCAGCTCGGCCCACAGGGCCACTTCGCCCGCCTCCGCCTGCTCGATCCCGACCGCTACTCGAGCTTCGAGGCCTATCTCGCCGAGGCCGACCGCTACGCCGAGGTCGCCACCGTCGCCGAGCATCTGCTCGACGCCAAGCCGCTCTCCGCGCGCGACCGCGCCACGCTCGGCCGCATCTTCGCCCGCGCCCCCGAGACCCTCGCCCGCCACCTCTCCACGCTCGACGCCGCCACGCCCGGCGCGCGTGAGGAGTTGTTGCGCACGCTCGTCGATCAGCACGGCCCCGGCCGCGTGATGTTCCGCAACACCCGCAGCGCGATGACCGGGTTTCCCAAGCGTAAGTTCTGCACCGCACCGCTCGCCGGCGCCGACGCCACGCTGCTCGCGCGCATCGCCCGCGAGTTCGAGGCCGAGGAGACTGGGCGCGAGGCCGAGATCCGCCACTCGTTCAGGGACGACCCGCGCATCGCCTGGCTCGCCGACTTCCTCCGCAAGCACCGCACCGCGAAGGTCCTCCTGATCTGCCGCTCGCAGCGCAAGGTCGCCGCGCTCGCCGCCGCGCTGCAGGAGCGGATCAACGTGAAGACCGGCCTCTTCCACGAGGGCTTGCCGCTCGTGCAGCGCGACCGGCAGGCCGCGTGGTTCGCCGAACCCGAGGGCGCGCGCATCCTCCTCTGCTCCGAGATCGGCAGCGAGGGGCGCAACTTCCAGTTCGCCCACCACCTCGTGCTCTGGGATCTGCCGCTCAACCCCGGCCTCGTCGAGCAACGCATCGGCCGCCTCGACCGCATCGGCCAGAAGCAGTCGATCCAGATCCACGTGCCCTACCTCGTCGGCAGCGCCGACGAGTGCGTGGTCGAGTGGTACCACCACGGCCTCGACGCCTTCGCCGCGCCGCTCCACGGCGGCGCCGAGTACGAGGCGCAGTTCCGAGCGCGCCTGCTCGAGCTCGCCGCCGCCTTCGGCGCCAGGCCGGAAGCACACCGGGCGGAACTCGCCGCGCTCATCGCCGAGACCGCCGAGTTTCGGCGCGCGTTGCACCGGAAGCTCCAACGCGGCCGCGACCGGCTGCTCGAACTGGCCTCGTTCGACCGCACCGCCGCGCTCCGCCTCGTCGACGAGATCCACAAATTGGACTCCGACCTGCTCGTCCGCCGGCTGCTGCCGGAGCTGCTCGACCACTTCGGCGTCCGCCTCACCGACCACGAGGGCGGCGATCTCTTCATCGACCCGAGCCACGCCTACATCGAGGCCATCCCCGGCGTGCCGCGCGAAGGCGCCCTGGTCACCTTCGACCGCACCCGCGCGCTCAGCCGCGAGGACCTGCCGTTCGTCACGCGCGACCACCCGCTCGTGCGCGACATGGTCGATCTCCTGCTCAACTCGCCGCAGGGCACCACGGCCTTCGCGCTCGTGCCCGGAGCGAAACCCGGCCTATACCTCGAGACCGTCTTCGTGCTGGAGGCCGTCGCCGAAACCCAGTGGCACGTGGACGCGTTTCTGCCGCCCCTGCCGCTCCGCATCGTCGTCGACCTCCGCGGAGCCGACCGCACCGCCGAACACCCGCCCGGTCCGCTCCACGACGACACGCCCGAGCACGCGCTCCAGCGTTTCCTTGAGCAGCCGCAGTTCACCGCCGACACGCTCAAGACGATGGCCGACGCCGCAGCCGGCCACGCCGAGCCCGCCGCCGAGAAGCTGCGCCGCGAGGCGCGCGCCAAGGCCGCCGCCACGCTCGGCACCGAACTCCAGCGGCTCATCGACCTGCAGCAGGTCAACGACCACGTGCGTCCCGCCGAGATCGCCCTCGCGCGCGAACGGCTCGAGCGCACCGCCGAGGCGATCGGCCAAGCTCGCCTCCGCCTCGACTCGATCCGCCTGATCGCCGTCGGCGCAACCCGCGCCCGCTGAACCGTCTCGTCGCGCTCGTCGCGCCGGCCCGCAGGCC
>JAEXPQ010000057.1 GCA_023446735.1 Verrucomicrobiota bacterium
CGGCTTCGACGCGCTCTATCCGACCACCACGCTGGCCACCGGCGCCGACATCATCTTCTTCTGGGTCGCGCGCATGATCATGGCCGGCCTCGAGTTCGCCCGCCCGGGCGCGCCGGTCGAGCAGCGCATCCCGTTCAAGAACGTCTACTTCAACGGCATCGTCCGCGACAAACAGGGTCGCAAGATGTCGAAGACGCTCGGCAACTCGCCCGACCCGCTCGAGCTCATCGCGAAGTACGGCGCCGACGGCCTGCGGTTCGGCCTGCTCCAGATCGCGCCGCTCGGCCAGGACGTGAAGTTCGACGAGGAGCGCATCGAGGGCGGCCGCAACTTTTGCAACAAGCTCTGGAACGCGTCGCGCTTCCGCCAGATGAGCGGCGAGATGAGCGACAACAGCTCGCTCGACGCCATCCTTGCCCGACTGTCGCCGGGGCTCTTTGACGAGGACGACCACGCCATCCTCGCCGCGCTCACCGAAACGATGCGCGTGCTCGAGGAGTCGTTCGCCGGCTTCGAATTCGCCGCCGCCACGCAGAAGCTCTACAGCTTCTTCTGGGGCGACTTCTGCGACTGGTACGTCGAGGTCTCGAAGGCGAAGCTCCAGGATCCGCAGCGCAAGGCCAACTGCCTCGCGATCCAGGATCTGGTGATTCGCGAGTTCCTGCTCCTCTTCGAGCCGTTCGCCCCGCACATCACGGAGGAGCTCTGGCACCTGCTCGGCTACGGCGCCGAGGGCACCTACCTCCAGCAGACGCATCTCGACACCGCCGCCGGCCTCACTGCCGCGCTCGTGGCCAAGGGCGTGGCGATCGACGCCGCGGCCACCGCCGCCGTCGAGCAGCTCAAGAAGGTCGTGCAGCTCGCCCGCACGCTGAAGGCCGACAAGGCCGCCGCGCAGCGCCGCGACGTGAAGCTGGTCTTCGTCACCACCGACGCCTCGTGGTCCGTCCTCGAGCGCGCCTCGGCGAAGATCATCCGCATGGTCGGCGCCGCCGAGCTCAGCCGCACGACGACCGAGCCCGCGATGTCGGCCACGGTCACGCCGCTCGGCACTCTGTATCTCGATCTCGGAGCCAGCGTCGACGCCGGCGCCGAGAAGGCGAAGATGGCGAAGGAGCTGGAGAAGTTGAACCAGCTCATCGCCGGCACCGAGGCCCGTCTGGCGAACACCGCGTTCACCAGCAAGGCCCCGCCCGCCGTCCTCGAAGGCGCGAAGAAGCAGCTCGCAGACCTCCAGGCCAAGCGCGCCGAAGTCGAGCGCCTCCTCAAGGCGCTGGGCTGAGCCGCTTGTTCGCTGTCCGCCCCGCTTTCCCCCGAAGGCGCGACCTCTCCGGTCGCGCCTATGGTGTTTTTGTACCAAGGCGGAAACTTCGGACGGTCAACTTGTCAGCGAGGCGGTCGGGCCCTATGAAGTTCCACAGATGATCGCAGGCTACAAGTACACAGAGTTTGCGCACGAACTGGTGGATCAAGGGCGGGTACGGATCGGTACTTTGTACGACTACCGTAATGTAGCGAAGTATGGTCAGGTCGTCGGCGATTTGGAGGAAGGCTCCGGCGAAACGACGTTCTACTCAGTGGAAGCTCATCCCTCTGTTGATCCGTTAGCGATAGTGGGCAGGCAATCGCTTCTGACCTGCTACCTTGGCGGGCACGCTGCAACAGACCGACATTCGAAGGTGTTCAAGTACGCCGTTCATAACGCCTACGTGTTTTGCTGTTCATGGCAGCCGATAGTAGCGGCTCGGACTGACTTGGGTGATCGATGCGTTCTGATCAGGGATATTGCCGCTTTTGCTGATGCTGTGAAATGGCATCTCCCGAGCCGAATCACCCATTGGTTTGCTGATCGGGTGGTATATCGTCCCAAGCGGCTTGGCCTTCATGATGGAAGCATTCCCAACATGCCTTTCTGGAAGACTACGGAGTACAGCTGGCAGAATGAGTTTCGTGTATGTTTCGTTCCAGAGGATGACCAGATCACTCCGGTGATTGTGGCGTCAGGGCGGATAGCAACATGTTGCACGCTCTTGCCGTGATGAGTAGCGAGGATTGTCGGGCTCCCAACCCGGCGTTTGTGACCTGTCTCGAAGCGCTCGTACCGAAGTAGCTCCCGCGGTGCGAGTGGACCAAGGAGGAGGCAGCGTTCATCAAAGACTATGGCGCGACCTTGGCGTCGATCATGGGCTATTTCGGAAATGCCTACACGCCGCGCGACGATGCGCCGCGCTGGGTCGAGATCGTGCGCGATCCGCGTCGGAACGACTCGCTCGCGGCGGCGACGGGCCGGCCGCGTGCGCTCTACGTGCTCTACCCGTGGCAGGGCCTGGAAGTCCTCTGCGAGGGCGCGGTGATCCCGTACTACGAATACCGGGCGCCGATGATCCTGACCGACGCCGAGTGGCGCGAGCGACTCAACCGGCCCGATGCGCCCCGGCCGCCGGAGTGGACGCGCGGGCTCTTCGACCCGCGTTGAGATGCCGCGACTGTTGCCCGAGGACGTTCGGCATTCGCGTTCCCCGCGCCAGTCATCGTTCCCCGCCAAGGCAGTGGATTTGCTGTTGCCGCCTGGCGCACCGCAAGCGCGCTCCCGCACGCTTATGCGTTTGGCCGCCGCCAGTGGGAACCAAGCCCTCCGTTCATCCCGGCCTCCCGCCTTTTCGCTTCCCCGCCTCTTTTTCCGAGGGACCGGACAGCACGAAATCTTGTCCCGATCGCGAGAAGATTCTGTGCTCTCACCAGTTCCGCCTCGTTAACGAGACCTTGATTCCACCTGAAGCGGGGCGGCTTGGGCGCATGCGTCACAGCACAGATTCTTGTCCCGATCGGGACAGAATTCTGTGCTGTGGTTGTGGCGATCGCGGGGCATGACGTCCGGAGATTCGGCCGGTTGGTGCCGGGGGGGGGAAGGCGAAGTGGGCTGCGCAGGCGATCAGAGATCCCGGACTTGACGGACCGTGGGGCCTCCTTGTCCGACGGCGGGCTGAGCGTGGTCGCAGCCGGCGGGACGGACACCGACGTCCCACCGGAGCCTAGCTACGACAACTCCACCTTATTGCGCGACAACTGTCGCGGGGATCGGGGCGGGCTTCAGCACATGGCCTTGCGGCAGGCGGCGAACGCTTCTTGGCGGGCCTGCCAGACGGCGGGGCCGCGGTAGCCGGCTGGTAACAAGACCCTCGGCAGAAACGGGTCACGCTTCGCGATCGCGCTCCAGGCTCGGAACTCGGTCGCGAGCCAATTGAGCCAAGCGGTGGTTTGCTGGAACCGGTTCGGGCGCAGTCGCAGAACCTCGAGGTAGTGGGTGTGGCACTTGTCGAGGGCGAGGATATCCCAAGCCGAGGTGACGAGCGCCTCGTTGCTCTCGCCGCCGACGGGGTGGGCTTCGAGCAGGGTGAGCGATTCGGGCAGAAGGCTCTTCTCGCTCAGGCGTGCACGGAACTCGTCGATCGGGTCGGGGCTGATCCAGACGCTGTTCTGCAACCAACCGAAGCGGTGCTCGTGCAGCTTGCGCCGCAGCCTGGCCCGCAAGCTCGCTTCCGTCTCGGGGATGTCGAAGGCGACGATCCGCCAGCGGCCGTCCCACGGGCGCCGCCAGAGCGATTCCGGTTCGACGGGACCGAGGCAGGCGCGGCGCCCTTCGGCGGTGAGGCGGATGATCCGCTCGTCGAGCGGGCCGGTGCCGTGGATCTCGATCCGGCCGGCGGCGCGGAGTTTGCGATACGCCTCGGCGAGGCGGGCGCTGGGCGAGATCTTGCGCCAGAGCGCCTCAGCCACGACGCCGGAGACCTCTCCGCCCGCCGCGCCCACCGCCATCAGGAACCGGATCGATCCCGCCATGGCGGATCTGTGTCAGGAATCCAGCCACAAGCCAAGAGCACAGAATTCTGTCCCGATCGGGACAGAATTCTGTGCTCTTGGTTTGGTTTGACGGTTGCCGGGGCGGGGCAGGTGCCGCTCCGGCGTACTGCCGACACGGCGCCCCTTCCGGAGAAGTGCGCCCATTGCGATTTTTCCCCCCTGTGCAACTCCGACCGCCACGGGCGCCGCTGTGGTGCGGCCTTTCAAACCAGAAGGTCTGCATCCCGGGACGGAGCGATTTGAGACTGGCCGGTTCGAGGTTCCGGAGGGCGACTGTGCCGCCGCAGTCACTTCTGTATCCGAAGCCTAAGGAGAGACGCTTGGCGGCAAGCCGCCGGATACGACTTGGCCGTCCTGGCCAGTGGCGGCATTCCGGGCGGTCTTGCCCGAGATCGTCGCGCCGCTTCGGGCTCGCGGCGGTTGTGCCGAGATGTTGTGTTCGGCGGCATGAAGATGCTCGGACTGACCGGTTCGTTGTTGGTGTTCGGCGCGACAGTGCTCGGACTGCGCGCCGACGAGGGCATGTGGCTGTTCTCCGAACCGCCACGTGCTCAACTCAAGGAGAAGTACGGCTTCGAGGCCTCCAACGCCTGGCTCGACCATCTCATGAAATCGTCCGTCCGCTTCAACAGCGGCGGCTCCGGTTCGTTCGTCTCGGCCGACGGGTTGGTGATCACCAACCACCACGTGGGTGCCGACGACCTGCAGAAGCTCTCCAGCGCCGAGCACAACTACCTGCGCGACGGTTTCCACGCCGCCACGCCGGAGGCGGAGATCAAATGCGTGGATCTCGAGCTCAACGTGCTGCAGTCGATCGAGGACGTGACGAGGCGCGTCAACGCCGCCGTGGACGCCGATTTTTCCCCCGAGAAGGCCGCCGAGGCGCGCCGCCGCGCGATCGCGGCGATCGAGAAGGAGTCGCTGGCGCAGACCGGGCTGCGCAGCGACGTCGTCACGCTGCACCAGGGCGGCGCCTATCATCTCTACCGGTACAAACGCTACACCGACGTGCGGCTGGTCTTCGCACCCGAACAGCAGATCGCGTTCTTCGGCGGCGATCCCGACAATTTCGAGTATCCGAGGTACAACCTCGATGTCTGCGTCTTCCGCGCCTACGAGAACGGGAAACCGGCCAAGGTGGAGCACTTCCTGCGGTGGTCGGTCAACGGCGCCGCCGAGGGCGAGCTGACGTTCGTCTCCGGGCATCCGGGGCGCACCGATCGCCAGCTCACACTGGAGGAACTGCGTTTCCTCCGCGACGTGCAGTACCCGTACACGCTGAACCGGCTGAAGCGCCTTGAGGTCCTGCTCGGAAACTGGAGCGCGCGCGATGTCGAGAACGCCCGCCGGGCGCGGGACGACTTCTTCACGGTGCAGAATTCGCGCAAGGCCTACGACGGCGAGATCGCGGCGTTGCAGACACCGGCGCTATTTAGGGCGAAGGGGAATGAGGAGGTGGCGCTGATCGCACGTTCCAATCGCCAGTACCCGCCTGACGAAACCAACGCGATTGTTCGCATAGCAAACGCGGTGGCCGATCAATCGAGGTCCGCTGCCGACGGTAGCTCGCTTTTTCTCCGCCAGCGCCTCCTCGATGGCCGGCGCCACGAAGTGCTTTACGCGCCGGACGCGTTCTGGTGCGACTCGTTCGTCCTCGCTCGCACGCTGTTGCGCACGCCGGTCGAACGCTCCAAGCCCGATGGTGAGCGCCTCGAGGAGTATTCCGATGCGGCGCGCGAGTCGTTTGAGCTGGAGCTGTTCACGGAGAAGCCGATCTACGCCGACCTCGAGACGTTGAAACTCGCCGACTCGCTCGGCTTCCTCGTCGAACAACTCGGCGCGCAGGATCCGCTGGTCGAGCAGGTGCTGGCCGGGAAGAGCCCGCGCGAGCGCGCCCATGAACTGATCAGCGGCACGAAGGTGCGCGACGTGGCATTCCGCCGCGCGCTCTACACGGGCGGCGCGGCGGCGGTCGCGGCGGCGAAGGATCCCATGATCGAGCTCGCGCGGCTCGTCGACCCGGCGGCGCGCGAAGTACGGAAACGTTGGGACGAGATCGGCGAGGTGAAGCAACAGGCGCACGCCGCGCTGGAACGCGTGCGGTTCGCGCGACGTCGGGCGGATTCGGCGCCCGACGCGACCTTCACCTTGCGCCTGAGCTACGGCGTGGTGAAGGGCTACACCGAGGCCGGGAAAGCCGTCCCGGCGTTCACCGACTACGCGGGGCTCTACGCCCGCAGCGCGGCGCACGAAGGCCGCGAGCCGTTCGATCTGCCGACCCGCTGGGTGACGAAGCGCGGTGCGCTCGCCCTCGCGGTGCCGTTCAACTTCGTCAGCACCCACGACATCATCGGCGGCAACAGCGGCAGCCCGGTGGTGAACTGCGCGGGCGAGTTCGTGGGCATCATCTTCGATGGCAATCTGCAGGGGCTGATTCTTGCGTTCGCGTACGACGAAGTCGAAGCGCGGGCGGTGTCGGTTGATTCGCGGGGCATCCTCGAGGCGCTCCGCCAGGTGTACGGGGCCGAGGCGCTCGTCGCGGAACTGCGCCAAGGGCACCGGTGAGGCCGACGCGGGCTGGTGGGCCCCCCCCCCCCGCGGGGGCGGG
>JAEXPQ010000066.1 GCA_023446735.1 Verrucomicrobiota bacterium
GGCGTGGCCGACCTGGCGCGCGGCGATGGTGCCGCCGGCGACGGCGTTGCGGCAAGGATGAGGGCTCGACTCGGATCTTTCCGTTGGCGCCGCTCCGTCGGCGCCGTGTCCCCGGACCGGCGGTGATGGCGCCCCTCGATCCAGAAACCAACTTCACACAATCGGCGCTTGGGAGCGCCGCCTTCCCCAAGACCTCCAACACCATGAAAACACAGATCCACATCCGGGCGCTCGGCGCCCTTCTTCTCACCAGCGCGGCGCTGCTCCACGGACAGGAGCCCGCTTCGCTCGATCGCGCCACGGCCTTGGCCGAGGCGCGGGCGGGCAAATGGGAGCGCTCGGAGCCGGCCCTCGAAGCGCTCGCGGCGACGGCGCCTGCGGATGCCGAAGTGTGCGCGCAGTTGGCGCTGCGCCGGCTCGAGGAGAAGCGCAACAAGGAGGCGGTCGCGCTCGCGGAGCGTGCCGCGGAGGCGGCGCCGGCGAACGCCGCACTGCATTCGCTGCTCGGTCGTGCGTATGGCGCGCGCATCGGGGAGCTGGCGTTCATTCAGCAAGGTTTCGTGGCTCCGAAGATGCTCCGCGCGTTCAAACGGTCGGTCGAGCTCGACCCCGACCATGTGCCCGGCCTGATCGGTCTCGCCAACTACTACCGATTCTCCCCGGCGATCGCGGGCGGCAGCACCGAGAAGGCGGATGAGTACGCGGCCCAGGTCGAGAAACTGCTCCCGTGTGACGGGGCGATCATCCGGGCGCAGATTCGCGAACAGCGGGAGAACTGGAAGGAGGCGGTCGGCTTCTACCGGACGGCGTTGGCGGTTCGTCCGCAGGATCCGTGGCTGCACTCCCAACTCGGCGCCGCGCTCGTGAAGGACGGGCAAACGGCGGAGGCGCGGGTTGCCTACGATGCCGCACTACGGATACAGCCGGACTTCGCCCAAGCGAAGGAGGGCGTGCGGGCGCTGGACGCGAAGGCGTCGAACTGAGCTCGTCCCGATCGCCACGTCGGCCAGCGCGCTCGCTCGCGCTCCGGCCGGCGGGGGCCCGAGCGCTGGCGGCCGCACCGCTCGCGCGAGCGAGGGCGCTCGGCGCCGGACCGGTCCGCCGGCCGACACTATTCGCGGGTCTTCGTGTCGATGACGAGCGTGACGGGACCGTCGTTGACGAGGGACACCTGCATCATCGCGCCGAAGCGGCCGGTGGCCACGGGCCGCCCGAGCGCCGCCGACGCTTGCGCGACAAACCGCTCGTAGAGCGGGATCGCGAGGTCGGGCTTGGCGGCGTCGTTGAAGGATGGACGCGTACCCTTCTTCGTGCTCGCGAACAGGGTGAACTGGCTGACGACGAGCAGGCCGCCGCCGATGTCGGTCACCGAGCGGTTCATCTGCCCGGCTTCGTCCTCGAAGATGCGCAGGCGGGCCAGTTTCTCGGCGAGCCATTGGCCGTCGGCCTCAGTGTCGGAAGAGTGGATTCCGAGCAGGACGAGCAGACCGCGGTCGATCGCGCCGACGACTTCGCCGGAGGACGGAAGCGGAACGTCCGGGCGGGCGACGGAGACGCTGGCGGAGGAGACGCGTTGGACGACGGCACGCATGGGAGTCGCGAAGGGCGGAGGTGGTGGCGAGAGGGAAGCGGATGGCGGGCCGCGACGCCCGAGTCGAACCCGAACGCAGCGGGGATGGGGCGGATGTCAGCTTTTCGTGAACCGGCGCCGGAGCGAGATTCGCTCTCGTCCGGGCGGTCGCGATTTGCACGCTCTCGGGCTTCCTCCCCCCACGATCATGCTACGAGAAGTTGCCCCCAATGTGTCTACGAACGTTGTTTTGCATGGCGATCGGTGTCGCCGGAAATGGGATCCTGTGCGCGGCGGATGCGGCGCGGTCGGCTCCACCGCCTGAGGACCCGCTGGTCGCCGCGGTGGCGCAGGCGAGCACGCGGTTCGCCGCCGACCTGTATGCGCAGTTGCGGACGCAGGAGGGAAATCTCTGCTTCGCGCCGCTCGGGCTCGCGCAATCGCTGCTGCCGATCGCGGTGGGCGCCCAGGGCCGCGCCGGCGGGGAGCTCGCGGAGGCGCTCCACTTGGCCGTCGCCCCGCGGGAGGCGGCCGACGGGTTCGCGCTGCTGACGAGGCGTCTGCAACGAGCGGCGGGCGGGACGGCCCGTCTCGATTTCGCCCGGGCCCTGTGGGTGCAGCAATGGAACACGATCAACACCGATTACGTCGAGTTGTTGCGGCAGCATTGCCGGAGCGAGCTGCGGGTGATCGATTTTGCCCGGGGCGAGCAGGCGGCCCATTGGATCAACCGTTGGGTGTCCGACAGCATGGGGGATCGGATCACGGCGATCACGGATGCGGCGGCCTTCGATTCTTCGACCCGGCTCCTGGTGGCCAATGCGGTCCATTTCGAGCAGGAGTGGAAGCATCCGTTCGATCCGGCGCTGACGGTGCCGGCGCCGTTCGAGCTGCCGTCGCGTACGGTCGCCACCGAGACGCCGGTTCCCGCTTCCGCCGGAACGGCCGCGGCGTCGCCGCCCTCCGGTGATGCCGCGACGGAGGCCAAGAGTCCGCCGGAAGTGCCGGGTTCGGCGACGCCCCCGATTTCGACGGCGGTCGAGGTCGCGACGATGCGGCGGATCGGCCCGATGCGCGTGGCGACGCAGGCCGGGTGCCGGCTCGTCTCGTTGCCCTACCAGGGTGAGGCCTTCTCGGTGGTGCTGCTGGTGCCCGACACGGGGGTCGCGCTCGCGGAGGTCGAGGCGCAGCTCTCCGGCGAGCGCCTGGCCTCGATCCTGGACGCGATGGCGCGGGCGGAGATGGAGCGGATCGAACTGTGGTTGCCGCGCTTCACCGTGCACTGCCGGGTGCCGCAACTGGCGGAGTCGCTGCGCCGGATGGGGGTGACGACGGCGTTCGATCGCTCGGGTGCGGCGGATTTCTCGACGCTCGGTGAGAACCTCGACGGTTCGCCGGTCTATCTCTCCAACGTGCACCACGTGGTGAAGCTGGAGGTCGACGAGTCGGGGGCCGAAGCGGGCGCTGTTTCGGCACCGGCTCCGGAAGTTCCTTACGACGTGCCCGTAGCGGCTCCGCAGGCGTTCCGCGTCGACCGACCGTTCCTCTATTTCATCTGCGACAATCGGACGGGCGCGTTGCTGTTCCTGGGCCGGGTTGTGGATCCCCGGGCCGGTTGATCGGTCGGTCGAGTGTCGAGCCGCCGAGGGGCGAGAGCCGGATTGGCGGGCGAAGCCCCGAGTGAAGAACCGCGCCGGAGCGGCTCACCGCAAGTCCGGTGCTCATCCCTCGACCCTCGGGCCACGCCGGCTGAACACGCATCGGCGCGATCGGGCGGGGCGGCGATATCACCAGCCCGCGATGGCCTCGAGGCGGCGGCGGTAGCGTCGCCCGATCACCGCGGGGGCGAAACGCTCCTCGATGGAGACGCGGGCGCGGGCGCCGAGCTGCTCGCGCAGGGCGGGCTCGGCGACCAGCCGGCGCATCCACCAAGCGGCGTGTTCAACATCCGGATCCGCCCAGGTCTGGCCCTTCGCGTAGGGGCCGATGTTGCGCTCGAGCGTGACGAGCTTCGCCTGCACGGGGCAGCCGTTGCGGTCGTTGACGAACTCGGCCGAGGCCGACCAGTCGGTGGAGATGACCGGTTTGCCGAGGAACATGCTTTCGGCGATCGCGAGGCCGAAGCCCTCCGAGCGGTGGAGCGAGACGAAGCAGTCGCAGGCGGCCTGGAGCGCATAGATGTCGGCGCGCGGCAGGGTTTCGGCGATGAGCACGGCTCCGCGCAGTTCCGCCACCTCGGCCTGCAGGCGCGACCAAGCGTCGGGATTGTTGGCGCGGTTGTGGACTTTGATGACCACGCCCACGTCGCGCGCCTCGGGGAAGGCATGGCGGTAGGCCGCGAGGACGGCGCGCGGGTTCTTGCGTTCGCTGTACGAGTTGAGGTCGTAGAGGAAAAGGAAAAGGAAACGGTCGGCCGGAAGGCCGAAGCGCCCGCGGATGGCCGTGGTGCTCTCCGCGGGGCGGGAGAAACCGATGGCGTGCGGCATGGTGTGCACCGCGTGCGGGAGCTTGGCCGCGATGGCCTCGCGCACGAAGTCGCTCGGGCACCAGATCTCGTCGTAGTACTGGGCGTGCTCGAGCCAGGCGTCGGGGAACTCGGGCAGCTCCCAGGCCCAGTAGGCGATGTTGTACTTGCCCGCCCGGAAGTCGGCGCCGTGGTGGTGGTCGATGTCGCGGGACTGCGGGGCGTCGACGTGGACGACGTTGACGCCGTGCGGATTCGAATCCTGGAGACGCGCGGCGAGGGAGGTGTCGCCCTGGGGGTTGAGGCAGTTGAGCTTGAGCGGGACGACGGCCACCGGCACGCCCGCGGCATCGGCGGCGCGGACCATGCAACGGGCCGACTCGCCGACCCCGAGCTCGGCCTGGTGGAAGCCGACGACGTTCATGCCCAGCCGCAGGTGCTGGCGCGAGAAGGCGTGGTTGAAGGGGGAGTGGCGGTCGGCGAAGTCGAAGATGGACTCGCCGGAACCGGCCACGACCGCGCGGATGCGGAGTTGGCGGTTCTTGTTCTGGCGGCGGTACCATTGGAGGCGGCGATGGAGCGGGCCGAGGAAGGCGAGGGACTTGGTGACGCGGCCGAGCCACGCGAGGTTGTCGGTCCATCCCGTGCCGTGGAGGCGCAGGTCGATGCGGTTGCCCAGCGCGTCGGTGGCCGGGGGCAGGTCCAGCGGGACCTCGAAGGGGCCGGGGGCGGCCGGGGCGAGCAGGGCGACGCGGCCGCCGTTGAGTCGGACTTCGAGGGAGGGCGGCGGACCGGGACGCTCGGCGGCGGGCCAGGGCTTGTATTCACCCTTCAGGATGACGCGGCGGACATCCGCGAAGGCCGGGAGCACGATGGTGGCCTCGAGGCGGAGCCAGAAGGACTCGAGGTCGAACTCGTCGTGCAGGAGTCCGGAGAAATGGGACCAGCGGCTGGAGGGGGAAGGGTGGCGCGTCGAGACGGACATGGAGTCGGTGGATGATAACGACGGGCGCGGGCGGGGTGTCCAACGGGAATCCGGCGAATCCGGGCGGGTGGTGGCGCCGGGTGGGGAGGCCGGGCGGAGGGGTGGAGGGGAGAACGACAACGAGGGGCGCGTTTGGGGGTGCTCTCCCTGAACTCTGAACCCTGAGCGGGGTCGAGCAGGAGCAGGATAAATGGGGGCAAAAAAAGGCCGGAACGCTGGGGGCGTTCCGGCCGGGGAGAAACGGAGGGCGATCAGTTCGCGAAGCGGAACAGGGCGACGTCGCCGTCCTGGAAAACGTATTCCTTGCCCTCGAGGCGGTACTTGCCGGCCTCGCGCGCGGCGGCGATGGAGCCGAGCTTGGCGAGGTCCTCGAAGGAGACGACCTCGGCCTTGATGAAGCCTTTTTCGAAGTCGGTGTGGATCACGCCGGCGGCCTGCGGGGCCTTGGTGCCGACGTGGATCGTCCAGGCGCGGACTTCCTTCTCGCCGGCGGTGAAATAGGTCTCGAGACCAAGCAGGGCGTAGCTGGCGCGGATGAGCGCGGAGACGCCGGAGTCGGAGACGCCGAGGTCTTTGAGGAACTCCTTGGCTTCGTCGGGCTGCAGGTCGATGAGCTCGGCTTCGATGCGGGCCGAGATCGGCACGTAGGCGGCGTCGTGGTGGTGCGCGACGTAGTCGGCGACCTTCTTGACGAACGGATTCTGCTCGGCGGTGGCGAGGTCGCCCTCGGCGACGTTGCAGGCGAATAGGACCGGCTTGGCGGTGAGGAGCTGGAAAAGGCGCATCAGCTTGCGCTCGTCGTCGTTCACCTCGAGGACGTTGGCGGTCTTGCCGGCGTTGAGGTGGGGGAGGAGCTTCTCGAGGAGCGCGATCTCGGCCTGGGCCTCCTTGTCGCCGGACTTCGCCTTCTTGATCGACTTGTCGATGCGCTTCTGGACGGCATCGAGATCGGCGAGGACGAGCTCGGTGGTGATCACCTCGATGTCGCGCACAGGATCGACGCTGCCCATGGTGTGGACGACATCGGGGTCCTCGAAGCAGCGGACGACCTCGACGATCGCATCCACTTCGCGGATGTTGGCGAGGAACTGGTTGCCGAGGCCCTCGCCCTTGCTGGCGCCCGCGACGAGGCCGGCGATGTCGACGAATTCGATGGCGGCCGGGATGACGACCTGGGTCTTCGCGATCTTTTGGAGCACGTACATGCGCTCGTCGGGCACGAGGACGACGCCCACATTCGGGTCGATCGTGCAGAAGGGATAGTTGGCCGCCTCGGCCTTGCGGGAGCGAGTGAGGGCGTTGAAGAGGGTGGATTTGCCCACGTTGGGCAGACCGACGATGCCGGCTTTCATAAGAGGGCGGACTGCACCGGCCGGGATGTGGCTTGACAAGAGGATTCTTCGACTGCGAACTCGCCCCTTCATTTTTCCGAAACTCGTCCGAAACGTCCGCCCCCTTTCACTAGTATGGCACTGAAAATCCGTCTGACCCGCGTCGGCTCGACGCACAACCCGATCTATCGCGTGGCCGTGGCCGAAGCGCGTTCCCGCCGCGATGGCGCCGCTGTCGAGCAGATCGGGCACTACAACCCCCGCGCCAAAGGCGCCCAGCTGACGCTCGATGTCGTCCGCTACGAACACTGGCTGAAGGCCGGCGCGAAGCCGTCTGACACCGTCAACGCCCTCTACAAGCGGGCGAAGCGGGCCGATGGCGCCAAGGTCGTCGCGGCGTCCTAAGCGCGTTTCCCGTCGAAGTTTCCGAGATCGCCGTGCCCGCAGGGGCCGGCGATTTCTCGTTTCTACCGCCGCCGCTTGTCGCCGCTCCGCACTCCATGCGTATCGACATCCTGACACTCTTCCCGCCGATGCTCGACGGCTTTCTGACCGAGAGCATCATCGGGCGCGCTTTGGAGGCGAAGCTGGCGGAGATCAACGTCCATAACCTGCGCGACTGGGCGACCAACAAGCACCAGACGGCCGACGACCGGCCGTTCGGCGGCGGTGCGGGAATGGTGCTCAAGCCCGAGCCGATCTTCGCCGCGATGGAACAGTTGGCGACGCCCGGGTGCCGGCGAATCTTTCTCACACCGGACGGCGTGCCGCTCACCCAGAAGCTGGTCGTCGAGTTGGCGCAGGTGCCGCACTTGGTTTTGCTCAGCGGCCACTATGAAGGCGTGGACCAGCGGGCGCGCGACTGCGTGATCGATCAGGAGATCAGCATCGGCGATTACGTGCTGACCAACGGCACGATCGCGGCCGCAGTCCTCGTCGATGCGATCGTCCGCAACATTCCCGGCGTGCTCGGTGACGAAAACTCATTGACGCACGAATCCTTCAACAACAACTTGCTCGATTTTCCTCAGTTCACACGTCCCGCGGAGTATCGCGGCATGGTCGTTCCGGACGTCCTTCTCTCCGGCAACCACGCTGCAATCGACCGGTGGCGCCACGAGATGAGGCTAGCGAAAACCAACCAAGTCCGACCCGATTTACTCAGTAACAAGTCATGAATCCCATCATCAAGGAAATCACGGCGCCGCAGCTGAAGAGCAACCTCCCGGCCTTCAAGGTCGGCGACGGCGTCCGCGTCCACACCAAGGTCCGTGAAGGCGACAAGGAGCGTATTCAGGTCTACTCCGGCATCGTCATCGCCCGCAAGGGGCACGGCATCCACGAATCTTTCACCGTCCGCCGCATTTCCTATGGCGAGGGTGTCGAGCGCGTGTTCCCGGTGAACTCGCCGATGATCGACAAGATCGAGGTCGAGCGCGAGTCGCAGGCGATGCGCGCCCGCCTCTACTACCTCCGTGACCGCGTCGGCAAGAAGGCCGTTCAGGTCAAGGAGAAGCGTTGGGCCGGCCTGATGGGCTCGACCGAGACCCCGGCGGCCGAGGCTCCGGCCCAGGCCTGATCGTCGATCGATCGACTATTTTCCGAGGCGGACCGAGCGGTCCGCCTCTTTTTTTCGCCCGCGGTCCGCTTGCCGTCCGATTGTTAGCACAACCTCTGGCGCGGCCATCCGGGCTTTTTCCTTTCGACCGTCCCGCGCCACCTCCTAGCGTCAGCCTCTTCTTACTCCCATGCCTCTCAACGTCGAAGTCCTCGCCAAAGCCAGCAACATCGCCCGTGGTCTCGCCATCGACGCGATCCACAAGTGCAGCTCCGGCCATCTCGGCCTGCCGCTCGGTTCCGCCGAGATCG
>JAEXPQ010000085.1 GCA_023446735.1 Verrucomicrobiota bacterium
GGGGGCGGGGGGGGGCCACCGGGGTAGTTCAACTTTGCTCAACCCCGACGGCGGAACCGTCGGAAGACGAAGGAAGGAAGACCGGTGCCGCGGCGCCGGTCGGGATCATTTCACGCCGCCAAGCACGGCCTGCATGGTGAGGAAGAAGACGTCGGTGTTGTCGACCACGCCCGAGAAGAGCGTGGCGCCCCGGCCCGAGGCCGTCAGCGGGATATCGGACCCGGTGTGCACCGCGGAGGAACCGGGCACCTGGCCGGTGACGAGGAAGGCCCCCGTCTTGTCGCGGGAGGTCGGACCGCCCGGATACGTCGAGTACGCGCTGCCGGAAGGGAAGACCGCCGCGATCTGCTGGCTGTCCTTGAGCGGATACGGATTGGTCAGCCAATCCTCGTAGCGGTCGGAATTGCCGGCGTAGCCGATCAGCATCTTGTAGTCCACGTCGGTGGTCTGCGGGTAGCCGTCGGCGGCAAGGGTGTAGAACGGGAACCCCGCGGCCTCGTAGACTCCGACCGTCTTGTCGCGCAGTTCGGCGCTGCCGCCGCCCGTCGCGGCGCGGGCCGCGAGCACGGAGTTGGTGACGGTCGAGGAGCCGATGATGTTCACGCCGGCGCACTCGTGGTCGGCCGTGACATAGAGCAGGGTGTCCGGATTGGCCGCCACGAAGCGCTTCGCCACCCCGATCGCCTTGTCGAACTCGATCGTGTCGAGCAGCCAGCGCTCGGAATCCATGTTGTGGGCCTGCTTGTCGATCGACGCGGCCTCGACCATGAGCACGAAGCCGGAAGGATTGCGCGCGAGTACCTTGAGCGCCGCCGCCGTCATCTCCTCGAGCATCGGCTGGTTGGTCAGGCCGTAGTCGGCCACGACCGGCTGCGTGCCGCCGGCCGGCACCGCGCCGCGCCGACCGTCGACCTTGTCCTTGGCCACGTTCATGTTGGAGTAGGCGAAGAGGCCGAGCAGCTTCTTGGACGAGCCGGCCGCAGCCTCGAGCGAGCTCTTGTCGGGCGCATACGCGAAGCCCGCGTTCTGGAAGTCGGTCAGGAGGTCCCGGCCGGCGTCGACCTTGCCCGGGGTCACACCCCACGCGGAGGAAAGCTCGGCGGGAAGCGCGTAGTCCGAGCCGGCGGCACGGGCCGAACCGGTCGTGCCCGCGGGCAGGAACCACTTGCGACCGCCGCCCAGCAGCACGCGGAGATTGGAGACCGGGACCGCCTCGTCGAGGTACTGGTCGCAGATGCCGGTGCCGGCGCCGCGATTCTGGGTGTGGGTGCCGAAGGCTCCGGGGGTCGCGTCGAAGACATCCGAGGTGGTGACGATGCCGAGCGCCTTGCCGTAGATCCGGCCGAGGAACTCGCCGATCAGCTCGACCCGCGGATTGTCGAAGGCGTCGACCGTATCGTCCGGGAACACGCCCTGCTGGTTGTTGTTGGCCTTGTTGCCGGTGGAGTAGCAGGCGGCGCCCGGCGACGAGTCGGTGATGATGGAGTTGAGCGAGGCGGTCTTCACCAACGCGACCGAATCCATGCTGTCCATCTCGAGTGGCGCCAGCGCCTTGCCGGAGGCGACGCCGCGATAGGCGATGCGCGCCGCCGAGCGGTGGGCGATGCCCATGCCGTCGCCGATCATCACGATCACGTTGCGGGCGCGTTTCTCGCCTTGCACCACACCGACGATCTCGAACTCGCCGGTGGCCTCGACGGTCTGACCGTCGCTCTGGCGGGCGACGACCTTGAGCGTGTGGACACCGGCGCGGGTCTGGCGGTAGGCGCGCAGGGTCGGGCAGACGGTGTTCGCCGGAAGCCCGGCCACCGTCGCCGGGAGCAACGTGACGGTCCCCTCGACCGGCCGGTTGTTCACAAAGAACTGCGCGCCGACGATCGTCGTGCCCGCGTCGGGCTGGATCGTCGCCTGGAGATCGAAACGCTGCGCCGCCCAGAAGCGGGAGATGTACGGCGCGCCCGACTCGCCGGTCGAGAACCGCAGGCTAGGCGGCGTGAGCCGCGAGACGGTGGGCGCGGCGGACAACGCGCCGGCGCCGAGCCCGAGGAGGGCCGAGGCGCAGAACAGAGGAAGGGACTTGATCGTCATGATGTGGTTGGGTCGTGGTGGAAGCGGATCGAAGAACGTCACCGGACTTGCGCGACTTCGGTCGCCGGCTCGGGCTCGGGATCGAGCCGCAGGCGGACCAAGGAAACGCGGCCGTCGGGCTCCTCGCGGCGCCCGACCTCGAGCGTGCCCGTGAGCAGGAGCGGCCCCGGGGTGTACGGCACCGCGAGGTCGGCGAAGCTCGGCACCTCAACGAAGACGACATTCGGCGGGAAGTCGTCGGCCAGGCCGTATTCGAACTCATTGGTCGCCATCGCGAAGGGCGCGACGATCGCGACGCCCGGCGAGGGACGGGTCTGGCGCACCATGAAACCGAGGATACGCACGCGTTTCCCGGCCAGCCCGCGGAGTTTGTCCGTGAGTTCGAGGCCCCGCGGACCGGCGGGGCTGCGGAAGAACTCGGAGAAGCGAAGCTCCGTCACCTCCGCCGGCGGGGGCGGGAGGCGATCCACCCCGGCCAGCTCCACGGCCAGCGCGTCGGCGTGCCAGCCCAGGCCCTTCGCCGACGCGACCGCGACGGAGAACCCGGCGAAAAGAACGACGAACAGGATCGAGCGACAAGAATGGTGAAGAGGCATGGGGAGGAAAGGGGGCCGTCAGCGGGCGGTTTCGGCCAGGGCGACGTCCTCGAGGTTGAAGAACTGCACGACGGCCCCGCCGCTCACGACCGGGGCGACGCGCAGCCGTCCGACCAGCGCGACCGGGGTGTCCATGCGCACCGGCAGCCCCGGGGCCGCGGTCTCGGCCACGAGGTATTCGTTCGCCGCCGGCATCTGCCCGAAGCAGCAAGCGTTCTGGTTGCGCATGACCAGAAACTGGCGCGTGCGCCCCTGCTCCACCGCCAAGGGCAGCATGTAGCCGACGATGCGCACCGGTCCGCCGTTGGCCGAGCGCACGGTTGCGCTCAACACCCCGCCGGCGGCAATCGCCGCGGTGTCGGCGGTCAACGGGCAGGCCGCGAGTTCGGCGAAAGTGAGGCGCCGCACCTCGGCCGCCACCGCCGCCGAGGCGACGAGGGCTGCGCCCACCAAGCCGAGCGTCCGCCAAGCCCTCCAGCGGGAGGCAGAGCGAGAGACCGGATACGAGCGAGACGGGCGGGAAGGCACGCTCGCAGCCTAGGGGACGCGCGCGACGATGCCGTGACTCCCAGGTTACGCTCCGGTGAAACCACCGCCGGCCCCGCCGGCCGGCCCGCTCAACGTCCCATGGTCAACGCCGCAACCAGCACCGCCGCGGCCGCGGAGACGTTCAGCGACTCCATCTGCCCGGAACCCGGGATGCGTACGAGGCGATCGCAGGCCTTCGCCACCTCGGGCGCGAGACCGGCCTCCTCGTTGCCGAGCACGAGCGCGACGGGAATCTGGGCGGCGGAATCCGCCCGCTTGCGCACGCCCGTCGGGAGAAACTCGTCGCGGCGCAGCGAGGCCAGGTTCGGCCCGCGCACGTCGGTGCCGACCACGGCGAAACCCGCCGTCCGCAGTGCGGCGCAGAGCCGCCCGAAGTCCGTCGCGGTCCAGAGCCGCACGTGCTCCATGCCGCCCTCGGCGACCCGGTACGTCGATTCGCCCGGGCGCGCCGCGGTCTCGCCGGCGGCGACCACGAGGTTCTCCACGCCGAAGAAGGCCAGCGTGCGCACGATCGCGCCGAGGTTGTGGGCATTGCCGATTCGATCGAGGAGCACGATCGGCTTCCCCGCCTTGGCCCACGCGGCCAGATCGGAGTCGTCGGGCCCGCGCAAGGGTTCCTGCTCGATGATCGCGACGATGCCGCCGTGGTGCACAGTGCCGGCGATCTTCTCGAGCTCGGCCCCGGGCACCTGCCGGTAGACCTTCCGCTCGCGCGCCATGTAGCCGCTCATGCCGCCCACCCGGCGCCCCATCGCCTGGTCGAAGAAGAGGCGCTTGAGGGCCGCCGGCCGCGCCTGGAAGAGTGCGCGCACCGCCGCCAGCCCGCAGACCGGGATCTCGCGGTTGCGCTCCGCCGCGGGCAACCGCGGCTCGGCCTCGCGCCGCGGCTCGCGCAGCGGCGGTCGCGCCGGGGCCGCCGCCGGAGCGGCGGGACGCGGAGCAGGTTGCGGTTGGCTGGTGCTGCGGGTGAAGGAGCGCACGCCGCAACACAGCGCGAAGCCGCCGGCCCCGGCAACACCGAACGCGCCGCGGCCGGCCGTTCGCCAAAATCCGGTAAGTTCGCCGGCGCCGCGCCGCCGCGGAGTTGCGTGTTCGACTACCAACGACATGGTGCCCGCCATGGACCTCTTCCTCCGTATCGCGGGAATACTGGCGCTCGTGGTCGTCCTCGGGCTGGCGGCGCTCGTCGCCTTCTTCTGGTGGCACTGGCGACGGATCAAACGGACCCTCGGCGCCGGCCTGCCGCCGCTCGAGATCGCGCTCGTGCCCGACACCGCGCCCGAGTGGACCGGCCGGGCGCCGTTCGCGGCCGTGATCGCGGATTTCCAGTCCCTCGGCTTCGCCCCGGTCGGGCCGTTCGAGGTCGAGGGACTCGCGGGCATGCACCTGCTCGGCTTCTGCCACCGCGGAACTGGCGTCTTCGGCGGCTGCTTCAACCACCCGGCGACCGGCTGCTTCGTCGATGTGTGCGCCACCCTCGCGGACGGACTCGAACTGACCGTCACCAACGCACCGGCGGGCGGCGAGATGGACACCCGGCCGGGGACGGAGAAGGTCTTCCTCGCGGGTCGCCCGCTCGCGGAGCTCCACGCCGCCTTGCTGGAGAAGATCGCCGGGCGCCCCGTCCAGCCCTGCCCCCCGGAACGCTTCCAGGACGAGTTCGTCGCCGCCTACGCCCGCGACATGGCGTGGCGCACGAACCGGCTCGGCGTCTCCGAAGCCGAGTTCCGCCGCGTCGCCGCCAACGGGAAGAACCCCTGCTCCGAGGCGCAACTCGCCGCCGCCTTCCGGGAGACCAAGCTGCAGGAACTGCGGCAATGGGCCGCGGCGGCCGAGGAGGAGTTCGCCCGCACCGGCAGCCTCAGCGTCGCCCGGTGGCAGCAGTTCGAGGACGCCCGGCTGGTCTATCGCCACGACTTCCACCCGGCGGCGTATCTCGAGTATGTTGCGGAATCGGTCGAACTCCCCGACGCCACCAAGGCCGCCTTGCAGGCCGAACTGGACTCCGGCTCGCCGCTGGATGGCTTGCTCGACAAGGTGGCGGCCGCCACCGGCCGGCGCTTCGTCCCGCTCGGTTCCGTCGAGCGCCCCGTGCGCTGCACGCTCTACGGCATCGAATCGGCCCCCGCGGCTCGCTGACGCCGGCGCGAAGACTCGCCAAACCCCGGCGGGCGGGCACGATGCGCCCGTGCCCGGCTCGCTTCGCTTCACCTTCTGGACCGCCACCCTCGCCACCGCCGCCAACGCCGCGGCGTATGCGCTCACCTTCGCCGACCGGGCGAGCTATTGGATGCTGGTTTCGCTGCCCCTGCTGCTGCTGGTGTGGTTCGCCGTGGTGGCCCAATGGCGCCGCGTGCCCCGCCGCAACCTGGCGTCGGAGATTTTCGGCGACATCCCGCGCTGGATGAAACTCGCCGTGATCGGCCTGCTCCTCTTCGCGTTCGCCAACTTCTTCGGGTGCCGTGCCCTCAACGAAGGCGGCCGGCCCGACCGGCTCGCCGACGGGCGGACCGTGCTGATCGCCGAGGGCGGCAAGGTCCTCCGCGAGCTGGACGCCGCTGGCTACCGGCACGCGCAGGCGGTGCAGTTGCGGATGATGAGCGGCTTCTTCGTGGCGTGCTTCGGGCTTGCGGCGCTGCTCGCCGAAGCCTGCTGGATCAAGAACGGCCCCGCGATGGCCGACCGAAACGTGTGACCGGCCGGCGCCGCGTCCCCCGGACAGACGCGACTCGGGGGGGACACGGTCCTCACCTCCCGGGCGCCCCCGCCATCGCCTCGGGACCCCGCTTTTCACGCGGCGTCCCCGCGGCCGCGAGCAGCACGCACCACAACAGCAGGACCGCCGGGTTGTGGAAGGGAAACTCCGCCACCGCGTACACGGCGACGATGGCCAAACCGAACAGCGTCCATCGCCCCCAGACGATCCCCGCGCGCAGCGCCCGCCACAGGCCGGCGAGGGCCGAACCCGCCAGCAGGCCGAGCCCGACCAAGCCGTATTCGGCGGCCAATTCCATCCAATCGCTATGGGCGTGGTCGAAACGCACGGTCCGCTCCCCCTTCCGGTTCCGTCCGTAGCTCCCTTGGTAGAGCGGGAACACCGCCTCGAAGCTGCCCGCCCCCCACCCGAACCACGGGCGCACCTGGACCATGGTGCGGGTGTCGCGGATGAGATACACCCGGGTGTTCCATTCCCCTTTCTCCTCCACCCGTTGCCACTCGCGCAGCGAACGCCTCCATCCCTCCTCGAGCGAACCCTGCGAAAGCCACGCCACCCGCCCCAACACCAATACGATCCCGGCCAACCCGGCCGCGCCGAGCAGCAGCGCCCGCCGTCCGCCGCCGGACGCACCGCGCATCAGGCGAATCAGCACAGCCACCGACACCACCAGCGCCACCAGCGCCGCCAGCACCGTGCCGGAACGCGACACCGGCAGGGCCGGCGTGAGCAGGATCAGGATCAGGGCGCAAAAGGCGAAGAGCCGAACCGTCCGCTCGCGCCGCGCATCCCCGCCCCCCCCGATCCGGGCCCACGCCGAAAACCCCAATCCGGCCGCCGAACAGGCCCCGAGAAGGGCAAACGCCGACCAGTGGTTCTTGTAGACGAAGGTCGAGAAGAACTGCCCGCCAGGCACCGCGAGCACCCCCAGCAGCAGCTTGCTCCCACCGAACCAGAACACGGCCCCGACAAACGCGAACACGCCGACCACGCCCGCCAAACCCAGCGCCAACGCCCGCACCGCCCGCCGGGAACGCAACATCGCGCCCAGCACCCCCGCCTGGAACAAGGCGAAGATCCAGGGCAGCGCCGCCCGGACCGTGACCTCCCGGTCCATCGTGGTCGGCAGCCAACGGATCCAGTCCTCCCGCGGTCGCCAGCCCCCGCCCGCCACGGGCACGTGGCTCGGGTTGAGCAACTGCACCCCGACGTAAGCAAAGAAGCATGCCACCGGCAGGAACGCCCACCAGTCCGGCCGGGGCCGCTCCCGCGCCGCGAGCCACAGCGGCCCCACCGCCAGCGCCACCGTCAGGCCCATCGGCCACAACGCCCACGAAGCGAGCCCGCCGATCGCACCGGCGGTCGCCGCGACCGCCGCGCAGGTCTGCACGACCAGCCAGCGCTGCGCCGCCGGAATCGGCGGCGGGGCGAAGGACCGGCGCGGCGTACTGGGGGAGGAGTCGGACACGGAGCGAAGCGGATACCTCATCCCGCCGCTCCGCGCCGAAAACGCAACGCCGGAACCGGCGCAACACGGCATCGCAACTTCCGACGCGACGCGCCCCGCCCCCACCCACCAGCGCCCAAATTCAGACTACAAAACCCCAACTTCCATCTACCAACTTCAAACGCCCTCCGCCGCAGCTTCGCGGAACGCGAAGCCTCCGCTCACCGCTTCTCCGCGTAATACGAGGCGTACTGCTTCGAGCCATAGTAGCCGTAGCCGGAATAGTACTGGCTGCCGCTGCGATTGGCCGGCATCGCGTTGAGCACCACTCCGGCGAAGGCCAGTTCGCTTTTGCGCAGGCGGTTCACCACCTGCCGCACATGCGCCCGGCTCGGGCCGGCGAAACGGCACACGTAGATGAGCTCGTCGGCCACGGCGCTGAACGCCTCGGCGTCCGGGAACACCCCCGCCGGCGGCGTATCGATGATCACCACGTCGAAACTGCGCTGGAGCGCCTCGAAGAGGTCGATCAGTCTCCGGTTCGAGAGCATCTCGCTCACCTTGCGGGATACCCCGCCCGTGGGGAGCACGAACAGGTTGGGCACCACCTCGAGCAGCGCCAGCGCGGAATCCTTCAGATCCACGGGGACCTCCGCCTTGGCGGTTTGCAGCCAGAGCAGGGTGCCGGCCTTGTTGTCCGCCTTCGCCAAACGGTGCAGGGTCGGGCGGCGGAAATCGCCGTCCACAATCACCGTGCGTTTGCCGTGCGCGGCGAAGGACTCGGCGAGGTTCGCGGCCACGAAGCTCTTGCCCTCGCTCGGCTGCGTGCTGGTGATGAGGATCGTCTTCGGCAGTTCCCGCCGGGAGCTGAGCTGAAGCTGGCTGTACAGACCGCGGAAACACTCGACCCCGTGCTCGTCGAGATCCTTCGCGACGAGCATCGAGCGCGCGTCCTCCTTCACGTCGCGCACCATGGCGACCTCCGCCAGCAGCACGGCCCCGAGGTACTGCTCCACGTCCGTCCACGTCTTGAGCCGGTTGTCGAGCAGGTCGGCGGCGAGGGCGTATCCGAAGAATGCCGCCCCGAAGAGCAGGATGACGATCAGGGCGACCTTCTTGACGTTGGGCGACACCGGTTCGTCGGGCAGGCCGGCGCGGTCGACGATCTTGATGTTGGTGTTCTGCAACTGGCTCGAGATGCCGGTCTCGTTCTGGCGGGCCAGGATCTGGGAGTAGACCTGGCGGTTGGTCTCCACCTCGCGCCGCAGCACGTTGTAGCCGATCGACAGCTGGTCGAGCCGCAGCGATTCCTTCTCCGCCGCCGCCAACTCCTTCTCGAGCTGCGCCTCGTTCTTCTGCGCCTTCTCGCGTTGGTTGCGCAAATCGCCCAGCGCGGCCGCCAACTGCTGGTCGCGCAACCTCTCGCGCGACACCAGCGCCCGGGCGTTGTCGATCATCTGCGGGTGCCGCGCGCCGTAGCGTTCGGCCAACACCGCCCGCTGCGCCTGCAGCTTGTCGACCTCCGCCTGCGCCGCCGCGAAACCGGCGAACTCCGGCAGGGTGGCCAGTTCGAGCACGTTGGTTTCGTCCTTCACGATCCCCTCGACCTGGGTCAGACGCGTTTCGCTCACCAGACGCGCCACCCGCGCCTGGGTCACGGCGGAGCTCAGCGCCTTCAGCCGTTCGACCACGATGTTCTGGTTCTCCTCGAGCGAGACGAGGTTGTACTTCGTGCGATACGCCTGCAGGTCGCGTTCGCTGGCCTCGACCTTCCGGCGCAGCTCCTCGGCCTGCCCGCCCAGAAACTCGATCGCCGCCGTGTTCGAGCTGCTCGAGCGGTCGATCAGGTGCAGGATGTATTGCTCGGCGATCCGGTTCACGAGCCACTGCGCCGTCCTGGGATCACGGTGCCGCAGGCTCAGGTTGATCAGGAGGGTGCGACCGGCGCGCTCCACCTTCAGGCTGTCCGCCAACAAAGACTCCGCCGCCCGGATTCGTTCGTCGGCCGGCCGCTCAAGCACCGGCACGTCCCCCGATTTGGTGTACGGGGCGAAGAGCGCCGCGAGCTCCTTCTCCGGGAGCGAGGTCACCACCCGCTGGAAAAAGGTGTGACTCTGCAGCTGCTCGATGTGGGTCAGCAGCAGCGCGTCCGTGAGCGAGCCCTCCACGGTCGTGTCCACGACCTGCTTGATGTCGACCACGCGATCGTTCTGCCGCTCGACCAACAGCGCCGCCTTGGCCTCGTAGACCTTCGGCCGGCTGAGCAGGCCGAAGCCCACCAGGCCGCACAACACCAGCGCCAGCGCACTCGCGGCCAGCCAGCGCTCCCGCACCACCAGCAGCACATGGCGCAAGTCGATCAGGGCCGCCTCGGGCGCGGCGGGTTTCGGCGCGGGAGCGGCCGGCGCAGGAGCGGGAGTGGACGGGGGAATGGGCGCGGACATGTCGAGGATCGGGAGGAGAAAAGACGTGGAAAGGATCTGCGTTCACCACCACAGGCCGGAGACCCGGAGCAGGAACAACACCGCCGCCGGGCGGCTGCACCCGGCGGCGGAAACTGTGATGCGATCAGGCGGACGGAACGTTGTTCAGAAAATGCGTTCGGGCACGAAGACCACGTCCCCCGGCAGCAGCGCGAAGGCCTCGCTGCCCCCGCGCCCGTCGAGCAGGCGCGCCACATCGACCGTGGTCGAGACCTCGGAGCCGTTCTCTCCGATGCGGGTCACCCGCACGCTGTCGCTCTTGGCGATGCGGGTGAAGCCACCGGCCTTGCTCACCGCCTCGACGATCGACAGGCTCGCCGCTTCGATCGGCAGCGCGATCTTGCCCGGCTCGCGCACCTGGCCCAGCACCGAGATCTCGCGCGGGCTGTACTCGATCACCGTCACCGAAATTTGCGGACGAATCAGGATTTGTTCGTCGACGTAGGCCTTGGCGATCCGTGCCTCGGCCTCGGAAGGAGTCTGCCCCTTGATTTCCACCGCCGGGATCATCGGCAACGTGATCCGGCCGGCGCCGTCGATCCGGCGGTCGAGGGCCTTGAGGTCCTCCTCGCCGTGCACGCTCACCCGCACCAAGTCGCGGGCGAAGAGCCGGTACTCGTTCGCGGTGGCGACGGACGCCTGTTGCGCCCGCAAGGGGGCGCCGTAGAGGACGACAAGGGCGAGCAGGAACGGCAGAAGACGCATCGGGCGGCGTTCCTCAGAACCGAGCACCGATAAAGGCGCCGGCGACGAGTTTGTTGCAGTCGGAGATCGCGAGCGTCGAGTTCGTCGCGCGGTTATTCAGGTCGGCCCCGGCCTCGATCCGTTCGGTGAAGGCGTAGCTCGCCCGACCGCGCACCACGACTACATCGTCGGTGCGGGACGTGGGCCCGCCGACATAGTTGGCGTGTTCATAGGAGATGCCGGCCGAGACCGTGAATTTCGGCGTCACCTTCCGGGCGAAATCGACTCCGGTGCGGAAGGAACGGATCGTCTGATCCACCGGGCTGGTGTCGAAATCGCGCTCGGCGAAGACCGTCACGGTGGTGTCGGGGTCCGGCGTCCAGTCGAGAGCTGTCTCGATCACCAGGCCGCTCTCGTCGTCGAAGGCCGCCGAAGAGAAGCTCCGGTACACATAGCCCGCCGCCAACCGGCCGGTCACCTTGGGCAACAGTTCCCCGTCAAAACCGAGGAGGAAGCGGTGGTCGGTGCTGTTGACGCTGGCCCGGCCGAAACGTTTCCGGGTTGCGGAGTCGCGGAAGGTGTAGCCCAGCACCGTCTCAAGCTTGGGCGAATACTGATAGCGGCCCTCGATCGCGGCCGAGGCTTTGCGCACCGAGCTGTACCCGGTTGTCAGGTAGTCCTGGTCGAGATAGGTGCCCTTCAAGCGGTAGCCGAACTTCTCCGTCGCAAAATGGCCCACCGAGCCGGTGAAGCTGAGATCGTCGCTCTTCGTGCGCTCGTTGACGGTGGGATTGGCGAAGGAGTTGCGGCGATACGAGGCGGCCAGGCGGCCCTCCGATTTCCCTTCCTCTCTCGCCCAATCGAGGTCGAGCGAGCCGTACGGATTGGACGAGTTCTCGTCGGTGTAGTCGCAGAATTGCTGGAACTCCACACCGCCGGCCACCTCGGCTCGGACCAGTCCGGCATCGCGCACCCAGATCAGACCGGGCGTGAGGCGAAAGAGCACATCCTCTTCCTCCAGATTGTTCGCGAAGATGTTGCTGTCGTATTCCGCGCGCAAAATCCCGCTCGCGTACAACTCACCGCCGCCGAGGGACGCCGCGGCGCGCACGTTACCGGTGGCCATGGCCAACGCCGCCGAAACGGTCAGGGCCAGCGCACGCCGGTGGTTTGGGAGATAGTTCATAATCAAGGAGGAGCTTTCTGCTGAGACGGGGAAACGGTCAGGGGACGCTCGGGGAAGCCGGGGGAGGCGGCGGATTCCCGCCGCCCGTATTACCGCCGGTACCGCCGCCCGTGTTGCCGCCCGGAATCACCGGATTGTCGGCGGAACCGCCACCGGTCGGCGCAGCGAGGGCCGAGCCGACGTCCGCACCGGGGGCCGCCGAGGCGGCCGCCGCGGTCGAGGCGGCCAGGATCTGGCTCGTGTTCGCCGTGCTCACACCGGCCGCAGTCAGTGCGCTCTCGGTGGACGCAAGGCAGGCGTTGAGGGCCGTCGACAGCGCCTGACCGGTAGCACCGGAGTCGCTCAAGGCCGTCGCGACGGAGGCCAACAAGCCCGCAACAGCGGACTCCAGCTGGCTTTGCCCAAGATTGACCGCCAGCGCAGCCACCGCGTTCTGGGTGATCGCTGCCGCCCGGGCCGGAAAGGCCTTCACCATCGCCGCCACGATCTCGTCGGCGGCGGCCGGATTGGCGGCGATCGCCGCGGCGACCGCGGTTTCGAGCGACTCTGGAGCATTTTGCACCGAAGCCACCAGTTCCTGGATCGCCGGCGAGGCGGGGGTGTTGGCAAACGTGAGGGGCGAGGTCGCGGCCATGGCCACGGCCAAAAGGGCGGAGGGAAGCACGAGTTTACGCATGAGTGTGGTCCGGGTTTGTAGGTTCTCCCACGAGCTTGAAACACGCCGATCCCAGCGGTTCCCGCAGGCGTGACGAACCGAAAATGACCAACCACGGACCGTACCGGACAAACGGCCCCTTCGGCGGTCGAACGGCGGTCGCGCCGGGCCGACACAGTAAAAGAAGTTTCAAGTCCGCAGCGCCATCGCACGACAGGCGGTTGGCCGTCTGCCACCGGAAGCCGGTCCCAGCCCGGGAACGGCAGATCGAAACCCGGGCAAATTTCGCTCCAGCACTCCGCTTCCGTCTTCCTCGGAAAGGCGAACGACGCAGGCCCCCCAAAAAACCCTAAACCAAAACCCTAAACCCTGAACTCTGAACTCTGAACCCTGAACCCCGAACCCTGAACTCTGAACCCTGAACCCGAAACCCTGCCCCCTAAACCCTTCCGTTTTCCGCGCCCCTCACACCCCCATCGTGTCGCGGAAGATCTGCGCCATGCGCCGGCTCATCTCAACCCGGGTGCCACAGGTGAGGATCACCACCAGATCGCCCTCGGCGGTGAGCTCCGTCCGGGCGACATGCTCGAGGTTGATGATCTGGCTGCGGTTCGCGCGGAAAAACAAGGCCGGATCCAGCCGTTGCTCGAACAGCTTCAAGGCCCGATAGATCATCGGCTTGCCCCCATCGAACCAGAGCCGGGTGTAGTTGCCGTCGCTCTCGAAGAGTCGCACGGAGCCAATGCGCACAAACCAACACTTCTGGCCCTCGCGCACGAACACCCGGCTGTTGGCGGTGTAGCGGTCCCGCTCCAGCACCGGCGCCGTGGGCTGGCTTTGCTCGTAGCGCTGCACGGCCCGGGCCAGCAACTCCGGGTCGATCGGTTTGAGCAGGTAGTCCAGCGCATTCACGCGGAACGCCTCCACCGCATGCTCCTGGTAGGCGGTGGTGAAGATCACCGCCGGCGCCGGTCCCTCGATCCGCTCCAGCAGCTCGAACCCGGTCCCGCCGGGCATCTCGATGTCGAGAAAGATCAGATCCGGGCGCAACTTGGCCACCAGCGCCACCCCCTCCTCGCAGTGGCTCGCCTCGCCCGCCACCTCGACCTCCGGCAGCGCCTCCAGCAACCGCCGCAGTTCTTCCCGCGCCAGTGGCTCGTCGTCGATGATCAATGTTCTCATGTCAGTCCTTGGATTGGTTCAGGGCGGCGCCGGGCGGGACGACCGGGACCAGCACCTCGGCGACCACCTGAGCCCCGGCCTCCTCGCGCAGCGACACGGTCGCCGCCGGGCCGAAGATCAGCTTCACCCGCCGCTCCGCCGAGCGCAACCCGGTCCCGAGCGACTCCGCCGGCGGCTGCACGATCCGGCCGTCGTTGGTCACGGCCACCCGGAGTTGCCCGTTGGCCACGGTCGCCTCGATCCGGATCCGGCCGCCTTCGGGACGCTTCGCCAAACCGTATTTGAGCGCGTTCTCCACCAGCGTCTGCAGCAGCAACGGCGGGAAGGCCGCAGCCCGCGCCTCGGGCGTCGCCTCGATCTCCACCGCGAGACGATCCCCGAACCGCACCCGCTCGATCTCGAGGTAGGTCCGAGCCACCGACAGCGAGCGTTCGAGCGGCAGCAGGTCCTCCTCGGCTTCGGCGATCCCTGCATGCAGGAAAGTCGACAGCCGGGTGACGAATTCCCGCGCCTCGGCCGGCCGCGAGGCGATCAGCGAGCGCAGGCTGTTGAGGCTGTTGAAGAGGAAATGGGGCTGGATGGTCAGCTTCAGGTTGCGCAGCTCGGCCTCCTGCCGCGCCGCCTCCAGCCGCAGCGCCTCCATCTCCTTGTGTTCCGTCACATCCTGGAACACTCCATACATCACGCCCGGTGCCGGCGCGAACCCGGGCACATCCGGCAGCCGCCGGCTCGTGACCCAGCGCCAGCGGCCGTCCGGCGCCTTGAGGCGGAACTCCTCCACCTCGCGGTTCGGCTCGGACTCCTCGTCCGCGCACCACACCCGCAGCGAGAAACGGTCGTCGGGATGCGTGGCGGCATCGATCCGGTCCACCGAGGCCGGCTCGCCCGGCGCCACGCCGAAACAGGCCGCCCACTCCCGGTCATGGACCGTGAGCCCGCGATCCGCGACCCATACCCACTGCGCCACCCGCGCGCCCTGCATCGCCGCCAAAGCGAGCTGCTCCGCGCGCTGCCGCTGCCGCTTGATTCCCCCCACCACCAAGGTCATCGCCGACAGCAAGGTCATGTAGCTGCTCACCCCGAACTGGGCGCTCAGGGCGTCCGGCGCCGCGAAGAAGCCCAGGCCGCGCGCCGTGAGACCGACCAGCACGAGCTCCATCAACAACACCGCCTGCACCGCGGCACCGAGGCCGAACGACACCACCAACACCGCCGCCAGCGGCAACGGCAGCAGCAGGGCCAGGGAGACTCCGTCCGCCGGGGCGGGCGCATCGCCGTAGACCAACAGCAACGGCCCGCACACCTGCAGCAGCACGCGCAGGACACGGCGCAGCGGCGTCAACCGCCGCCAGCCGTCCCGGTTCGAAAGGATCAGGACCGGCGCCACGAGGCCGATCCCGGCCATGTGGGAGCCGGCTCGCAGCCCGATCTCCAACAGCCCGGGACCGGGGCCGCTCCCCAAGCCCCGTTCCAACGCCGCCCCGGCCAGCACCACCAACAGCGGTGGCAACACCACGGCGCCGCCAAGGAAAACGCCCACCTCGCGCAAGCCCGCGAGACTGCGGTCGAACCGCAAGGATCGCGTCACCCCCAGCGCCACCGCCGCCTCGACCAGCACCTCGGCGCCCTCCCGCACCATCGCCCCGCCCCCCCACGACCACTGGCAGCACGCGCCCCCCGCCAGGACCCCGAGCAACAACCCCGGCAGATGCCGCAAGCCGCAGCACAGCACGACCCCCACCGCCAGCCCCGACGGCAACCAGAGGAGTTCCTCGCCCGAGGGCTGGAACGAGAACCAACGGCGCGAAACCCACACCGCCCCCGCCAGCACCGCCGCCAAGGCGAACTCCACGCCGAGGCGCCGGCCTGAAAACCGTTGGTGGGGGAAGGTCATGTGGGCTCGGTTGCAACGCACCCGCGCACCAGATCTCAGGGGAGACCTGCCGCACTCCGTGCAACCAATCCTACGGATACGAGTTCCCCGGTGTCATTGGCAAGCCGTACTTGGCGCCGATCGATAGCCTGAATCCTCGCACCGAGACTTCCTTGCTCGATGGCGACGCGATGAGGCCGTCGAGAGGCGAGCGGCGAGGGACGAGAGCCAAACCGTCGGAGGCGCTGATCAAGTGCGCTTGTGCGCTCCGGGGCTCGCTCGGCACTCCGGCTCTCGACACTCGTCGTCTCGACGCTCGATTGGCTGATTACGCCTCAGCGGCGCCGCAGAACTCCCCAGGCGCAACGGAGCCGGGCCCGCAGCGTCCGCCAGCGTTGCGGGTGCCGGTACAGGAAAAACCGATGCAGCCACTCGCCCCCCAGCCGCACCACCCACCGCGGCGCGCGCGGCACCGTGCCGGCCAGCACTTCGAACGCCCCTCCCACCCCCACCCACACCAGCGGCCAGCCGCGCCCCTGGGCCGCCAGCCACTCCTCCCCGCGCGGACATGCCAAACCGACCAGCACCACGCCGGTGCCGGACGCCACAAGGCGAGCCGCGTCCACCAGGTCCAACGGTCCCGGCGCCGCCCCCGGGGCCACCACCATCTTGGCGGTGATCCGCAGGGCCGGGTGGCGCCAGCGCAACACGTTCGCCATCCGGTCCAGCACCGTCGCCGAGTCTCCCACGAACGCCACCCCCAACCCGACGCGCGCGGCCGCCGCGCACACCTCCGCCACCAGCTCCGGCCCCGCACAACGCGCGCCCGCGCCCCGGCGGTGCCGGCCCAGCAACCACACCAGCGGTCCGCTCGCGGCCGCGACATGGTCCATGCTCCGCAACCACTCCTGCACGGCCGCCGAGTCGCGCGCGGCCACCAACGCACCCAAACCCACTAGGTTCACCCGCCGCGATTCCCCCGCCAGCGCCCAGTTCAACACGTGGGCCGCCAACACCTCCGGCCCGGAGGCGTGGATCGGCACTCCCTGGACCTCGACCGCCGCGCCCGCTCCGCCCGACTGGGCGGCTGTCGAGGGCGCCAGACAGGAGGAACCAGCCCGCGCGTTGAGGACGGTGGGTGCAATAGGGGATGGCACGATAGAGGAGCGCCCACTACGCAAACCCGCCCTGCGCCGGTCGAACCAGATATGACCAGCCGCTTCTGAAGCGGTGTCAGCGGTACCTTCGGCGGACCAATGGGCCGCCCCGTCCCCCGCCCCGGAAGGGGGACGGGGGAGGGTTTTGGGGTTTGAGTTCAGGGTTCAGAGTTCAGGGTTCAGAGTTCAGAGTTCAGAGTTCAGAGTTCGAAGTTCGGAGTTTCCGGTTTCTCGTCGGAGCAAGCCTCTGAGGTGGACGGCGTTGCCCCCAACGCCGTTTGCGGTCCGCTCCATTTTGCCCGCATGGTTCACAGTAGCGGAAGCCGTCAGGCTTTCGGCAGCGCGCCGGAGCGCCCAGCGAGACGCCGAGCAAACCAGCGCACTGGATGGGCTCATCCGATTGATTGGCGCTCGTCCCTCGACCCTCGTCCCTCGTCTGCATGGACAGGTTCAGCGTTCAGGGTTCAGAGTTCAGGGTTCAGAGTTCGAAGTTCGATGTTCGGGGTTTCCGGTTTCTCGTCGGAGCAATCCTCCGAGGTGGACGGCGTTGCCCCCAACGCCGTTTCCGGTCCGCTCCATTTTGCCCGCATGGTTCACAGTAGCGGAAGCCGTCAGGCTTTCGGCAGCGCGCCGGAGCGACACTCGCCAGGATTTCGCTCTGCCACGCCCTGTCGAAACCCTTGGCGGGTTGCGCCGGGACGTTGCCGTACACTTCGCGTGCACTCTCCCGCCGCCTCTCCTCCGCCAATTCGTAGCAAAGCAATTGCCGCGTCAGCATGCTCGCACGCGCCCAAGGAGCGTGTGCTACCGGTTCACCGTCGTTGCGGGCCCATGCGCTCGTAGATTGGCGGCCAACGCATCGTTGGCGCTGTGACCGGTCCGCACTGCGGTTGTTGGGTTCAGCGGCCCGGTCTCGCCCGACGGTTTGTCAGTAGAAATCGACCTCCCGGCCCACCGAAATCCAAATATGACGGATGGTCCGGCCACAGGACCGGGCAGCCCCCTCCGCAGGACTAATACCCCACCGCGCCGCCCTTCCCCGGCTGGCGCCCGCGGGTCCGGTTCGGCCTACCCCGTGTGGCAGGCCAATCACCGTCGTCCGATGCCTCCGCAGGTCATTGCCAGCCGGCCGTTTACACCCGACCCAGCCGGCGGCCCGACGAATCAGCCGTCAAATCTCTTGACGGATTTTTTTCAAGTCACCGCCCTGCCCCGACATGGACGCATTCCAACCCGGTCACCCGTCCTGCGCGGGAAGTGACGGGGCGAAGCTATGCCGCCGCGCGGCGCGCCGGGGAATTCGAAGTTGGGATTTGGTAGTTGGTGGCGATAGCCCGCCCACCTTGGCGGAACGAGCCAAGCGTTTCGACGGTTCCCGTAGCTGGACGACGCAGTCGTTCAGGTCCCATCCCCAATCTTTTTCAACACAGAGCGCACGGAGAGCACCGAGGATCATCCGCCCCCTTTCTCACGCGGAGCCGCTGAGCATGCGGAGAAGCACCGGCCTCACCGCGGCCGGCTACAGGTCACCGGCAACCGGTCACTGTTCACCGGCGGCCCCCCGCGCCCTCCCCTCTTCAACCTAAACTTCCCACTTAAACTGGGGCCGGAGCCTGCGATCCCCCCCCGCCCTCCGCTCTTCAACTTAAACTTCCCCCTTCAACTTCAACTCGGCGCGTCCCGCGCCCCACGCCATGAACACCGCATCGTCCGCCTCCGCCACCCTCGGCACGCCGTTCCCGGCCCCGGCAGGCACTGCCGCCTCCGCGGTCAAAGCCGCCGCCGCGCCCAAGGACTACAGCAAGTATCAGTCGCCCGCGCAGGTGCGTGAGCACGCCTACCGCCTCGCCACCCTCTTCCTGGTCGGCGATTTCGTGGTCGCCCTTCTGGCCAGTTATGCCGGCGTCGTCTTCCGCGATTTCCAGCGCGAGGGCTGGAGCCTCGCGGAGCTCCAGGCCACCGCCACCCACTCCCACACCTTCATCTGGACGCTCAGCTGCGGGGTGCTCTTCACCTGGCTCATGCTGATGGTGAAGGCCTACGACACCACCGCCCTGCTCCAGAAAGTCCGCTGGCTCTCGAAAACCGTCAAAGTCACCGCCCTGTGGTGCGTGTTGATTCTCGCCTTCATCGGCTTCTTCACGCCCTCCGGTTTCCAGCCCCGCATCGGCCTGCTCTACAGCGCCGCGGCGCTGCTCTTCGGCCAGTTCTGTTGGCGCACCTTCGCGTTTGCCTTCCTGACCGACCCCGCGGTCGTGGCGAGCGCGCGAAGCAAGGTGATCATCGTCGGCTGGAACGAGCAGGCCGCCCGCCTCCGCCGCGCCATCCGCGAGGACCACACCCACCTCCGCGAGATCGTGGGTTGCGTGCCGCTGCCCGGCGGCAAGTTCGGCACCACGCCCCCGCCCGATGTCGCGGTGCTCGGCGACTACTCTGCCCTGCCCGAGCTGGTCCGGCAGTGTGAGGCCAACTCGATCATCCTCGCGGAGTCCCACTGCCCGGCCGCCGAGATCCACAATCTCATCGACTACTGCCAACGCGAGCTGATCGCCTTCCGGCTCATGCCCGACTACTTCCCGGCCCTCGTTTCCGGCCTGCAGGTGCAGTCGATCAACGGCGTGCCCCTGCTCGGCATCAGCCAGCTCCCCTTCGACCACGCGCTCAACCGCGTCTATAAGCGCGCGATCGACATCGTGGGCGGCTGCGTGGGCCTCTTCCTCGCCACTCCCGTCATCTGGCTGTTCTGTGCGATCGTCTATTGGGAGTCGCGCGGCCCGGTCTTCTACAAGCAGATCCGCACCACGCGCAACGGCCGGCCCTTCTATATCTACAAGATCCGCAGCATGCGGATGGACGCTGAAACGCAGTCCGGCGCGGTCTGGTGCAAGAAGGAAGATCCCCGGCGACTGCGCATCGGGGCCTTCATGCGGAAGACCAACATCGATGAGCTGCCCCAGTTCTACAACGTGATCAAGGGCGACATGAGCCTCGTCGGGCCCCGTCCCGAACGCCCCGAGCTCATCGAGAAGTTCAAGGACAGCATCCCGAACTACAACGCCCGCCATCATGTCCGCGCCGGCGTGACCGGCTGGGCTCAGATCCACGGCCTGCGCGGCGACACCGACCTCGCGGACCGCATCCGTTACGACCTCTGGTACCTCGAGCACTGGCACCCCCTGCTCGATTTCTACATCATGGCCGCGACGTTCCTGAAGAACAAGAACGCGCATTGAGCGCCGCTCCGCGGCGCGCGAGGAGTTGAGGTGGAAAGTTGAAGTTTAAGCGGATGCAGAGCCGCTTCTGCCCGGCAGAGTAGCGAGGAGTGAGTAGCGGATAGCCGCAAAAAGACACAAAGGATCACGAAAACCTGATCCTCTTTTGTGCATTTTCGCGCCTCTTTGCGACCACTGGCCGATCGGGCTTCGCTCTTCTCTTCGATTTGAACTCTCAACTTACACTGGGGCCGACGCCGTTCCGGCCCTTCCACTTAAACTTCCAACTTCATCCAAGCAATTGTCCCGCTCCCACACGCTCGCCCTCAACACCGCCGCGACCTATTTGCGTTCGCTCGTCTCGCTTGGCCTCACCCTTTTCAGCAGTCGCTGGGTCTTGCAGGCTCTCGGCACCGACGACTTTGGGACCTACAGCGTCATCGCCTCACTCACCGTCTTCGTCACATTTCTGAATGGAGTCTTGGCCAACAGCGTCGCTCGCCACCTCGCATTCGCGATCGGCACAAACCGGCCGGGTGAGGTCCGCGCGTGGTTCAACACCGCGTTGAGCTTGCACCTAACTGCAGCGATCACGTTGGTGGCTGTCGGTTGGCCAATGGGCCACTGGTTCATTACCAATCACCTCTCCGTCGATCCGGCCCGCCTAGCCACAGCAAATCGGATCTTTGAATTCGGGCTGATCGGCGCATTCGTCACCATGGTGACGATTCCGTACAGCGCTATGTTCACCGCCAAGCAGCGCCTCACCGAATTGGCCCTGATCGGCGTCTTCCAATCCTGTTTGGTCTTCGGCCTGGCCCTCGCGCTCAAGCACACGACCGGCGACCTCCTCCGCAACTACGCCTTCGGTATGGCCGGAATCGTCGTAGGCGCCCAATCCACGATCATCATCCGAGCCACCTCGCACTATACCGAATGCCGGCCTACCTTCCGACAGTGGTTTGGAAGCGAGAAAACCCGTGAAGTTCTGCATTTCGCGGGTTGGAATCTCTTTGGCTGGGTTGGTGGCACCCTCCGCGATAGCGGATCTGCACTTCTGGTAAACCTTCAGTTTGGCCCACAGGTCAATGCAGCGTACGGCATCGCTTTGCAGATCGCCCAGGGGACCAACCAGCTCGCCGCAGCCCTCATGGGGGCATTCACACCGGAAATGACGACCAGCGAGGGCCGCGGCGAACGGGAGCGAATGCTCCAACTCGCCCAACGCATGAACAAGTACGGCACCCTCATCGTGCTGCTCTTTGCGCTGCCCTTGATGCTCCAGATGGATTTCGTCCTCACCCTTTGGCTGAAAACGCCCCCTGCTCATGCCGCAACCTTCAGTCGCTTGGTTCTGCTCGTTTTCCTAATCGATCGCCTGACAACCGGCTATATGCTCGCCGTAAGCGCTCACGGGAAGATCGCCGCCTATCAGGCCACCTTGGGCTCCTTCCTCATCCTCACCCTCCCCATTGCCTGGGTCATCCTGCATATCGGTGCTCCGCCCCAAGCCGTCTATTGGGCTTCGTTGGTCACGATCCTCTTGTGCAGTGGTGGCCGGGTTCTCTGGGCACGAAAGTTATTCAAAGTCGGCGTTCGGACATGGTTCGGCGCGACGTTCCTGCCCTGCCTCAAGGTAAGCACTGCGGCCTCACTGGTCGGCTTCGCAAGTATCTACCTCCCACTCACCGGCTTCGCCCAATTCGCAGTCACGGTCGCAGCCACGGTGCTCTCGGGGACACTGGGAGCCTGGACCAGTGCCCTGTCCATGGAGGAGCGTAGCGCCCTCCGCCGGCTCTTCGCTGCGTCTTTGAACAAACTCCCCTTCCGTACCGCCTCCGCCACATGAGCATAGCCCCCCGTCCACTGCCTTGCGGAGATCGCCTCGATTGCACCGGCTGCGGCGCCTGCTCAGCCGCCTGCCCGAAGGACTGCCTCCCGATGCGGCCTGATTCCGAGGGCTTCCTGTTCCCCACGGTAGACGCCTACGAGTGCACGGACTGCGCACTCTGCGACCGGATCTGCCCGATCCCAAAAGAAAAGGACCCCGCCACTCGGACCAAGGGGGACCCGCTTGAGGTGCTCGCCGGTTGGCACCTCGATCCCGAGATCCGCCGCCAAAGCAGTTCCGGCGGCGTCTTCACTGCTCTGGCCGACGCCATCTTCGCTCAAGGTGGCGTGGTCGTCGGAGCCGCGTTCGACGAGAAGCTCGTCGTCAAACACATTATCATCGAGGACCCCGCCGACCTCCATCGCCTGCGCGGATCGAAGTACGTCCAGAGCGAGATCGCGCCCGAGGTCTACCACGCCATCCGCGATCACCTGAAGGTCGGCCGCGTGGTTCTCTTCACCGGGGTTCCCTGCCAAGTCGCCGGCCTGAAGGACTTCCTCCGCAAACCCTACACCAATCTTTATACCGTCGACCTAATCTGCCACGGGGTACCCTCACCGTTGTTTTGGGAAAAATATCTCGACCACTGCCGAATTGATTCCGCCCGCCCCACCCAGGTCTCGTTCCGCGACAAAGCCACCGGCTGGAAGCGCTTTTCAGTAAGACGCACCTATCCCGACGGCACCACCCGTTCCGCCGACCTGCATCACGATCTTTATATGCAGGCCTTTCTGAAGAACCTAAATCTCCGCGAGTCCTGCTACCGCTGCCAGTTCTGCTCCACCGCCAGGCAAGGTGACCTCACCATCGCCGATTTTTGGGGGATCGGCTGCAAATACCCAAGTTTCGATGATGCTGATCAGGGAACATCATTGCTCCTGCGCAATACCACCCAAAAGAATGGAATTATAGAGCAAGCAGATATCGTACTCTTTACGAGACCTGCAGATCTCTCCATAGCCATACCCGGGAACCCTGCACTTGTACGCCCACACAATCGTCCCGCAAAGCGCTCCTCCTTCTACAAGTTTGTTTCAAACCACACGCTTGCAGCAGCCGCACAAAGATTCAGGCTCAAACCACGCCGGCTTCTGAGGCTCCTACAGTCAGCGAAGCACCAACTAGTTGTCAATATCCCCCGTCCCCTGCGCGCCCAGCTTAAGGCCCTCCGCAACCGACTCGCGCCCCACACAACACGCTAGCGCCGACCCAGTTCAAAAATGAGAATCGGAATTATAACCCATTGGTGGTGCCATGAGAACTACGGCCAGCTTCTTCAATGCTACGCGCTCCAAGCCCACCTGAAGGCATTAGGCCACGAGCCGTTCCTAATTAAATACATAATGCGGCGCCCGAAGAGGCTCCGCCACCTGCTATATCTCCTGCAGCCAGCCATACTCTACCGCAAGATCAAGGACCGATACCTCATCAAGAGCCCACTCGATAGAAAAAAGGCCCTAATTCGGAGCTTTGATAAATTTCGCAACCAGTTTCTAGCCACCTCGGCGACCACATACACATCTCTTGCTGAACTAAACAACAGCCAAGAAATCGCCGACGCCTACATTTGCGGAAGCGATCAAGTCTGGTTGCACGTCTCGCTCGATGACAGCGGCAAGCCTTGGTTCCTAGACTTCGGACCTCCCTCGGCGAAGCGCGTGGCATATGCTGCAAGTTTCGGAAAGACTACATGCCCTAAAGAGTATATTGATTTCGCACGCCCCCTGCTGGCCAAATTTGATCGAATTGGCGTCAGAGAGAAAGCAGGCCTCGCGTTGTCTGCCGCTGCCGGGCGCCCCGATGCAATCCACGTCGCAGATCCCACACTTCTACTCTCGATAAATGATTATCTGGATGGATTCCGGATCACGTCAACATCCCATGCCCAGACACCGCCGTATGCATTCGTATACTACCTACGGGCAGAGACCGACACCCCATGGCCCGAGATTCAAGCGTTTATCTTGGATAATGGTCTGAAAGTTAAGGCCACTGAAGTGAATGGCGCTGTGCTACCATTTGAAGAACGTTTCGACCCAACAATCCCCGAGTGGATCCGAACCATCAACGAAGCAACTGTGGTTTTCACAAACTCATTCCACGGAACAGTCTTTGCAATACTCGCCCGCAGGTCCTTCCTCACATTCCCTCGCAAAGGCGAAACGAAAGAAATGAACGAACGAATCGCTTCATTATTGGAGCAACTTGACCTCACCTCGCGCCTTTATAATCCGGAGCTCCCGCTGGCCGCGCAAATGCACGCAAGCATCGAATGGGAAGAGGTTGAAAAGAGACTAGCAGCCCACAGATCGAAGTCCATAGCCTTCCTTAAGGATTGCGGATTCTGACCACCACTGGTCGGGACGTATTGTCGATTAATGAATATGTCTGCACTTTCCTTTGCCTTCCCATATCTCGAAGCGGCAGAGTTCTTCTACGGGAGACTCGCCGGCCGTGTTCCAAGCCAAACACTCCGCCGCCTGATGCTTCAATTCGCAGGCATGCAAATTGGACAAGGAACAGTTATATACGGCGGAGGAGAGTATCGCTGTGCACGAAAGATTCGTATCGGTCTAGGATCAAGCATCGGCCATGGAACCAAAATTGACGGTCGGGGAACAGTAACCATTGGAAGCTCCGTCAATATTTCTAGTGAAGCCTGGATCTGGACAGCTGAGCATGATATTCAAAGTGTCGCCTTTGATTACACATCTGCACCGGTGTTTATAGATGACTACGCTTGGATCGGTGGCCGTACCATAGTTCTTCCTGGAGTTCATATCGGAAAGGGAGCCGTAGTCGCATCGGGCGCAATTGTTACAAAAAGTGTGAACGAGTATTCGATTGTTGCCGGTGTGCCAGCAAAGCAGATTGGCACACGCACCCGTAATCTCAATTATAGCCTAAAAAGCTCCATTCCATTCATCTAGGCGCCCAACGCATAAATCGCCCCAGTCCAATATGCGTCCCCAAGAAGTCGGTCTATCGAGCGGCACCCACTCCCACGGATTGAAGCCGGCGCCAACACTTCGGGCTCTTGCATTTTCCGCACTAGTTCTATCTTTCTACCCGCTCCCCGCGATCAATATTGGAACGAATACGAGCCTGCCGATTTATGCGGCTGCACTTGCGGCACTGCTCACGATGTCCGCATGGAAGAACGCCATCAACAAATATCCTGCGTTCTGGTCCATCTCTATCTATGCTCCTTACCTAGTTAGTGCTGCAATTTTCACGGCATCACAACCCACCGCGCAGTTTGCGATTTGCTGGAAAAGTCACCCCTCAATGATTCTCGCCATATCGGGTGCATATCTCGGCTTCACCATCGCAGATACCGGCAGAAACACACTCTTCCGAGCAGTGCTATTGATCCTCGCCGGGCATGCCGTCATTGGCTGTGCCCAGCACCTCGGTTTCCCGCACGGCTATTTCCCATTTGCGTTCCTCTTCAACGCAAATTCGTTCGCAATCGCCCAGTTCTACGATCGCGTTATGTGCCTGTTTCCGGAGCCTTCGGTATACACCTCAAGCATCGGGCCCTTGCTAGTCTTCGGCCTACACCATTTAAGCCGACCTGGGATTGCGATATCAACTCGTGAACGCACAATCGGCCTCATACTCGTCGTGCTACATTTCTATTTTACGATTGCGGCCAAGTCGGGCTTGTCGCTGTTGATCATCGTCTTTTGCTTTCTGGTCCTACTCGCAAATGGGCTCGAAGCGGTCAGGCGTCGCGCAAAGGCGTACTGCTTCACGATCCTCATTGTTTCTCTTTCTGCGCTCGGCATCTTACTTGTTCGGTTCGAGTCGATCCGAGAGCGCCTCCAACGTGAAACCCAAGGGGTCTCTTCGTGGGCGCAACGAGCTGAGACATTTCAGCGGGGCTTCGATGAATTCTCCAAAACCCCTCACAGTATCTTTTGGGGACTCGGATCCAACATGTCCCACAAGATTATCGGCAACGACTTCATCGTTACCGACTACGGAAAAGTCGCCTATCTTGGCTCTATAAACAGCATCACCTTAACATACATCCTAGAAACAGGCGTGCTTGGTCTATTTGTTCTAGTCGCACTAGGCGTGAAGATCTCTCAGTCAGTGAGGCACGCGCCATATCCAATTGAACCACTCGCGTTTGCAACGATTCTGATCTTCGCGTGCACATTTGTAAATAGCTATACTGCACTTGCCTGCGTTTGGGTCTCGCTGGGGCTGCTCCTAAATTGGCCAGCTCTTGATCGTACGACACAACTCTCGCCTTCCAATCCATGAGAATTGCACTGATTAGTACGAGCCTTAACCAAGGCGGGGCCGAGCAACAGGTCTTTGATCTCGCGACGGCCTTTGCTGCCCGTGGGCACGCCGTCCTGGTGGTCTCCATGATCGAGCCAAAATATTACGCAGCCGAACTCCAGAATCGATCGGTTCGGGTCGAAACACTGCACATGCGTCCCGGAATCCCAAACCCCTTGGGGCTATTTCGCCTTGTTTCCCTTCTGCGGAAATTCAGACCCGATGTTGTGCATGCACATATGTTCCATGCCAACATTCTTGCGAGGATAGCCCGGCCATTCTTCTATACGCCTCTGATTTGCACCGCGCATAACACGCAAGAAGTATCCCAACGAGGAAACGCGGCTCGCGGAACACCCTACAAGAACATCGCCTACCGATTATCGGACTTTCTATGCACCCTCACGACCCAAATTTCGGTTCCTGGCTATAACGCCTACATCGCGAACAGGTGCGCTCCATCTTCGAAACTTAGGCTGGTGTATAACGGAGTCGACTTGAAGCGGTTTGAACGACAGCCTCCGATCACATGCAACGATCTCGGAATCCCAATCCCACCTGGAGTCGCATTTGTCTGGCTGCACATCGGGCGGCACGTCCCACAAAAAGATCACGAGAACCTCTTTGCGGCAATAGACCGCAGCAAGTCTAGCTCCGTCTTTCTGTTCGTCGGCGAGGGTCCGCTGCTCGAGGCCAACAAGTCTCGTGCCGCAGCATTGGGAGTTGCTCACCGAGTGTTCTTCCTTGGGCGCCGCAACGATATACCCGCACTGATCAAGGCATGTAATGGCGTGGTGCTCTCCTCTGAGATGGAGGGTTTGCCGCTGTCCGTAATCGAAGCATCAGCCTCGGAGAGGATTGTCGTTTCGACCGATGTTGGGGGAGTGCGGGATACGTTGCCTCAGACTTCCCACGAGTGGCTTTGCGCTGCGAAATGCCCCGAAGCCCTCGCCCCCCTACTCCAACGGGCAGAAGCACTACCCCCGGAAGCGCGGGAACGGATCGGCCTGCTCAACAAGCAACACGCCTCCGAACACTTCGCAATCGGTTCAGTCGCCTCACAATGGGAAAGAATCTACCACGAAGTATCGACGTAATATGATCGTTATTTACTCACCAAGTTGCGATGGTGCAATCTTTCATTACTCCAACGAACTCTTTGTAGAGATCAAGAAGCAGCGCGATACGCGCCTATTAACCACCGGCTCAATTGAGCCATCCACCCCGCAAGGTACGATATTTCTTTGCAGCCGCATCAAGCAACGCAAAGACTATTCAAACCGTATTTCTTGGTCGCTGGGGCGCGCCGGATACTACCTCGGACGGGAACTTGCGCTCTACTATTTCCTAGTTCGTAATCGAAGGAGCATTTCCCGATTCCACGCCCAAGAGGCATTCTACCCATTTTTGCCGTTTTTGACTCTCCTGCTGCGACTGTTTTCCATACGCTGCTTCTTCACCGTACACAACGTCAGGCAGCACGACTACTCCAGTCGCTTCCGCAATGCTCTTTGCGACCGAGTCACTCATCGCTGCCTAAAATACTGGCACGCACTCATCGTCCATGGGAAGACCACTGCAAACGAACTCCAGCAGATCATTCCTTCAACCCGCATCCAAATCATTCCCCATCCTATATTTTCCGAATTCGCAACGCGAGAAGTCCGACCCGGCGAGCCTTCCGCAAAACGTCTGCTCATCTTCGGATCCATTCGGCGAAACAAAGGAATCGAACTAGCAATACAAGCCCTCACATTCCTTCCAAACTACCATTTGGAGGTCTGTGGCTACACTGCCGACAACTCCTACATTGCTCAAATTTCTGCGGAAGCACTTCGAAGTGGGGTTACCAACAGGGTAACCATAACAAATCAGTTCGTTCCCGATTCGTCCATTCCTGAGATCTTTTCCCGGGCAAGCATCGTTCTGCTACCATACACCAACTTCGCCGCGCAAAGCGGAGTGCTGAGCGTTGCAATCGCCTATGGGCGACCAGTTGTCGTTTCGAATGTCGGCGACATGCCAGAAATAGTGAACTCTTTCAAATGCGGACTCGTCGCCGCCGCAGATACCGCCGCCGGCATCGCGGAAGCCGTCATCTCGATGGCGCAGAACAACACCTATTCTGCTTGCGTGGATGGAACCCGCATCGCCCGGAACGACCTCTGTATGGAGAATATCTGCCGAAAGACCGTGGAGGCCTACGACACCCTATGAGCAGCGCCCCCTTGGTTTCCATTCTTCTGCCTACCTACAATGCATATCCGTTCATCCTGGAGCGGATTGATGGAATTCGGACGCAAACCTATCGCAACTTCCGCGTTATAATTTTCGACTCAGGCAGTTCCGACGGCACGCAGGAAGTGATCAAGAGCGCAACCAAAGACCCTAGATTTGAAGTCATAAGCGGCCCCCGTGAGGGATTGTATAAAGCTTGGAATTTCCTGAAAAAGAAGGCGACGGGCAGCTATTGCTACATCGCCACAGCCGACGACTCCTTTCATCCCGACTTCTTGCAAGTCGCCGTAGAGGATCTGGAGACAAATCCATCCGCAGACATGTGGGCATCTCCGATTGAACTAGTAGATGAGTCCGGGCTCCGGTTACATCGCCTTGAAAGCACCCATCCCGGACTTAGGTTCATGGCGAAGAATGCGACAACCGGGATTCGGGATGGCACGCTCGATGCCCTTCTCCATATACCGCTGGACATGCTTTACGTATCCCTGACGGCCTTCTTCTTCCGAACCGCCAATTTCACGAAAGCACTCGATTTTCCAACAAACGGGCATACAACCGCCGACCGTGAATGGACGATGCGATACCTGCCAGGGAAACGCATATTCTTCCGCAATCGTATACTGGCCAACTGGCGCCTACACACGAAACAAGCTAGCGCAACGATCAATGCAGAGGCCGAGGCCGATTACAGAAGAGTCTATGATGAACAGATCTGGAATGCTGCAGCTACCACACCAAGGTTCTCGGCGCTCAAGCACATCTCCTATCAGAATCTGTCTAGTCATTGTTCGTTCCTGCTACGGCGCGATTACGCCCGCCGTCCTACGGTCACTGGCACCGTAGCGCAGTTGCTTTTCGGCTGCTATCTCAAGCATCCATTTTGGAGCATTCAGGCTGACCTTCAGCGCCTCATCGGGTCGCGATCATCGACACTCGGTCAGCGCCTACGCATCGCTGCGGCAATCGCGAAGAACGCGCCAGTCGTGCAGCAGTACTGAGACAAGTTTATCGCGTTTCTGTGTAGTGTCGCCGAGTCTCGATCTTAGGCAGAGGAATTGGTTTCTAGTCCTGTCGTAGCATGGTATCCGAAGTACTGCAGATTGTTGAACCTGGAAAAGACGGAGTGTTTTGGCATGTCGATGGGCTCTGCCGCTTCCTGATCTCGCAGGGAGTACCGGTGCACTTGGCATATTCTTCGATTCGCTCTTCGAGCCAATTACTGACGCTCGTCACACACGTTCGGAACTCGGGTGGCTTCGCCATAGACCTCAAAATCTCAAACTTGCCTTCACTCGGCGACGTACGTGCGGCTAGATCTATTAGTCGACTTGTTCGGAACACCGGCGTTTCTATCGTGCACGCCCATAGCTCTAAAGCAGGTGGACTCGCCCGCTTGTTGTACGCGGTACGGCTTCTACCACCTGTCGTTTACACCCCCAATGCATACTTCGGCATGCATGGAACACCGACCCGATCGGCTCGATTGTTCTGGGCGATTGAACGTTGGCAGGCATCAAAGGCCTATACTGTTAACGTTTCGGATGATGAGGCGTTTTTTGCTCGCACCAGACTCGGCGTCTCACCGGCCCGTCAAACTGTCATCCCAAACGCGGTCAATGTAGAGCGTTTCTCCCCGGCGATCCCGGGAACACGAGCAACAGCCCGCAAACGATTTGGGGTAGACGATTCGACTGTTGTCCTCGGACTCATGGCACGTGACTCGGTGCAAAAGGATCTACCGACTCTCTATCGGGCCTTTGCGATTGCGACTCGCGCCCACCCAGAACTTCGTTTGCTCCATGTGGGCCTCGGCCAGATGGAGCCCCTGATCCGTGAACTCGGAATCAGCGACCGCGTGGTGCGGGTCGAGTACCTCGCCGATACCACACCGTTTTATCAGGCGTGCGACGCCTTGGGGATGTCGTCCCTGTTTGAGGGCCACTCGATCGCCGTGTTGGAGGCGCTTTCCTCGGGACTTCCGTTGATCCTTTCCGATGCCCCCGGAAACCGCGGCTTCTTCAAACTTGGCCTGAGCCACATCTGGAACGCACCAGTCAAGGATGTGGCCCGCTTTGCCGAAGCCATCGTCCAATGGATCGAAGACCGCCCGGCACACCGCCCATCCAACCACCGCGAGATTGCAGTCCGTGAGTTCAGCCCGGAGTCCTGCTACGGTAGGATTCTGGAGCTCTACCAGCGACTCGCCAACCAACCGCGTTAAGGCCCCCCCCTTGCAGAACGAGGTCCAGATTCCTGAGCCCCCACCGCAGGTAACGGGAGGCTGAAGGGGTCATATCGCAAATCTCAACAAACTGACTGCGATTGCCCAGCCAGTCCCGCCCGCCTCACCCAGGTCGGCCGAAATGCCCGCGCCGAGTTCGGAGCCCGCTACTCCACCGAGACCAACTACCAGCAGCTGATCGCCATCTACGAAGCCGCCTTGGCCGCCCGGCGGGGCCACGCCGGGGCCAGTTGAGGTTGGAAGTTGAGGTTGAAGAGGCGGAACGCTTCCCGATGGCCCATCCGAAACTCTCACGAGTTTCGCTACGCTCACCCTCCTTGCGACTCGGCCACCTGCTACGTGTCACTGTCTCCCCTCCGTCCTCCGTGCGCTCCTCCCGCTCAGAGCCCTCGGTGACCAGATCGTTCTCCGTTCCAAGTTCCTGATCAGTGCCCATCAGTGCGAGGGCCAACGGTGTCCGGTTCATGGTCACAAGTAGCTTTCCAGACGCAGCTTAAACAGCGGCAGCGCCTCGCCCCAGAGGCTTGAGCGGGCAACGAGGGTGCGCACGGCCCTGATGAACTGGCAGGTCAGCGTATGCACGTGGGGCAGCATACGGCGGGTCGGCACTATAGAGGGATTTGCGGCGCGGCGCCGCAGGACCTTCTCCTCCTTGACGCCTT
>JAEXPQ010000112.1 GCA_023446735.1 Verrucomicrobiota bacterium
CATATCCGGTCCAGCGCAACGCCACTGGGAAGTTTTCTTCGACATCTACGAAAACCTCCCTCGCCAAGGCCCCGGCAACCGCAAGTCGGCCGCCCTCGCGCTCTGCGGCGAACTCCCGCCCGCCCCCGCCATCCTCGACCTCGGCTGCGGCGCCGGCGCGCAGACCCTCCACCTCGCCGAACTCACCGGTGGCACAATCACCGCGATCGACAGCCACGCGCCGTTCATCCCGCTGCTGCGCCAGCGCCTCGGCGAGCGCGGTCTCGACGCGCGCGTCACCGCCCTGGTCGGCGACATGGCCGCACCGCCCGCCGCGCCCGGGAGCATCGATCTGCTCTGGTGCGAAGGCGCGGCGTACTTCCTCGGCATCGGGCGCGCCCTGACGCTCTGGCACCCCCTTCTGCGCCCCGGCGGCCACCTCTGCTTCACCGAGGCCGTCTGGTTGAAGGCCGATCCGCCAGGACGCGTCCGAGAAATGTGGGCCAAGGAGTACCCCGCGCTCGCCGATCTCGCCGCAAACCTCGCCCTGATCTCGAACATTGGCGGCTACGAACTGCGGGGCCACTTCACGTTGCCCGACGTCGCGTGGTGGGACGACTTCTACACGCCGATGGAGCGCCGCCTCGCCGCGCTCCGCCCGAAGTACGCCGGCGACGCCGAGGCGGAGGCCGCCCTCGACTCGATCGCCGGCGAGATCGACCTGCATCGCCTTTTCGGCGACTGCTACGGCTACGAGTTCTTCGTCCTGCGGCGGGGCGGAGCCTGATCGGGCATCACTCCGGGCGGCAGAACACGAACACCTCGCCCGCTCGCACAAACCCCAACCGCGCCGCCATCCGCAACGAGGCCTCGTTGCCCTCCGTCGCCCCCCAGACCGGCGCGAGCCCCTCGCGACGCAACTGCCGCCACAGGGCGGCGAAGGCGCGGGTCGCGTGCCCTTGACGCCGGAACGCCGGGACGGTGTCGACCGAGAGGTCGTACCACCGAGTCGTGCGCAAAGGCGCGTGGGCGAAAGCGACCGGCCGGCCGTCAGCCCACGCGGCAAAAACCGGCCCGCGCCGGACCGCATCCAACAATTCCTCGCGCAGGGACGCATCGATCTCGGCCTCGCTCACCGTCGCGCGCGTGACCGTCGCCGCCGGGCCCGTTTCAACCCCTTCGAGCGCGGACTCGTCGCGCAGCACGTGTTGCCAGGCTCGTTCGACGCGCCAGCCCGGCAATGCCTTCCGGACTGCGGCAACATTGTCGGCATACGCGAGCAGCGTGCCCGCAGCCGCCACCGTGGCCGCGACGGCACGGATCGCCTCGGCGCCGGGATCGCCCCAAACGCCCGCGAGCTTCCGATTCTCCGATACCACCGCGAAAGCGTCCCCGCCGACGGACACCCCCAGATCAGGCCGGACCTCGGCCAAGAGCGCAGCGAGTTCGACCAGCACGGGCTCGGCGGCCACGGAATCGCGCGCCCGCCGAGGAGAAGCATCGCCATCCTCGCCCGCCATCGCGACAGCCTACCGCCGCTTCTTCGCCGGCTTCCAATCGGCGGTGATGACGGAGGAGAAGCCGCCGCGGGCCTTCCAGTCAGCCACGATGGTGAGACTGCGGGGCTTGAGCGTCTTGCCGAGGTCGTCGCAGATCTTGTTCGTCGCGGCCTCGAAGAAGATGCCCTCGTTGCGGAAGGAATGGAAATACAGCTTCAGCGACTTCAGCTCCACACACACCTTGTCCGGCACGTAGCGCACGGTGATGGCGGCGAAGTCGGGGTGTCCGGTGATCGGGCACACCGAGGTGAACTCGTGGTGCGTGTGCTCGATGAGGAAATCGCGCGCCGGCGCGGGATTCGGGAAGACTTCGAGGATCTTGGTGTCGGGCATGGGAGGAAAGAGAAGTGACAAGTCGCAAGGGACAAGTGGCAAGTGACAGACAGGCCATTCACCGAACCCGCACTCCGAGCCCTTGAAACTTGTTACTTGGCCCTTGTCACTTGCGCGTTCCTCCGAGCACTTGGCACTTGTTACTTGATACTTTCTTACTCGCGCGCTCCGCGCGTCACGTCGCCGTCTCCGTATAGCGCTGCTCGCGGATGACGGTGATCTTGATCGTGCTCGGGTACTGGAGCTCGTCTTCGATGCGCTGACGGATCCTCGTGGCGATCTCGCGGGCCTCGCTGTCGCCCACCGCGCTGGGGGCCACGACCACGCGGACCTCGCGGCCGGCCTGGATCGCGTACGCCTGCGGCACCCCGGGGATTTCGAGCGCGATGGGCTCGTGCCGCTGGAGGCGTTCCAAGTAGGCGGCCATCGACTCGGCGCGGGCACCCGGACGCACGGCGGAAAGCGTGTCGGCGAGGATCACGATGCCGGCGTAAAGACTCTCGGGCTTCACCTCCTCGTGGTGCGCGGCGATCGCGTTGACGATGACCGGAGCCTCGCCGAAGCGGCGGGCGAACTCGGCGCCGATGTGGGCGTGGCTGCCCTCGAGCTCGGCCTCGATGGCCTTGCCGAGATCGTGGAGCAAACCAGCGCGTTTCGCGACCTGCGGGTCGAGTCCGAGCTCCGAAGCGATGAGAGAGGCGAACTGCGCGACCTCGATCGAGTGATCGAGCACGTTTTGCGCGAAGGAGTGACGGAACTGCAGCCGGCCGAGCACCTGCAGGATCTCGGGGTGGATGCCGCTGAGCTTGAGCTTCTGCACGGCGGCCTCGGCGGCGGCGAGCACGTGGACGTTGATCTCGCTCTGCGCGCGATGGACCTGGTCCTCGATGCTGGCGGGGTGGATCCGTCCGTCGGCGACCAGGGCCTGGAGCGCGATCTTCGCCACCTCGCGGCGCACGGGATCAAACGACGAGATCAGCACCATGTTGGGCGACTCGTCGATGAGCAGGGTGACGCCGGTCGCGGCCTCGAAGGATTTGATGTTGCGGCCCTCGCGCCCGATGATGCGGCCCTTCATCTCGTCGTTGGGCAGCTGTACGATCGTCGCGGTGACATCGTGGTTGGGCTGGCTGGCCATGCGCTGCATCAGAGCCAGCAGGACACGTTTGGCCTCCTGCTTCAGGTCCGCCTCCGAGCGGTCCATGATCTCCTTGCGGTACTGGCGCAGATCGTCCTGGCACTCGATCAGGACCTCCTCGCGCAGCGCCTTCTTGATCTCGGCGGCGTCGAGATGGGAGATCTCCTCGAGGCGCTGCCGCAGGTTCTTGGCCTGCGTGCGGACGGCGTCGCGCCCCTGCTTGATGGCGGCGGCCTCGCGGGCGAGGCGTTCCTGGCGGGCCTCGAGCTGGAAATCGAGCAGCGCCAGCGATTCCTCGTGGTTGCGGATCTCCCGCAACTTCACGTCGATCTCGATCTCGTGGCGGTCCTGTTCGCGCTGCAGGTCGGCGCGTTTCGCGGCGAGCTCCTCGTCGGTCTTGGCCCGGATCTCGGAGCCGGCCACCTGCGCCTCGCGCTTGGCGAGCTCGACGAGGTTGGCCGCCCGTTCGCACGCGACCCGGCGGGTCTGGCGCAACAGCAACCAGGACAATCCGAACCCCGCGCCGGCGCCCGAAAGCGCCGCGAGAGCGAAGGTCCATGCAGGTGAATCGCCGAGGAGGCTCAAGAGATTGCCGTCGGGTGAGTTGGTCGGAAGGGACGCGGAAAGTAGGGTCGCACCCACAAAGCGCAATCTTTCTCCCGCGGGAGACGCGCCTCGGTTCCGTCGCCGCCCGGCGCATTCGCGCACGCAACCTGAACCAGCAAGCGGATCACCCGCAGGATTCGGGTCGCGCGACAATCGTCCGGACCGCGCCGTGCCCCCGGCGCACGGCTGTAATGGGAGAGAAATCGCGGCCGCGCCGACAGCGCGGCGTTGCAGTACGGGCGGGGTTCGGCTCGACTCGGCGGCAATCGGTGAAAGAAGCGCTGCGTCCAGGCCTGTTGTCGTTCCTGAAAGTCGCCACCCGCCAGACTTGGGACTGGGTTGGGCCGACGGCTTTGCTCGCGCTCGCGACCATCGGCGTGTGCTTCATCTACAGCGCGCAACTCGCGACCGGACTCACGCAATGGAAGATCCAGATCGGCTGGCTGACCGCCGGCGCGATGCTCTACGTCGCCGTCTCGCTCATCGACTACGAGTTCTGGTTGAAGTACGCGCACTGGGTGTACGTGGTCGCGATGCTCTTCCTGATCGCGGTGCTGATTCCGGGCATCGGCAGCGAACGTTACGGCGCCCAGCGCTGGATCGATTTCGGACCGGTGTCCTTCCAGCCCTCGGAACTGGCGAAGCTGGCCACCCTCCTGATCTGCGCCAGCATCCTCGCCCGCAACAAGATCGGATCGGTCAAACCCTCCTTCCTGGTCCTCGGGAAATTGGCCCTTGCTGTGGCCTTGCCCATGATCTTGATTCTGCTTCAGCCGAACCTCGGGACGGCCCTCGTGATTCCCCCCATGGTCGTTTCTCTGTTGTATGTCGCGCAACTGCCGCGGCGCTTCTTCATCGCTGCCATCGTCCTCTTCGGGCTGCTGGCAACGGTGGTGACCGTCGACATGGTTCGCTACTACAACTTCATGACGGAGAACAACCTCTCCTTCATCCGCGACCGCGGGAAGTACGAGCCGCATTCCTGGCTGCCTCTGCTGCACGATTACCAGCGCAATCGTATCCTCGCCACCGTCGACCCCGAACGCATCGACCCGAAAAACATTGGTTGGAATCTCCGCCAATCGTTGATCTCGGTCGGCTCCGGCGGTCTGACGGGTAAAGGCTGGACGGAAGGCACCCAGGCCCAATTGGGCTACCTGCCCCCGACAGTGGCCCACAACGACTTCATTTTCTCCGTGCTGGCGGAGGAGAAAGGCTTTCTGGGAAGCCTGACGGTGATAGCACTTTTCGGCGTCGTCCTCATGAACGGCGTGCGCATCGCGGGCCAAGCCCGCGACCGCTTTGGCACCTACCTCGCCATCGGGGTTTCGGTGATCATCGCGATGCACGTCTTCGTGAACATCGGTATGACGATCGGACTGATGCCCATCACCGGCCTGCCGCTTCCCTTCCTCAGCTACGGTGGTTCCTTTGTGCTCAGCTGTTGTCTGCTGCAAGGCTTGGTGCAGAGCGTCTACCGGTTCCGGAAGAACTTTTAACTCCCCACCCTTCCGGACCCGCGCGCCCGCCCCGGCCAGTCGCACAGCGCCTGCCGCCCCCGGGAACCGCCGTCCAACGACAGGACACCGCACCCAATGAGCGAACAAACCAACGTTCCACCCAACGACGTTAACAAGATCCACGACGAAGAACTCGCCCAGCCGCCCAGCGACAAGAATACCGAGCAGGTCGATCCCACCGCCCTCAAGAAGGACGCCGCCGAGCGCGCCAAACAGCGCCCGCTGATCCAGAAGATCCTCTCCCTCTTCCAGAAGAAGGAGAAGGGCGCCTTCCGCGAGCTCATCATCAACTCCGAGCCGCTCGAGAAGCGCGTCGCCCTCCTGGTCGACGGCATCCTCGACAAGTTCGAGATCGAGCGCGAATCCGACGACCGCATGGTCGGCGGCATCTTCAAGGGCCGCGTCAAGAACCTCGACCCGGGCCTCAAGGCCGCGTTCGTCGACATCGGGTTCACCAAGAACGCGTTTCTCCACTACTGGGACATCCTCCCCGCCGCCGCCGACTCCTCCGTCGAAGTCGTCCGGATCAACAAGTCCTCGAAGCAGCAGGACAAGGCCAAGGTCACCCTCAAGGACATCCCCGGCCTCTATCCGCCCGGCACCGAGATCGTCGTGCAGGTCACCAAGGGTCCCATCGGCACCAAGGGCCCGCGCACCACGACCAACCTCTCCCTGCCCGGTCGCTTCCTCGTGCTGATGCCCTACTCCGACCAGTGCGGCATCTCCCGCAAGATCGAGGACCCGAAGGAGCGCCAGCGCCTCAAGAAGATGCTCCAGGAACTCACCATTCCCGAAGGCATGGGCGTCATCGTCCGCACCGCCGGCGAGGGCAAGAAAGCCCGCTACTTCGTCCGCGACCTCCACATCCTCCTCAAGAAGTGGGAGGAGATCTCCCGCCGCATGGAGACCGACCGTCCACCCTCCTGTCTCTATCAGGAGCCCGACATCGTCGAGCGCACCGTGCGCGACTTCCTCACCGAGGACGTCGACCGCGTGCTCATCGACAACAAGGACGACTTCGAACGCGTCCAGGAGATCGTCGGTCTCATCTCCAAGCGCTCCCGCGCCAAGATTCACCACTACGCCGACAGCATTCCGATCTTCGAGCGTTTCAACATCGAGCGTCAGATCGAGCAGACGTTCAACCGCTACGTGCAGCTCCCCTCCGGCGGCCAGATCGTCATCGACGAGACCGAGGCCCTCGTCGCGATCGACGTCAACACCGGCTCCCACAAGGCGAAGTCCGGCGAGGAGAAGAACACGATCTTCCAGGTCAACCTTGAGGCCGCCACGGAGATCGCCCGTCAGATCCGCCTGCGCAACATGGGCGGTCTGATCATCATGGACTTCATCGACATGAAGGAGCGGCGCCACCGCAACCAAGTGTTCGATCGCATGGTCGCCGCGATGTCCGAGGACAAGGCGAAGAACCACATCCTGCCCATCTCCACGCTCGGCATCATGCAGATGACACGCCAGCGCCAGCAGGAGTCCCTCGCCTCCAACCTCTACAACGACTGCCCGTACTGCCGCGGCCGCGGCATCGTGAAGTCGGCGACAACAGTCTCGGTCGAGCTCCAGCGCCGCCTCGGCTCGATCGTGCGCCGCCTCCAACTGCGCCACCCGGGCAAGGACTTCTCGCTGCGCGTCCTCGTGCACCCGGGCGTGCTCGAGCGTCTCAAGATCGAGGATGCCGACCTGCTCGTCCGCATGGAGAAGCTCTACGGCGTGAAGCTCTCCTTCCGCGCCGACCCGGCCTACCACGTGGAGAACTACAAGGTCCTCAACGCCATCTCCGGCGAAGAGTACCGCTGAGGCCTCCCGGCCAAGCGCCGCGTTTCCGCTCCCCAGCGCCGGGCCCCGCAGGCCCGGCGCTTTTCGTTCGGTGCGCTCCCGAGACGCGCGGCTGCGCGCCCCCACTGCAAGCTTGGCGAACGGGCCAAAGCCTGTCCGACTGCGGACCGTGCAAACCCGTTTCCTCGCCGCCGCCAGCGGCGCGTGCGCCGCGCTCGGGCTGGCGCTGCTGGCCCTCCGCCCCGCAGTCGCGCGCAGCGGCGACGTGGTGGCGCCGCCCGGGGAGACCCCGCGGCCGGCTGTCGCCGCCGCGGTCGCACCGGTCCACCATTTTCGCGATACACCCTGCGCGCAGGCGGCGGCGATGCTCGCCCCGCCGGACCGGGAAGCACCCGCGCCCGCGCTGCGCGCGCCGCGCGCCCGGCCCATCGGCGCTCCGCGGCGCCGCGCCCCGGCATTGTCCGCGGCGCGCTCCGCCGGGGCCG
>JAEXPQ010000167.1 GCA_023446735.1 Verrucomicrobiota bacterium
CCCCCCCCGAAACGGGGCCCCGGCGGGGGGGGCGGGCCCACTTGCGGGTTGCAGGGTTTGCGGGAAAAGGAGGGGTCAGTTCGCCAGCTCGGGCGTATGGGCGTGGAGGGCGTGAAGGAAGCGATCCGGCGACTCGGGAAAGACCGAGAGATGTTGTCGGATGCCTTCGCCGTTGCGGAAGGTGATGATGCACTCCAGCCCGTGCGCCACGCGACGGGCGGCGACGCGCTCGATCGAGTCGAGCGCGATGCGGTGGCAGAGGTCGACCTGCTCGGCCACGAGGGCGAACGGGTAGGCGACATCGACCAGGAGCTTGTCGGAGGTCACCGTGAGCTCCACTCCGCGGGCGATCCCGCCGAGCTGCGTGACCAGGCTGCGGTGCGAATAGCCCGAGGCGCGGCGCTCAGCGTGGACGACGGGTTCGGCGGAGTGATTGCGAATCGAGCGTTTGCGGGCGCAGCAACGGCGTGCGCTCAACGCGAGGAGGACGACGGACAGGAATGCGGCGAAGCCGCCGGCGAGAAAAACCCAGTGGGGCATGCGGGGTGGGGGTGGGGCTCCGCAAAGTCGGAAGCAGTGCCGCGCGGGTGGCAAGCGCGCAGCGCGGCGGAAAGTGTAACGATGCTGCGAAGCGTCGCGCACTCGGGCGGCAGGGGCGGGTGCGACGGAAGCGCTGCGATTATGCCCGGATCTTTGCGGCAAGGGCGGGAGGGAGCAGGGAGAGCTCGCTCGACTCCTCGACGGCGAGGCGGATCTGCTCGCGGATGCGCTCGAGCGGCACGGGTGGGAGATAGTTCGCCAGATGCTCCGCCAGCAGCTCGACCGGCGGACGCTGGGTGAGGTAACTTTGCCGGAAGATCGCGCTGGCGATCGAGGCCGCGGCGCCGGCGGTGAGTAGTTCGGGCATCGCGAGATCGGCGGGGCGTGCCTCGGGGAGCGCGAGCTGGTTGCGGGCGAAGACGCCGCGCAGGAGCGCCCAGGCGTCGTCGTCGGTCGTGGCGGGGAGCACGGGCAGGCGGCGGTCGATGCGGCCGGGGCGCTTGAGGTCGACCTCCACGAGATCGGGGCGCGAGGTGGCGAGCATCCAGAGTACGCGGCCGCGGTTGGTGCCGTCGCCCATGAACTGCGCGAGCATGGAGTAGAGGCGTCCGTTGACGTCGCTGCTCGAGTCGTTGCCGGTGCGGCGGCCGAGGGTCTGGTCGGCTTCATCCACGAAGACGATACACTGACCGAGGGCGTCGATCAGGCGGAAGATGCGTTCGAGGTTGCCCTCGGAGCTGCCGACCCAGCGGTCACGGAAGTTCTTCAGGACAACCACGGGTACGCCCGCTTCGCCGGCGACGCAGTTGACGAGGTAGGTCTTGCCGGTGCCGACCGGGCCGGTGACGAGGTAGCCCATCGGCACGGCGCGGGTGACGCCGTCGCGGAAGAGCTTCAGGTCGGTGCGCAACGCGGCGACGAGCTGCGGCTGGCCGGAGTAGTCGTCGAGCGTCGTGGGCGATTCGACGAACTCGATGAGGCCGTTGCTGTCGCGCTCGACGGCGGCCTTGCGCATGGCGGCGACATCGGCGTCGGTGAGCGCGGTGCCGGCGTGGGTGTGGTGGCGGAGAAGGCCGAGCAGCGCGTAGCGCGTGACGCCGCGGAGGCGTTTGGCGAGGGCCGGCGTGCGGTCCTTGAAGTTGGCCAACGGCGCGGCGAAACGCTCCTGCAGGCGGCCGAGCTCCGCGGCGAGGTCGGTCTCGGACGGCAGCGGCACGGCGATGGCGGCGGCGAGCGGGTTGTTGCGGACGATCGGGTGGAGGTCGTTGAGGGCGTCGGCGACGAGGAAGGTGGTGAGGCTGAACCAGGCGTGTTCGCGCGGGCGCGACCAGTCGCGGATGAGCGAGGCGCAGGCGGAGAGGTCGAAGTAGAGGTTGCTCGTCTCGTTGGGGACGAGCAGCGGTGCGTCGTTGAAAATCGCGGCCACGTGGACCGGCGCGCGTTCGCCCACGGCGCGGTTGTTGAGGAAGAGGAAGAGCTGGCGGAGGGTGTCGAGGTACTCCTTGGGCGAGTTGCGCAGGTCCTTCAGCCCGGCGAGCTGGTCCCAGCCCTGGAGCGCCTCGCGTCCGCGGATGACCTCGATGCCGTGCGCGAGATCGAGGGTGAGCACGACGGTGAACGCGCCGAGCAGGCGGCGGACGAGGAAGTCGTCGAGGTCGAGGAAGTCGGGCGCGGCGGAGGTGGGGACGACAGTTGCCGCGCCCGGCTGGAGACCGATGGCGGCGGGCTCGGCCGCCTTGGCCGGCGCGGCCCAGAAGACGTCGCGCACATTGCCGTGAAGGAGGAACTGGCAGGCGGTGTTGGCCGCGTAGCGGCTCTCGATCTCACGGATCCAGTCGGTCGGGGTGGCGGGCATGGGAATAATTTCAGTTGTAGGGCCGGACCTTGTGTCCGTGCCGTGGTTGCGGGGCGAACCGGGAGAAGCAGTAATCCACACTAGCTGTCACTGGGGGGAAAGGGGCGACGGAGGATGAAACCGCCAATGGCCGCTGATGAACGCTAATCAGGATGATCGGAGGGCGGGTCAGGTGCTTTGCCAGTCTTCGACGGTGAGGCCGGGGACGCGGCGGAATTCGCGGGTGTTGTGCGTCACGACGGTGGCGCCGAGCGCGAGGGCCTGTCCGGCGAGGAGGCTGTCGTAGGGGCCGATGGGCTGGGCGTTGGGGGCGAGGTTTTCGAGGTAGGCGCGGATCTGGCCGGCATGGAAGGCTGCGTGATCATCGAAGACCGCGACGGCGGGAAACATCGAGCGGAGGGCTTCGATCCGGTTGCGGAAGGCGGGGATGTCGGGGCGTTTCGCGGCACCGTATTCGAGTTCCGCGAGCACGATGGAGGACAGACGGCAGCACTCCAGTTGCTCGAGCAGGCGGTCGCGCAGGGGCGCGTCCTTGGCGCGCAGAAAATGCGACAGCGTGTTGGTGTCGGGCAGGAAGATCATCGCGTGGCGGGGAAATCCGGGCAGGAGCCCCAGAGCTTGCGCAGGGCGCGGCGGCGGCGCGCGGCGGCGGCCGGGTCGGTCACGATGAAGCCGCCATCGGTCGGCGTGATGACGAGGGTGCTGGCGGTCACGTTGAGCGACTTCGGCAGGCGGAGCGCCTGGGAATTGCCGGCTTTGAAGACCTTGGCGGTGAGGGAGCTCATGTGAGCACAGTGTATCTACCGGTTGGCCCGGCAAGCGGGAAGGGGCGCAGGGCGGGCAGGGGTGGGAGACGCCGTGCGAAGGTGGGACGGGAAGAGGCGGAACGGTTATGGGGAACTGGTTAAGCCGGCGGCCAGGGCTTGGTGAGGCGGTAGGCGGCGCGCTGCTCCTGCTTCGAGAGGACGCCGTTGCGCATCAGGGTGATGACGTCGAGGCGCTGCTTGCCGGGGAACTCGAACTGCAGCTCGATGGCGCCGGCCTCGTACTCGTAGAAGAGGATGGTCTCGTCGTCATCGTCGTCGGTCCAGTAGGGCTCGCCGAAGAGAGCCCTGATCTCGGACGGGGTGGTGGCGGTGGTGAGCGCGAGGTCTGTTCCGTTGGCGCGGAATCGGCCGTGGAAGAGCGCGAGCTGGAGGTAGAGGTAGTCGAGATTGCCTTCGATGGTGCCGAGTTCGAAGCCCTCCTGCTCCAACTCGAACACATCGGAGGTCCGCAACGCGGCGGTGAAGAACTCGCCGTCGGCCGGAGCGGCGCCGAGGCGGGTCCGGCCGCAGGTGAAGCCGCGGAGATCGATGGTGAGGCCGGCCGTCTGGGCCGCGTGGCGCGGCAGTCGGGTGATTGTCTTGGCGGGGTGTTGTGGCGCGCGATCTCGTTTCCAGACCAAGTAACTCAAGCCGAGCAGCGCGATGATGAGAACGGCGGTGAGGAGGTCGTACATGGCTGCGGGGCTGCCGGCGGTTCTGTTTCGGAGGGAGGTAACCACTCAGGGGTTTCGTCAATGCATGAAACGTTGGAGGTGTCCTCCGACTGATCGCCTCCGGAAGGTGGTGTCGGCGCCCCCCTGATTGCGGGCGGGTGTGGAATGCGTGCTCACTGGTGGGGGCGCGAACGGAATCGAGCGTACCAATGCTTGTCGTGGCGGGCGGCGTGCTGGACGGCGGCGACGATCACACGCGGTGGCTCGTCTTGGACTTCGTAGATCACGCGATAGGGAAATCGATCCGGGTAGCGCCAGCGGATGTTCCGACCAGGAAGCCGGCGGCTGGCGAGTAGCGGGTTCTCCGCGAGGTCGCGCCAGACGCGGAGAATCTCATCGATGAACTGGGCCCCTAAACCGTGTTGCCGTGCCTCGTACCACGCGGCGGCGTCGCCACGTCGGTTTCCACCTCGGGTCGAAACTCGACCCGCCAACTCATTGCTGGAAGCGGCTGCGCAAGCGTGCTTCCATCTGTTCGAGCGTGAGCGAGGAAGCCGGATCGCGCCGGTGGTCTTCGAGGCGTTCCTCGACGAGCAACACTTGCTCGGGTGGGAGCGTGGAGTCGTCGAGTTCCAAGATGCGGCGCACAAGAACCTGTCGCTCGGCAACAGTCATGCCGGGCAATTCGGCGAGAAGTTCATTCAGGCTCATGATGGGATGCTAGCTGTGGGTCGTGGCGCGGCAAGTTGGTGAAGGCCGCTCACGCCCCTTCGCTCATCTTGGGTTTTTCGGGGGCGGGGGATGGGGCGGCGGAGACGGACTCGGCGGGCTTCATGGCGACGTTCTTCTTGGCGAGGAAGTTCGCCAGGGCGGCCTTCTTGGCGACGTCCTGCTCCTGCTGCTTGAGCTTGAGGTCGGAGAACTGCGTGGAGTCCTGCGAGGCGCGGAGGCGGCCGGAGGCCTTGTCGAGCTTCTCGTTCACCACTTCGTCGAGACGCTGCATGTTGTCGAGCGACGAGCTCTGCTTGCTGATCGTGCCGGAGAGCATCTCGGAGACGTCGGCGAGGGCCTCCTTGGCCTTGGCCTTCGAGAGGGCGTTGGTGAGCTTCTCGATCTTCTTGCGGATCTCCTGCTCGGCGGTCTGGCAGGCGCCGACGAATTCCTTGTAGGCGGCCTCGTTGTGCTCGAGCTCGGCCTTGTTCTCGGCGAGGTCGGCCTCGACGGATTGGAGCTGGGCGGCGAGCTCCTCGGCGAGCTGCTGGTTGCCGCCGTTGTAGACGACCATGATGCGGCCTTCGAGGTCGGCCTTGCGGCGTTCGCCTTCCTGGACCTGGCGTTTCAGTTTTTCGGACACGGCGGCCATCTGCGCGATGCCGTTCTGCATCGCGACGCGGTTCGTCTTGAGGTCCTCCTTGGCGTTCTCGAGGAGCACCTCGGGATTGCGGAACTCGAGCGAGCTGAAGAAGAGGCTGATACGGCCACGGATCTGGTTGTAGAAGCGAGCGACGAGGGACATGGCGAGGAGGGGACGAGGGATTGAGGGAGGGCGGAAAGGAGGGACTGAGGAGAGAGGGAAAGGGCCTGAGGGCGGAGGATCGGAACGGAGGCGGCAGAAGGTAACGAAGGGAACGAAGGCGGAAGACGGATTAGGTCACGGAGAGCACAGAGGGGGAGGAGGGCACAGAGGTCGGGGAATCGGGGAGGGGAGCTCTCTTTATATTCTCTGTGTTCTTTGTGGTTAACGGGTCAGGGGATGCGGACGGAGTGGGCGAGCGTCTGTGGCTCTTCGTGGCCTTTGTTACCTTCTGTGAAATGTCCGGAATGGATGGACTCAGGCTTTTTGCGGGGCTTGGTAGCCGAGGCGCTTGGTGCGGAGCGAGGGGAGTTCGGGCATGCCGGAGGCGAGCTCGCCGGTGACGCGCGTGCCGGTGGAGAGCGAGTCGATGGTGTCGCTGATGCGGCTGGCGAGGGCGTCGGCGGACTGGTTGGCGAAGAAGTCGGCGCGGAGGAGTTTGAGCTGTTCCTCGATGCGATTCTGCTCGGCGCGGACGACGGCGAGGTTGTCCATCGAGCGGTTGAACTGCTCGTGGCGGCGGCAGAGGGCGTCGAGGCCTTCGCGCTTCGCGCCGACGAGGCGGAACTTGGTTTCGTAGGCGGCTGACTCGGGGGGCGTGCGGGCGAGTTCTTCCTCGAGTTTCTTCAGCTCGGCCTCGGATTCCTCGATGCGGGTGGTGAAGTTCTCGGAGTCCTCCGTCACGAGGTGCTGGTCGAGGCGGCGCTCGGTGGCGAGCAGGCCGAGGTAGGACCACATGAGGCCGTCGAGCTTGTCGGTGGGGGCGGCGGTGCCGGCCGGGGCGGCCGCGAGCTGCTCCTCGATGTCGGCGCAGACACGGGCGAGGTCCTCGTAACGGCGACGGGCGGATTCGGAAAGCTGCGCGAAGAGGCGGGCGCGCTCGGTCTGGAGATTGGCGAGGACGGCGGCATCGCGTTGCTCGGTGCCGGCGGCGGCGAGGGCGTCGATCTTGGCGCGGAAGCCCTTCCGGTCGGGCAGGAAGACCCAGCCGACAACATAGGCGGCGGCGCCGAGCACGAGCGCGAGCGGCAGGCCGGTGGCGAAACCCGCGCCAACGGTGAGCAGCGCGAGGACGGCGTGGTCACCACTTTTCAGGAACGCTTTGAGGTAATCGATCCGGCGCACGGTGAGTCAGTGTGGGGGCGGTACGGAGGAGGGCAAGGGCGGGCGATTTGTGATTGAGGATTGCCGATTTGCGTTTGGGGGGCGGTGCGCCCGATAGGCCGAATCCTTCTCGTTCTCTTTCTCGTACTCGTTCTCGGGTTGGGATCGAGGGTCGGAACTTCGGAGCGCGGGGACGGGCGGAGGGTCCGAGAATGAGAACGAGTAGGAGAACGAGAACGACCGAAGCGGAAACGAGGCGGAAACGGAGGGGGAGGAGGGAGCGGAGTAATTACTCCACGGTGAACCACTGGACCTCGACGCGGCGGTTTTCGTCGCTGCTCGAGCTGACGGGCTCCTCCCAACCGCGACCGATGACTTCGATGCGCTTCGGGTCGAGTTGGTACCGTTTCACCATCTCGACGCGCACCGACTCCGCGCGGTCCTTGCTGAGCTGCATCGCCTTCAGCGCCATCTGGCGGACGAAGGCGTCGCCGCCCTGTTTGCGGAATTCCTCGACCATGGCGTTGTCGACATGGCCGCGGAGCAGGATCGTCGAGCCGGGGCTGACCTGGAGAAGCTGTTTGATCGAGCCGTAGTTCTTGTCGTTGTCGGCGTTGCTCTCGAGGTTGGCGGAGTTGGGCGCGAAGAAGAACCGGATGTTGCGCGTGAGCAGTGGATTCTGCTCGAGCGACGAGGCCGCGGCGGCGCGGATCGGCTGGATCTCCATCTTCTGCGCGGCGTAGGTGGCGCCGAGGGTGTCGAGCTTGAGGTCGAGGAAACGCTCGGCGGGCACGGAGTGGCTGGCGAACGCGCCGTAGGCGAAAATCGCGGACTGGTAGATGCCGGGGTAGCTGCCCGCGGCGTCGATCGCGCCGGAGAAGAACGCCTGGTTCTCGGGCCAGTTGCTGAAATGGATCTGGGCCAGCTCGGCGCGCGCCTGGTCGCGCGTCCACTTGAAGGCCTTGGCAACGAGGTCGAGCTGCGCCTCGGGGTTGGTGCGAACGAGGTCGTTGCCGTGGAGCAGGCCGTCGGCGAGGCCGGTGACGATCTTCGGATTGGCCTGCGCGAAGGGTTTGTTCACGAGCAGTATGTCGGCGACGACGAGGAGATTGCGGTTGGTGGCGAGCGCGGCGGTCTTGCCGGCGGTGCGCTGGAGCACGTCCTGGATCTTCGAACCCCAGACGACGGCGCCGGCGAGCGGCGAACTGCCGGACTCGACGGCCGCGGCGAACGTGTCGCCGGCCTCGAACGCGGTCTCGGCGTAGACGAGGTTGATGCGCTCGGGATCGGGGCGCTGGCCGGCGGCGAGGGCGACGCATTCGAGGCCCGCCTCCTGCGCGAGGTAGCGGATGAAGAAGTCGGCCTCGGTGAACTGCGCGGCCATGACCACACGGCCCTTGAGCTGGTTGATGCGCTTGATGTCGGCGGTGACGAGGAGGGCGTCGGAGCCGCGCGAGAAACCGATCTGCGCGGGCACGACGGCCTGGAGCGTCTTCGCGTAGACGGCGAGCACGTCGACCGTTGTGGCGGAGCCGCCGATACGGCCGGCGTTGAGGGCGTTCCAGCTCTCCTCCTCGCTGATCGTGATGCGGACCTTGAAGCCGTGCTTCTTGAAGAAATAGGAGTTCTCGGACGGCTCGAGACCGCCGTTGGCGGCGATGAGGCCCGCGTAGCCGGCGTACTCGGAGAGCTCGAGGTCGAAGGTATTGTCCTTCATCGGATAGAGCGCGGCCGGCGCGAGCGCGGGCACCTCGGTGGCGGCCTCGATGCGGCCGTCGAGCTTGGCGAGATCGGTGGCGCTGCCGCGGGCGGCGGGCGTGGCGGCGGCCGCGGCCGAACCGGCGGCGGCTGTCGCGGGCGCGGACTTTTTCGGGTCGAGCCGGTCCCACCATTTCCAGATGCCGAGACCGACGAGGGCGAGGAACACGACGACGAAGAGGAACTTTTTCATGGGAAGGAAGACGGCAGTCAGGGTTGCGCCGCAGGTGCGGCCGAGTCGGGAAACGCCCGCGATGCTGCGGTTTCAGGCGCGAGGCTCAACAAGAACCGGCCGCCGCACCCGTGGAACGGAGACGGGAGTTTGTAGGGTGGCTGGCCGGGGGCCCGGGGGGGGCGTGTTGCCGGGGGCGGGGTGGACGGCGTTGCCCCCAACGCCGTCGTGGGTGTGGAGCGGAACGGGCGGCGTGAGGGAAGCACCTGCGGCGGGGGGACTTTCGGCGGCTGGTGCGGGCGGGGGCGGCGGCCCGCTTGGGGGGCAAGCGGGTCCGCCTACCGGCGGTTGCGGCGGTGGGGCGCGCGGATAAAACCGTCGGCATGAATCGCCGTGCCTTCCTGGTCCGCTCCTCCCTCGTCGCTGCGGTCGGGCTGCTGCCCGGCCACCGGCTCTCTGCCCAGAGTCCCATTCCGGCGTCACCGGCCTCGGTGCCCACGCCCCGGGTGGAGTTCGTGCCGCTGCGCGGTTCGGTCGGGCTCGCGACGGGCCGCGGCGGCACGATCGGTTGGTTGGCGGATGCGAGCACTCTGGTGGTGGTGGATGCCCAGTTTCCGGACACGGCCGCGGCGTTTGTCGAAGGGTTGCCCGGGCGCGCGGGGCGGCGGTTCGATCACCTGCTCAACACGCACCACCACGGCGATCACACGGGCGGCAACAGCGTGTTCCGGCCGATCGCCGGCTCGCTCGTGGCGCACGCGAACGTGCCCGCGCTCCAGCGTGGTCGCGCGAAGGTGCCGGAGAACGAAGTGGTGGCGGACACGACGTTCACCGACCAATGGCGGCGCGACTTCGGCAGCGAAGTGGTCGCCGCGCGGTACTTCGGACCGGCGCACACGAAGGGCGACATCGCAGTGCATTTCGAGAAGGCGAACGTCGTGCATGTCGGCGACCTCGTCTTCAACCGGCTCTATCCCGTGATCGACCGGCCGGGCGGCGCGAGCATCGCCGGCTGGATCGGTGTGTTGGAGACGCTGGTGAAGACTTACCCGGCGGATGCGGTCTATATCTTTGGCCACGGCAACCCGAAGTTCGGCGTGTCCGGGACGGCGGCCGATCTCGGGGCGATGCGCGATTTCCTCACGGCGTTGCTGGATCATGTGCAACGCGCGATGGGCGCTGGCGTGCCGCGCGAGGAGTTGGTGAAGCTGCAGGAGTTGCCCGGTTTCCCGGACTATGCACCGGCGGCGGGCGCGACCAGTCGACTACCGGCGAACCTCGGCGTGGCCTACGACGAACTCACGACGGGAAATTGAAGCGGCGTGCCGGGCGTGGCCCCAAAAAAGGCGCCCTTGGGCGGGCGCCTGTCACTGATGATTGGATGCGATCGGACCTACTTCGCTTCCCGGATCTGGATTTCGCCGCTCATGGTCGTGGCGCGAATCTCGACTCCGCCGCCGTTGAGTGAGCCGGTCACGACCTGGCCGCCGAAGGCTGGGAACGTGGGGACATGCGGGAGGGCGGGCGGCCGCGGCGCGCCTGGTGCCGACGGCGGCTGGGGCGCGGCCGGGGGCTGTTCCGCGGATCCGGCTTCGACCGGGGCCTTGGAGGTGCCGTAGGGAGCCGGACGGGCCCCGCCCATCGCTTCACGGGCGATGCCGTGCGCCATCTCGATGGCCACTCCGGCCGCCTCAAGGCCGGCGCGGAGCCCGCCCATGCCCGGGAATTCGCCCGGGGCCGCGGCCTCGGATTTCGTGACGAAGGTCTTTTCGTCGAATTCGGTCGCGACGGTGCCGTTCTGGGCCCGGAGCCGGAAGCTGGCCTTGGCGGCGGCGGGTACGCGGAGCACGATCTTCCCGTTCATCGAGGAGAACGAGTGCGACTTCCCCTCGGCCAGGGCCGAGTATCGGGCCGAGATTTCGCCGTTCATCGTGTCGACGGCGACGCCGCCGCCGATGTTGTCGAGGGTGACGGCGCCGTTGAGGTTGCTGATCTCGATATCACCGGTGATGTCACGCACCGTCGCGCTGCCGTTGATGGCGACCTTCACGATCACCGCGGTGTCGCGGGGGACCGTGACCGCGAAGTCGCCGCCGCCGGAGAAGAGCGAGCCGGAGTCCTGGGTCAGGTGGACGACGTTGTCGCGCTCGGTGAGATTGAAGGCGTTGGCGGCCGCGATGACCCGCAGGCCGTCGTCGCGGCGGGTGTCCTTCCGCACGGCGTCGGTGCTGGAGCGCACCGTGACTTCGGATACGTCGGCGCCGAGGACGGAGACCTGGCCGTTCATGGCCTCGATGCGGATCGTGCGGGGGGCGTTGGGGCGGCTGAAGGCGATCGAGGCGGTGTTGGCGCCGTTCTCTTCGCCGTGCGACACCGGGACGGTGGCGGCGATCGCGAGCAACAACGCCGCGCGGAGGTGGAGGAGGGGGATGGATTTCATGGCGGAACTTTCGGGGGTGGAGAGGTGGTGGCGGCAGGTCACATGAGCTGGACGAGGCCGTTGGTGGCGGCCGCTCGGACGGTGGAATTGACCGTGGGATCGTGGGCGAGGGTTTCGAACTGCGGCTGCGCCTCGGTGGCTTTGGCGGTCGCGAGGAAATCGATCATCGCCACCTGCACGATGGGGGAGGTCTCGCGGGAGAGCGCGGCGAGCACCCCGGTGCGGACGGCGGGCGCGGCGGCGTGCGGATACAGCGACTCGAGCGCTGAGAGGCGGACATTGATGTTGGGATCCTGGGCCAAGGCGCCGAGGAGTCGCGCCAGGCCGGTGGCGCTCGCGGTGTCGATGGCGAGCACCGCCTGGACGCGGTCGGAGGCAGGTTGCCGGTCGAGGGCCGTGTAGGCGACGAGGCGGGTGACGGCGTCGACCTGGTGGCGCAGTGCGGCGAGGTCGGCGTCGCGTTCGCGACGCGTCTGGACCAGCAGGGTGCCGGCGACGGCGCAGGCGGCGAGCAAGGCCGCGCCGGCGAGCTGGGCGAAGGGGTTGGCGGGAAGCCACTCGGCCCGGAGGCGGGCGAGGCCGCGACGGACTGGGCCGAATACGCCGGGCTCGCGCTGGGCGGCGAGGTGGGTGTCGAGCATCGCGTAGAAGTTGCGCCGCAGGTTCTCGGTCGGCACCGGGACGGGCAACCGGGCGAGGTGCCGGTCGAGCTCCTGGAAGTCGGCCCAGGCGCGCTGACACGTCAGGCAGGTGCGGAGGTGTTCGCGGAGGGCCTGGGCGCGGGCGGGTTCGAGCCGGCCGTCGCGGTGCTCGAGGAAGTCTTCCTGGAAGGAGTCGCAGCTCATGGGCGGGAGGCGTTGCGGGTGGTGATGTTGGGCGGGCGCGGCGCGCGGATCAGGCGGTCGGATTGCGGCGCAGGCGGAAATAGTGCTCGCGGAGTGCGTGGAAGGCGCGGTGGACCCGGACCTTCACGGCTCCGATGGTGGTGTCGAAGAGTCTGGCGATCTCCTCGTGGGAAAGCTCCTGGAAGCGCGCGAGCACGAGAAGTTCGCGTTGTTCGGTCGGAAGGGCGGTGAGGGCGCGATCGAGCAGGGCGAGGTCGTCGGCGGTGGCGACCCGGGATGCGGGCGAGGGCGTGTCGTCCGGGATGTCGTCCAATGGGGACGGTTCGGTGTTGGCGGTGGAGCCGAGGGGGCGCCCGCGGCGGGAGCCGAAATGGTCGGCCGCGACCTTGCGCGCCAAGTGGTAGATCCACGCGGAGAACTTTCCTTCGTCGCGGTAGGTGTGGCGGTATTTGAGGATGCGGTAGAAGACCATCTGCACGAGGTCTTCGCTGGCGTTGCGATCGCGGGTCAGATGGACGAAGAAGCCGTAGAGCGCGCGGTGGTGCCGTTCGAAAAGGTCGCCGAGCCGACGCAGTTCGCCGGCGCGGACAGCGAGCATCAGATCATGGTCGGAGGGTTCCATGCGGTCGGCCTGCAACGGAGGCTCGGCGGTTTTCCCGGAGGAGATGGTGCTGGCGGTGGCGGCGATCACGGTTGGCGGACGGCATGATGGTGCGTCGTCCGGGAAAACCGGGAGCGGTGGAAAAGGTTACAGGGTTTCGCGCGGGCGCCGCGCATGGCGGCGCTGTGCGGCCCGTCACGGCGGCGTGGTGAGCCGGCGGAGGTTGTCGCAGACGATGGCGGCGGCGACGGCGGCGTTGAGCGATTCGGCCCGGCCGAATGACGGGATGGTGATGCGCTGGGTGAGCGCCGCCTTCACGCCGGCGGAAAGCCCGCGCCCCTCGCTGCCGACGACGACGATGGCGGCGGCCGGCGCGGCGAGCGTGTGCACCGCGGCGCCGTCGAGGTCCATGCCCAACACCGGGACGCCGGCGGCCGCGAGCACGGCGGGCAGATCCACGCGGTGGATCTCGGCGCGGGCGAGCGAGCCCTTGCTGGCGTTGACGACCTTCTGGGAAAACGGGTCGGCGCAGCCCTCGCCGAGCAGCACGCGTTCGAAGCCGTACCAGTCGGCAATGCGCAGGATGGTGCCGACGTTGCCCGGGTCCTGCACGGCATCGAGGGCGAGGGTGAAGCCGACGCGCAGTTGCGCGGGATCGAGCGGCTTGGCGGCGGGGCGGGCGAGGACCGCAAGGATCGACGACGGCGAGGGGAGGTGGCTGATGCGCGCCATCTCCGTCTCCGTCGTCTGGTGGAACGTGTAGGGATGTTCGTGCGCGGAGACGTCGCGTTTCCAGCCGACCCAGTCGGACGTGACGTAGAGGTCGCCGGAGAACCGGCCGAAATCGACGAACTCGCGCACGGCCTTGTCGCCCTCGACGAGGAAGACGCCTTCGTCGCGGCGGAAACGTTCGTCGTCGCGCAGGCGTTGGAGGCGTTTGATCTCGGCGGCGGAGAGCATCGTCGCCAGCGAAACGGGATGGCGTTCCGGACGCGAGCCGTTACCAAGGGCTGTGGCGTCGGGACTGGCGACGCCGCCTCACGCCTCGTCCCCGGAGGTGCAGGGGCTGGATGGAGCACAACATTTCCGACTTCGATGACCCAACGTCCCCACCGTTCATGTCACGTATTCCCGTTGCCGCGTGCGCACGCCGGCATCCTGGCGCTGCTGCTCGCCGTCCTTCCCGCCGCCGCGCGTGGCGGGGAGCGGACGCCGCCCTCGGTGCCGCCGTGGGTGATCGAGCTCGGCTCTGCGGGCCTGCTGGCCGAGTTCGGCCAATACGACACCTACGGCGTCGTCCAGCAACGGCTCGGCCTCTCCCGCGCCCAGATCGAGTGGTCGCGTTTTCCCGGCAATCCGACCGGCGGCTACGAGGATTCCTCCGATGTCCTGGTGGTGCCGGTCGATTGCACCGTCCCGTTGCCCGGGGCGGGTGGGCACGCGTATCTGCGAGCCGGCGGGGTGTCGATGGACAACCGCGGCGCCCCGAACATCACGCGCCTCGACATCGACACGAGGCGGGCGGAAGCGCAGCTTCTGTATGTCCCGCGGTCGGATACGCTGCTCGCGCTCGGTGCGGTGGCCGAGAAGGCCGACATCGAGCTGCGCCACAGCGGAGGCACGATCGCCGGCGACGGCCGCGGGCTTCGCGCCGACCTTGTCCACAAGTTCGCCCCGGCCTGGGGCTTCACGATGCGCGCCGAGTATCTCTGGTCCGAGAGCCGCACCCGCGTGCCGCTGCCCACCGGCCGCACCTACGCCTTCGACCAGGATTACCGGCGGTTCTATGGGCAGGCGTGTGTGGTCGGCACCTTTTCCCGCGGAGAGGCCTCGTGGATTCCGGAGGGGTGGGTCGTGCAGCCCCTCGTCGCGGCGGTGTTCGAGCGCAACGCCTTCGCAACGACGACCGACAGCTTCGGCCGTCCCGTCGGCGGCACTGTCGGCCCGAGCGACCGGTACTCGACCCTCTCGGCTGGGGCGCGCCTGGCGAGCACGCAGTTCCGACCGTGGCGCCCGGCGCCGTTCGTGGAGTGCGCGGTCGAACGCGAGCTGTGCAACGACCTCGACGCGATCATCGACGAACCGACGATCGTCCGCACCGCGATCGGCGTTTCGCTCAACCTCACGCACGGTGCGCGACTGGACCTCGAATACAGTCGGCACGATGGCATCGGCGGCCGGCGCCGGGATCAGTCGCTGACGGTGCACGTCGGTCTGCTGTTCTGAGGCGGCCGGACGTCGAGTGCCGAGGCGACGAGCGTCGGGAGCCGGAGTACCGGAGGATGGCCCAATGGCAGGTGTTTCCCCAGCACCTCCACTGGTGGCTGGCTCCCGCCGTGCGACCGTCGGCGGTTGGCGGGGGCGGGCGGGACCGTTGACGGCTTGCGGGGCGGACGCGCGGGCGAGAGGCTCGGTGCATGAACCTTGCGCCGCTTCGTTGGGGAATTCTCGGAACCGGTTCGATCGCGCACCAGTTCGCGCGGGCGTTGCGGGAGGCGCCGAGCGGCCGGTTGGTCGCGGTGGGCAGCCGCGGGCGGGAGTCGGCGGCGCGCTTCGCGGCGGAGTGCGGCGGGGTGCGCGCCCATGACCGCTACGAGGCGTTGATCGCCGATGCGGAAGTCGAGGCGGTGTATGTGGCGACGCCGCATCCGGCGCACGCGGAGTGGGCGATCGCGGCGGCGCACGCGGGCAAACACGTGCTCTGCGAGAAGCCGCTCACTCTGGACCGGGCGACGAGCGAGACGGTGGTGGCCGCGGCACGGGCGGCGGGGGTAACGTTGATGGAAGCGTACATGTACCGGTGCCATCCGCAGACGGCACGGCTCGCGGCGCTGGTGCGCGAGGGGGCGATCGGCCGGCTCGGGCTGGTGCAGGCGGCGTTCGGGTTCCATTGCGATTTCCTGACGGGGCATCGGTTGTTCGCCAACGCGCTCGGCGGTGGTGGAATCTTGGATGTGGGTGGATATCCGGTTTCGCTCGCCCGGCTGCTTGCCGGCGCCGCGCAGGGGCGGGCGTTCGCGGAGCCGACCGCGGTGACGGGGGCGGCGTGCCTGCATCCGCAGGAGGGTATCGATCTCCATGCGGCCGCCACGCTGCGGTTCGAGGGCGACGTGTTGGCGCAGGTGACGTGCGGCGTCTCGCTCGAGACCGAGAACGTGGTGCGTGTGTTCGGTTCCGAGGGCTGGCTGCTGGTGCGCGAACCGTGGTTCGCGGCGGGTGCGGGCGGGCGGACGGTGATCGAGCTGCACCGGCGCGGGCGGGAGGTGGAGGCGATCACGGTGGAGGCGGAGCGTGGACTCTACGCCTACGAGGCGGAAGCGTTTGCCGCCGCGGTGCGCACGGACCGGGCGGAAGTGGCGGCGATGACGTGGGCCGACACGCTCGGCAACATGGCGGCGCTCGACGCGTGGCGGGCGGCCGCGGGCGTGGTCTACCGCGGAGAACGGACCTGAGGCCCGGTGCGGATCGGTCCGCGGTCGGGCGGGTGAAACAAAGAACCCCGCCGGTGGGCCGGCGGGGTCGGGAGCGGAGGAAAGCCGGTCAGGCGCCGCCGGGCTGGCCGGCGACCGCGTCCTCGGCCATGAGCACCATGAGGTACCAGCCGAGCACGACGAGGTAACCGATCTCCTGATGCGCGGAGGCCTTGAGCTCGACGTTGAGCTGGGCGCCGAGCTTGAGGCCGGCGGCGTCGGGCTTGATCGTGAGGAGGCGGTCGCCCTCGGGGTCGAAGAAGGCCCACGTGTTCTGCCAGAAATTGACGCAGCGCCACTGGAACCGCTGGTCGGCCATGGCTTCGAGCACGCCTTCGCCGGTGTTGCGGGGGCGGAAGACGGCGAAATCGTAGTCGGAGTTGGGCAGCCGGATGGTGACGCGGGGATTGAGGAACCCGGCGGCCTTGAAGGACCAGGTGCCGTCGGGCGAGCGGGCGACGGCGGTGGTACCGACGTTCTTGCGCCAGCGGAGCGTGGCGACGATTTCCTCGCCGACGACCATCTCATATTCCTGGCGCAGTTGGCTGGGCTGGCGCCAGAGGGCGGAGCGGCCGGCGAGATCGCGGATGGAGCGGGTGGCGTTCACGGAAGGGCGGGTGGTGGGCTCCGAGAGGGGAGTCGTACGCGGTGGCAGCCCCAAGCGGAGCGGTGCGGAAAACGGACTGGGTTCGGGCGGCATGGTCTGGGGCTTGCCTAAGTGGAACGGCAGCTAAGACCAAGACGACGGGGAAGCGAAGCGTTCGTTTGCGTCAAAAACCTCCGAAAATCGGCTTTCACGGGAATTTCACAGGAAGGACGCGGCGGCGTCAGTAATCGCCCGAGGCGTTTTTCGGGGAATCCCCGGCGAACTCCGCCATGATCGAACCGGCGCCGGAGGTGCCCAACCGGGTCGCCCCGGCGGCGAGCAAGGTGCGGGCGTGGGCGAGGGTCTTGATCCCGCCGCTGGCCTTGAGGCCGATGCGCGTGGCGCGGGCGACGGACCATTCGCGAAGGTGCTCGGGCTGGGCGCCGGCGGAGCCGAAGCCGGTCGAGGTCTTGATGAAGTCGGCCCCGGCGGCCTCGCAAAGGCGGAGGGCGGCGAGGCGTTGGGCGGGGTCGAGGTAGCAGGTCTCGACGATGATCTTGGTCAGCAGGCCGAGTGCGTGGGCGCTGGAGACAAGCGAGGCGATCTCCTCGCCGGCCTCCGCGGCGCGGCCCTCGCGCAGGGCCGGGTAGTTCATCACGATGTCGACCTCGTGGGCGCCCGCGCCGCGGGCGGTCTCGATCTCGGCGCGTTTCGCCGCGGTGGCGAAGCGGCCGCTGGGAAAGCCGACCACGGTGCCGATGCGGATACCGGTGCCCGCGAGTTGGCGGGCGGCGAACGGCACGTTGGCCGGATAGAGCATCACGCAGGCGAAGCGCAACGTGGCGGCCTCGGCGCAGAGGGCGGCGAGGTCGGCCTCGGTGGCGTCGAGCCGGAGGTTCGTGGAGTCGAGGGCGGACGCGAGTTCGGCGGCGGTCATGGGCGAAGCGAAGCGGAGGGAGGCGTGCGCTTCAAGCATCCGCCCGTTGCCGGTTGGCCGCCCATCCCTCCGGGGCGACCGTCCGAATAAAACATGGCGCGTCGCGCGCGGGCGACGCTACGGTGGCGCCCATGTCCGTCGCCTTCTCCGGTCCGACCACCCTCTCGCCGCGGAATCCCCGACTCTACCTGTTCTGTCAGCTGGCGGGGTGGGGCGGTTGGACCTTGTTGTATATCGGCCTGTTGTTCGCGCAGGGCGAGGTGCTGGTGCGGGGCGAGGTGATCAACAAGCAGCCGACGGCGAAGGATGTGGCGATGGTCGTGGTGACCAACTGCCTCGGCCTGCTGTTGACCCATCTCTACCGGGCGTTCGTGCGGCGGCGGGGGTGGGTGCAGCTCTCGCTGATGGCGTTGCTGCCGCGGGTGGCGGGCGCGGTGCTGCTTCTCGGCGCCCTGTGGACGGCGGCGGCGTGGCCGTTGTTGCACTGGTTCGAGGGCCAGGAGGAGCAGGCGGTGCAGGTGAGCCGGCTCACGGTCGCGCTCTACAGCGTGTTCAACGGCACCGTCTTCATGCTCGTCTGGTCGGCATTGTATTTCGGTTACCACGCTTTCGAGCGGCACCGCCGTTCGGAGGTGGAGCGGTGGAAGCTGCAGAGCGTGGCGAAGGAGGCGGAGTTGCGCGCGCTCAAGTCGCAGGTGAACCCGCATTTCATCTTCAACGCCCTCAACTCGCTGCGGGCGCTGATCGACGAGAACCCCGTGCAGGCGCGCGACGCCGTCACCCGCCTGGCGAACCTGCTGCGCTACTCGCTCAAGGCCGGGCAGCTCGAGACCGTGGCGCTGGAGGACGAGCTGCGCGTGGTGGAGGACTATCTCGCGCTCGAACGCATGCGCCACGAGGACCGGCTGCGGGTGCGCCTGGAGATCGATCCCGGGGCCGCCGGCGCGCCGGTGCCGCCGATGCTCGTGCAGACCCTGGTCGAGAACGCGGTGAAGTACGGCATCGCCCCGCGCCGCGAGGGCGGCGAGGTGGCGGTCGTGGCGCGGTGCAGCGGCGATCATCTTCAGCTGCAGGTCACCAACCCCGGAACCTTGGTCGCGAAAGGCGGCTCGACCGGCGTGGGCCTGCGCAACGCGGCGGAGCGCCTGCGCCTGATCTTCGGCGAACGCGCCCGGCTGCGGATCCAGGAAAGTCCGCCCGGGTGCGTGCTCGCGGCCGTCGAGCTCCCGCTCGCCCCGGTCCTGCCCGCCGGCGCCGCGGCGCGTCCCGTTTCCTCTGTCCCATGAAAGCGCTTATCATCGACGACGAGCGGCTGGCCCGCTCCGAGCTGCGGCGCCTGCTCGCCGCCCACCCCCGCATCGAGATCGTCGGCGAGGCGGCCGACGCCGACACGGCCCGCGACCGTATCGCGCAGTTGAATCCGGAGCTGCTCTTCCTCGACGTGCAGATGCCCGGCGAGGACGGCTTCGCGCTGCTCGAGACGCTCGAGCCGCCGCTGCCGCAGGTGATCTTCGCCACGGCGTTCGACGAGTTCGCGGTGAAGGCCTTCGAGTTCAACGCCCTCGACTATCTGCTCAAGCCGGTCGACCCCGCCCGGTTGGCCGCGGCCGTCGCCAAGCTGATCCAGAACGCAGATACCGAGGCGGCGCCCGGCGAGGGGCCTCCGCGGACCGAGCGCCTGCAGGCGCACGACAAGGTGTTCGTGCGGCAGGGGGAGCAATGCTGGTTCGTCGAGGTGGCCACGATCCGCTTGCTCGAAAGCGAGGGCAACTACACCCGCGTGCACTTCGACGGGGCGCAGCCGCTGCTGTTCCGTTCGCTCAACGCGATGGAGGAGCGGCTCGACGGCCGGATGTTCTTCCGGGCGAACCGTCGCCAGGTCGTGAACCTCTCGTGGATCGACAAGATCGAGCCGTGGTTCAGCGGCGGCCTGCTCGTGCACATCAAGGGCGGACCCCGCGTGGAGCTTTCGCGCCGGCAAGCGCAGGCCTTCCGCGAGCAGATGAGCCTGTGAGCCCCGCTGTCCCGTCGCGCCCCTCCCGGTCCCCCTTCTTCCTCCGCCCATGATCGAAGCCCGCCAACTCACCAAGGTCTTCCGCGACCGGAAACGCGGCGAAATCCGCGCCGTGGACGGACTCGACCTGCGCGCCGCGCCCGGCCGCATCTACGGCCTGCTCGGCGCCAACGGCGCGGGCAAGACCACGGCGCTGCGCCTGCTCGCCACGCTGCTCCGGCCGACCTCCGGAACGGCTTCGGTCGGCGGATACGATGTCGCGACCGCGCCCGAGCGGGTGCGGGCCCAGGTCGGCTTCCTCGCGGCGAGCACCGCGCTCTACGGCCGGCTCACGGCGCGCGAGACGATCCTGTATTTCGGTCGGCTGCACGGCGTGCCGGAACCGGAGCTGGCCGCCCGGCTGGCCCGCCTGGCCGACGAGCTGGAACTGCACGAGTTCCTCGACCGGCGGTGCGACAAGCTCTCGACCGGCATGAAGCAGCGCACCTCGATCGCCCGCACGCTCGTCCACGACCCCGCGGTGATGATCTTCGACGAGCCCACGCTCGGGCTCGACGTGATGGCGGCCCGTTCGATCGTGCGGTTCGTGCGCGGCTGCCGCGACCGCGGCAAGACCGTGATCTACTCCACCCACGTGATGGCGGAGGCCGAGAAGCTTTGCGACACCATCGGCATCATCCACCGCGGGCGCCTGCTGGCCGAGGGCACGCTCGCCGAGCTGCTCGCGCGTTTCGGGCGGCCGGACCTGGAGGAGGCCTTCGTCGCGGCCGTCGGCGAGGCGCCCGAGGGCGACGCGGCCTGAACCCCGAACCCGAGGAAGTAACCATGTTCTGGAAACAAGTCTGGACCGTCTACGCCAAGGAGCTGCGCGACTCGCTGCGCGACCGCCGGGCGGTGATCTCGATGTTCGTCGTGCCCACGCTGGTGATGCCCGTGCTGCTGCTCGTGGCCGGCACGATCACGGCCAAGGTGGTGCGCAAGGCGCAGGCCGAGGTCTCGGCGGTGGCGATCGTTGGCGGGGCCGATTCCCCGGAGGTCGTCGCCGCGCTGGAGGCCGATGCGCGGCTGCGGGTGGTGCCGGCCGAGGAGGACTTCCGGCGCATGATCGCGGAGAAGCGCGTGCGGGCGGTCGTCGAGCTGCCGCCGGGCTTCGCGGCGGCGCTGGCGGAAGGGGCGCCGGCGGCCGTACGGATTCATCACTACGAGGGCGAGATGAAGAGCGGGTTCGGCGTGGGCGAGCTGGAGCGCTTCTTCCGCGAGCTGCGCGAGCGCACCGTGGCCGGACGGCTCGCGGCGCGGGGCCTGCCGGCGGACCTGGTGGCGCCGTTCAAGCTCGAGCGGGCCAACGCGGCGCCGCCGGAGAAGGTCGGCGGCAATCTGCTCGGCGGCATCGTCCCGTACGTGATCATCCTGCTCTGCTTCACCGGGGCGATGTATCCGGCGATCGATCTCACGGCGGGCGAGAAGGAGCGCGGCACGATGGAGACGCTCCTGTGCAGCCCGGTGGACCGCACGGCGCTGGTGCTGGGCAAGTTCCTCACCGTGCTCTCGGCGTCGCTGGCGACGATGGTCTGCACGCTCGTCTCGCTGGTCGCCTGCCTGGTGCTCGGCGGCCGGGTCCTGGTGGCCGGCTCCGGCGGCATGGCCGGCGCGGCCGCGGCGCCCACGCTCGACCCGCTCGGGGCGGTCGGCGTGTTCGTGATGGTGCTGCCGGTGGCGGTCCTGTTCGCGGCGGTGTTGTTGGCCGTGGCCTTGTGCGCGAAGAACCACAAGGAGGCGCAGACGTACGTTTCGCCCATGGTCGTGGTGATCGTGCTGCCGGCCATGGTGGGCATGCTGCCCGGCGTGGAGCTCAACGCGAAGCTGGCGCTGGTGCCGATCCTCAACCTCACGCTGGCCTGCAAGGAGCTGCTGTCCGGGGTGTGGCACTGGCCGCTGCTGCTGTTGATCTTCGGCTCGACGACGGCGTACGCCGCTGCGGCGCTGGCGGCGGCGGTGGCGCTGTTCAAGCGGGAGTCGGTGCTGTTCCGGAGCTGAGCGGCCCGGGCCGGAAGGCCCGGATTTCCCCGGGAGACCGGGGCCGTTCGGGGGAGGCTTTTGCTCGGTAAAGACTTCGTGAAGATTGCCTCCCGCCCGACGGTGGTGCAATTTTCACGGCGAAATTCTGAGGTAAAACGCCGATAGGGACAGTCCGCCGACGAGCCAGGTCGTTCGGCGGCAAGCCGGGAAAACCCCGCTTGTCTTGTCGGAGGCACCCCGTTTACCTCCTTACCCCACACCCACCGACTCTCCCAGCCTTGACGAAGAAAATCCTGATCGCCCACAGCAACCCGAAGGCGAAGCGCACCTTGACGCTGCTCCTCGCCGATGCGGGTTTCGACATCCGTGCGACCGCGAAAGCGGCCGAGGCTGTCGATTTGGCCAAGCACGAGACCTTCGATCTCGCGTTGGTCGAGCACTCGTTGCGCACGCCGGACAGCGACATGCTCGGGCTGATCCGCAGCGAACAACCGACGATGCCGGTGTTCCTCTTCGCGAAGGATCTCGCGCTGCCCGCGATCATCCAGGCGATCCGGCTCGGCGTGGCCGACGTATTCAACCAGCCCGAGGACTTCAAGGCGATCGTCGAGCGGGTGCACGGGGTGCTGCGCCCGGGCCAGGCCTTCGGCGGAGCGGACGCGCTGGCGGAGGTCGATGCCCTGCCGGCGGCGGCTCCGGCCAAGGGCGGTGCGAAGGCGGCCCCGGCGGCCGGCGCGGAATCGGGCGTGGTGGCCCAGCAGCTGGCCGCGCTGAAGGCGGAGTTGTCGAAGCTTTCCAAGGACCAGAGCGAGCTCGCGCTGGCCACGGAGAATCTCCGGGCGGAGCGCGAGGCGCTCCAGGGCGAGGTCGCGGCGCTGCAGCAGAGCCGGGCGCAGGCCCAGAAGCTCGAGGCCGAGACGGCCGTGGCGCGCGCCCAGCTCCAGAAGATCCAAGCCGAGGCGAAGCAGGCGCAGCAGGCGATCGCGACCCTCGAGGCCGAGAAGGTCGACATCGAGCAGGAGCGCGCGGCGCTCGCGAAGCTCAAGGCCGACGCGGCCAGTTCGCGCGGCAAGCAGGAACAAGTTTCGGCGGCCGAGAAAGCCGCCCTGGAGAAGCGGGCCGCCGAGGTGGAGGAACGTCTCCAGCAGGCCGAGGCGGAGCTGGTCGCGGCCAAGCAGGTCGAGACCCGCCTCGCCGCCGAACGGCAGGAAGTCGCGGCGCTGAAGGCGACGGCCGAGAAGGCCAACGCCGACGCGGCCCGCCTGAAGACCGATCTCGCGGCCAAGCTCGAGCGCCAGAAGGAGATCGAAGCGATGGCCGCCGATCTGGCCAAACGCGAACAGGCGTTGGCCGCGGAGCGGGCCCAGCTGGCCGACCTTCAGGCCGAGGCCGAGCAGGCGATCGCGGAGCGTGCCCAGATTGAGAAGACGCGGAGCGAACTGGCGACCGCCACGACCCGGCTCAAGGAGCAGGAGTCGGCGTTCGCCGCGAACGCGCGCGGGGTCGAGGAGAAGCGCCGGCAGCTCGCCGCCGAGCGGCAGCAGCTGGAGGACGACCGGATCCAGCTCGAAGAACAGCGCGAAGGCATCCGACTCACCGAGAACACGCTGGCCGAGAAGGAGAAAGCGCTGCGGGCCGAGCGCAACGAGCTCGATCTGAAGCTGACCCGTCTCGAGCGGTTGAAGGCCCGCGAGGCCGAGCTGGACCGCCGCGACAAGCAGCTGGCGGCCTCGGCCGAGGCGGTGGCCTCCGAGCAGGCCGAGATCGAGAACGCCCGCCGCGAGCTCGCCGGGTTGCGCGAGGAGCAGGCTCAGGTGCGGGAGCATGCGGCCAAGGTCGAGCGCGATGCGGCCGCGCTCGCCGCCAAGCAGAAGGAATTTGCCCGCCAGCAGGGGCAGCTCGAGGGCGAACGCCAAGGCGTGGCGCGCCAGCAGGAGCTGCTCAAGACCCAGTTGGCGCAGGTGCAGGCGCAGGAGGCCGAGCAGGCCGAGCAGGCCGCGGCTCTCGCGGCCGACCAGGCCGCCGTCGAACAGCAGGCCAAGTTCGTCGAGCAAGGGAAGGCCGCGTTGGCCAAACGCGAGGCCGAGCTGACCGAGGCGACGGCGAAGTTCGAGACCGAGAAGGCCGCTTTGGCGAAGGCCCGGCGCGACCTCGCGGGTGAACGCGAACTCGTCGAGGCCGAGATCGCCAAGCTCGAGGAGCTCAAGCTGCTCAAACAACAGCTGGAGAAGACCTCCGAGGCGCTGGCCCAGCGGGAGGAGAAGCTCAAGGCGGCCGAAGAGCGGCTGCTCCAGGAGCAGACCCGTTTCGGCGAGATCAAGAACGCCGATGCGAAGCTCAAGCAGGACAAGTCCGCGCTTGCGATGCGCGAGGCCGAGTTGTCGGACCGCGAAGCGAAGCTGGCGGAGGAGATGGCGTTGGTCGCGCAGGCCAAGCGCAAACTCGAGGAACTTCAGACCCAGGAGAAAGCGCTCCGCGAGAACGAGGCGAAGCTGGCCGAGGAGGCCAAGAAAGCCTCGCAACGGGCCAGCCAGCTCGCCGCCGGCGAGGCGGCGCTCGAGGCCGAGCAGGTGCAGGTCAAGGAAGCGCAGGCGAAGCTCGTCAAGGATCTCGCCGAGGCGAAGGCCGCTGCCGAGAAGGCCAACGCCGAGGCGGCGGACCTGGCGGCGCGCAAGGCCAAGCTGGTCGAGCAGCAGAAGGAGTTCGAGCAGGCCAACGCGAAGCTTGCGGCGGATCGCTCGAAACTGGCGCAGGAGAACGCCGAGCTCGAGGGCGCCCGCGCCGAACAGCAGCAGTGGGAAGCGGAGCTCGATGCGGAGGCCAAGCGTCTCGCCACCGAAGCCCAGAAGCTCGCGTCGCTCGAGCAGGCCAAACGCGAATTCGACCAGTCGCGCGCCCAGCAGGAGGCCGATCACGCAGCCGCGCTCGCGGCGCTCGAGAAGGAACGCGCGGCCGCCAAGGAAGAATCTGCCCGGATCCAGAAGCAGCGCTCCGAGCTCGAGGCCCAGAGCGCCGAGCTCCAGGCGCAGGAACAACATCTGGCCGGGTTGCAGGAGGAGGCCGCTCGCGTGCGGCAGGAAGCCGAGCAGATCGCGGCGCAGCAGACCGCGCTCGAGGAACGCGCCGCGCGACTCAAGTCCTTCGAGGCGGCCGCCCGCAACGAGAAGAGCCGCATCACCCAGCTCGAAGCCCTCCTCGAAAAGGAGCGCGCCGGGCTGGCGTCGGAACGCGAGCAGCTTTTCAAACAGATCGAGGAAGAGCGGCAGCTCGTCGAGCAGGAGCGCAGCGATCTCCAGGCCGCCCAGACCAAGCATCGCAGCGAGACGATCAAGGTGGACAGCCTCCGGCGCTCGCTCGCGGACCAGCAGGCCGCGTTGGAGAAGCAGTCGTTGATGCTGCGTGGCCAGCGCGAGGAGATCTCGCAGCTGGAATCGACCCTCTCCGACCAGCGCGCCGAGCTGGAGCAGCAGGCCGCCGAGCTCGGCGCCCGCACGGCCGCGCTCGACCGCGAGCGCGCGGAGTTGGCCGCCGGCCGTCCTGCCGCCGGGGCGGACAGCGCGCGGCGGGCGCAGG
>JAEXPQ010000169.1 GCA_023446735.1 Verrucomicrobiota bacterium
GGATGTAGCCGCGGTCACCGGCGGCGCAGCGAAAGAGGTTGAAGGAGAGGTGGTGCTGCCAGAGCGGTGTGGGCGGGCCGCCGCGGGCGATCTCGCCGGCGTCGGGATAGTAGGACGCGCCGTTGAAATCCTGATGCGCGGTGAACTGCCAGAGGTCGGTGTTGTAGGAGCCGAAGTCGCCGAAGTTTGCCAGCGGGGTTCCGACGGGGTTCGCGTTCACCGGGTGGGCGGGATCGAGGCTGCGCACGAGGGTCGTGAGTTCGCCGAGCAAAGTGCCGGTGAGTTCGTTGCGGAAGAGCCGCCAGTCGATGGCGGGCAGGGAGGAGTTCCAGTCGTCGTTGAGCAGGGGCGTGACCTCGTCCCAGCTCGTGTAGTCCTCGCCCCAGGCGCGGCGCAGCGCGGCGAGCGTGCCGTACTTCTTCCCGAGCCACGCGCGGAAACGGGCGACGACGTGGTCGGCGTCGGAGTCGTAGTGGGGCTCGTTCCAGATGTTGTAGAACGCCAGCGCCGGGCTGGCGCGGTAGCGCTCGACCACGGCGCGGATCGAGTCCGCCAGAACGGGGAACACGCGCGGATCGGCGAAGTCGACGTTCTCGCGGTTATTGCGGGAGCCGTTGCGTCGGGTGTGGACGGCGCCGCGGTCGGCCGTGTCGGCGAATTTCCAGATCGGGAAATAGTGGGCGCACTGCTCCTCCTTGAGCAGAACGGGGACGAACTTCAGGCCGGTCGCCTCGATCTTGCGGACGAGATAGTCGGTGCGGGCCCAGCGGCGTTCGCGCGTTTCCGGATCCCACTCGTTCATGGGGAAGACCAGCAGATGGGTGAGGCCGGCGGCGGCGATGGCGGGGAGGTCGCGGTCGACCTGGGCGAAGAAGGCGGCGTCGGTCGCGTACTCCTCGTGGAAGACGTTGTAGACGGTGCCGACGAAGACCCGGTCGCCGGGCGGGGCCGCGACGAGGCGCAGGGTGGTGAGGGCGGCGAGAAGGCAGGAGGGGAGGGCGCGCATGGAGCGGGGAACGGGCGGCGGAGGTTGGGCGGAAGCAATCACTCGAAGACCACGACGAGGTCGCCGTGGGCAGGTACGGTGACTTCGGGGGCGGGCGCGGCCGGGTGCTCGGTCCAGAGGCCGGTGGTTGGCTGGAACGAGCGGATACGTCCGGGTGAGGCCGGCGCGGGCGGCAGGGACACGGTGACGGGTAGCGGCGTGGCGGAGTCCTGCCAGAGGTAGACGAAGGTGCTCGCGCCGCACCGCACCGCGAGGGCGGGCACGGCGGGGTTGCCGGTCGTGCATTCTGTCTCGGCGAAGGACCCGTGCCCGGCGGCGAGCATCCGGTCGAGGACGGTGCGCACGGGCGCGAAGTCGGCGGTGCGACCGCGGGCGTCGAACCATTCCCACCACCAGGAAAGTGGCAGGATGGGGGTGGGCGAGAAGAGCCCGAACCAGAGGCCGCGGCGAAAATCGCGGTCCATCTCGGGGGCGAACTCGTCGAAGTTCTTGTTCCAGTCCCACTCGTAGCCGAACTCGCCGATCACGTAGGGCCTGCCGGTACGGGCGGTGTAGTCGCGGAGGGTGGCGGGAATTCCGGCGGTGTTCCGGTAGATGTGGCGCTGGTTGAAATCGATCGCCGGTAGGTTGTTGAGCCCCTCGACGTCGCGGTGCGAGATGCTGGTGGTGATGAGGCGGCCGTAGGGGTCGAGCTGCCGGAGATGGCGGCTCATCTCGTCGTGCCAGGCGGTGACGACCGCATCGGGCAGGCGCGGCTCGACGCCGTACATGAGGTTGTCGATCTCATTGAAGAACTCCCAAGCCGCGATCGACGGGCTCCAGCCCCACCGTGCCACCAGATACCGGAGACGGTCGCGATACTGCGCCTTCGCGGCCGGGGCGGTGAAGAACTCGAGCGCGGTCGCGGCCGGGCCGCCGTTGGCGCGGTTGTAGGAGTTCAGCGCCCAATCGCGCCCGAGGAATGCGCTGCCGGTGTCGAGCGTGAGCATGAGGTGCACACCGAGCGAATCCGCGAGGGCGACGAGCTCGTCGAGCCGGCGGGCGGCGGAGGCGTTGAAGTGGGCGTCGTCGGGGGTGTAGCGGTCGGTGTCGACGGTGCGGTGCCACTCGAGCGGCAGGTTCCAGCTGCACATCCAGGTGCGGAAGAAGTTCCCGCCGTGCGCGGCGAGGGTGCCGAGCATGTACTCGTAATGGTACCGCGGGCTCTGGTGGAGGGCGCGGAAGAACTTCGAGTCGTCGTCGGCGCGGGCCTCCCAGCCGAGGTTTTCGCCGAGCGCGCGGAATGGCGTGCCGTCGTCGTACTGGAAGGTCCAGTGGTCGCGTGGGTGGAGGAACCCGCGGCGGGCCGAGGCGGCCACGGTGAAGGCCAGCGGCGCCGAGGCCTCGCGGCCGGCGGGTCCGGCGAGGACGAAGGCGCCGCGGTACTCGCCGGTCTCCGCCGGGGCGAAGCGGGCGTGCCAGATGGAGAGCTCCCCGCTGCGGCCCGAAACGTGGTAGGCTGGGAGGACGAGGCGCCGGCCGGAGGGCGCGACGAGTTCGAGGTCCAGCGCGACCTCGGCGCTGCGGAACGGGTTTGTCCACTCGGCCGTGAGCAGCACGTCGAAGTCGACGCGGCCGAAGCGCTCGGGCCGGGCGGTGAGGACAGTGACCTGCTCGATCGCCGCCGAGGCGAGCGAGGCGCCCGCGAGGGCGGCGAGGAGGGCGAACGGGCGGAGGGGGTTCTTCATCCGGGGCGGGGTGGCGAGGTTAGCGGGAAGGTGCGACCGGGCAATCGACCGCGGCGGCGGTGTTGAACCCCGCCGCGTGCACGATGGGATCGGCGGGGAAATCCTCCGGGGCGGTGGCGGCCTCGAGCTCGAGGGTCTCGCCGCCGAGGAGGCCGACGTAGTTGTCGCTCCAGGCGGTGGGCAGGACCTCCAGGCCGCTCGTGCGCTCCTGGAGCTGGAGGCGGACGAGGAGCGCCGGGACCGCGCCGGGGTTGCGCACTGTTACGCGCACGGCGGGCCGACCGGGGATCCGCTCGGCGGAGACGGTGAGGGTGGCTGGCGCGAGGGTGCCGAGCGCGGTGAAGTCGTCGGTCTCGCTGAGCCAGTAGAAGTTGGAGGAGAGCGTCGCGCCGGCGGCGTCGAGCGCGAGGAGCCGCAGCACCCGGATGCCGGGCGCGGCGGGGACGGCGACGGCGGTCTCGAGGGCGGCGGAACCGGGCAGGTCGAGGCGTTCCTCGTGGCTCCAGAGGCGGCCGCCCGCCATGTCCTGCAACTCGGCGCGAATCCGGACACCGGCGACGAGATCCGGGCGGCGGTTGATGAGGGCGAGTCGGCGGGTGTCGCGGTTGTACTGGATGTGGACTGGTTCGCAGGCGCGGCGGACGGCGTAGAAACCGGAATTGGCCTGCATGTACCAGTCGGTGATCTGCCAGGTGAGGCTCGGCCAGGCGCCGTTGAACTTCCACAGGGCGAAGCCGGTGGAGCCGGTCCAGAGTTGGCGGTTGAGGGCCTCGACGGCCGAGCGGTAGGCGTCGCAGGTGACCATCTGCGTCTTGAGGGCGTACTCTCGCATGGTCTCGCGGCTGGTGCCGAGGGGGGCGCCGTAGCAGCGGCGCAGGAGCGAGTCGTAGGTGGAGAACTTGCGGTCATCGGAGCCGGGCTGGTCGGTGGCGTCGTGGTAGGCCCACTCGCCGGAGAGGGGGAAGCGCCCCTCCGCCCAGTCCGGGGAGGGAATAGTCAGAAACTTCTGGAGACTCTCCCACTCAGGCACGCCGCTGGGGCCGACCTCGCTGTTGAACCCCGTGAGCTTCGGGTGGGTGAAGTACTCGCCAGGGGGCAGGTTGTGGTAGGGGCCGCCGCCATGGACGCCGTCGGCGAGCGAGGCGGTGAGGTAGTGGCGGCGCTGGCGGTCGAGGGCGGGGAGGAGTTCGCCGGCGATCAGGTCGCCGCGGGGATTGGGACCCTCGTTGCCGCCGCACCAGAGAAAGAGCGAGGGGTGGTTGCGCAGGCGCTTGATGATGGCGGTGGTGGCGTCGACGAAGAGGTTGAGGTAGGGCTCGTAGCCGGGGTGGTTGTTGAAGGTGCCCCAGTGGTCGTGGAGGAAGTCCTGCCAGATGAGGATGCCGTGGCGGTCGGCGGCGTCGAAGAAGACGCGGGGCGGCACGCCGTTGGGGCCCCAGACGCGTAGGCAGTTGAGATTGGCGTGGCGGGCGAGCTCGAGCTCGCGGGCGAGGCGCGTGGCGGTCCAGGTGAAGAGGATGTCGTTCACCCAGTTGCCGCCGTTGAGGTAGATCTCGCGGCCGTTGATGCGGAAGACGCGGTTGCCGTCGCGCAGGAATGTCTCGACCTTCCGGATGCCGAAGGTGTCGGTGAACGTCGCCGCCGGACCGTGCGCAGCCGCGAAGGCGAGGTCGATCCGGTAGAGCGGCTGGTCGCCGCTGCCGGCGGGCCACCAGAGATGCGGTGCGGCGAGGCGCAGCGCGGGCACCTGCGCGGCGCCGAGGTGGAGCGTCGTGGTGGTGGCGGCCGGGAGCACGCAGGGGTGGGAGAAGGCGACTTTGTCGCCGGTGGGATCGGTGATGGTGCCGGTCAGGAGCCCCGGCATGGGGCGGCTCCCCGCGTTGGCGAGGTCGATGTCGAGCTGGAGCTCGGCCTGCGGTTGCGCGCCGAGGGTGAGCTCCGGGGCGATCTGCACCTCGGCGATCTCAACGTCGCCGGAGGCGGAGAGGTAGACGTCCTCGGTGATGCCCATGTCGCGGTCGTGGACCTCGGGGAGCCAGTCCCAGCCGATGGTGTCCCAGCGTGAGTAGGTGACGGCGATCATGCCGTCCTCGCCCATGTTGCGGCCGGGCTCGGCGAGCGGGGTGGAGGGCGGCGCGGCGGGCTCGCCGGGGACGTCGACGGGATGGATCGCGACGGCGAGGTGGTTCGGGCCGGAGGGGCGCAGGGCGGCGGTGATCTCGAAACGGAAACTGCGCTCCATGCCGACGACGTCGAGGGCGGTGGCGAGGCGGGTGCCGTTGAGCCAGATCTCGGCGCGGTAGTTGATCTCGCCGAAATTGAGCCAGACCCGCTTGCCGGCGTAGTCGGCGGGCAGGGTGAAGGTGTTGAGGAACCAATACGGCTGGGCCCACGGGTTGCGGCCCGGGATGTGGCTGAAGCGCAGGAGGTCGTGCTTGCGGTTGAAGGCGTCGTTGGCGTCGGGGATGCGCAGGTTGTTCGTGCCAAAGTAGGGATTGGGGTAGACGCCGGCCCGCGCCAGCGCGGTGAGCGCGGTGGCGGGCAGGGAGGTCTCGCACCAGCCCTCGGCGCCGACGGCCGGCGGAATGGTGGACAGGGCGGCGCCGTCGCGGCCCGCGGTGATCGAGGATTGGACACGCCAGTGGTGGCGCAGCAGCCGGGCTCCCGCGGGCAGCGGGGCGAGCGGGGCGTCGTCGATGGTGAAGCGGGCGTCGGGGGACGTGGCGCGGGTGCCGGCCTGTTCCACGACGATGGACCAGCGGTGCTCGCCGAAGGAGAGGGGGAATGGCACATAGCGCTCCACCGAGCCGGGCAGGCGCTCGGCGAGGCGGCCATCGAGCCAGATCTCGACGTGTTCTGCGGCGGGCGCGCGCCAGGCGAGGGTGGGGGCGTTCGTGCGCAGGACGGCGCCGTCGGCCGGGGCGAGCACCTGGGGAGGGGCGGCGGGCGCGAGACCCGCGGCGAGGGCCCAGCCGGCGAGGGCGACGACGGCGGGACGGCGGTGGGGTTTGCGGGGAGAGGCGGGGTGGGCGGTCATCGGGTGGGCGCGCCAGCGGCGCGGGGAGGTGTATCCTAGCGTTTTGGCGACGGAAAAAAACGTAATCGCTTGCCGGAAAACGAAGACGGGTTGCCGCGGCCGGCTGCGCCGGCACCGGCATATTTTTGAGGTGGGCGTTCTCATTACCAGCGCCGCGGGCATCGGGTATTTTGGCACAACGGCCGATCACCCCCCGGTGCGCGGACCCCAACCTCAACCCCCCAAGCAAACCGACACATGACACGCATGAAACTAGCGACCGGTGCCTATCTGGCGGCCGTCGCCATGACCGTTGCGGTGGCCCCGAGTTCCCTCGGCCAAGCCGCTCCCGCCTCGGCCCCGGCCGAGGTTCCCGCCAAAGCCGACGAAGAAGTGGTGGTGCTCTCGCCCTTCGAGGTGAACTCCTCCAGCAGCGAAGGCTACCTCGCGACCTCCTCGCTCGCCGGCTCCCGCCTGAACACTCAGTTGAAGGACGTCGCGGCCTCGATCTCGGTCGTCACGCCCCAGTTCCTGGCCGACACCGGCGCCACCGACATGGAGGACCTGCTGGTCTACACGACGAGCACGGAGGTCGGCGGTCTGCAGGGCAATTTCGGCGGGGACCCGACGAAAACCCGCCGCACCCCCGACCGCACGACTCGTATCCGCGGCCTTGATGGAGCGGACGTGACGCGCGACTTCTTCCTGACCGACATCCCGTTCGACTCCTACAACATCAGCCAGGTCGACATCAACCGAGGCGCGAACTCGGTCCTCTTCGGCCTCGGTAGCCCGGCAGGCATCATCAACTACACGTTGAAGACGCCAGGCATGAACCGCTCGAAGTATGCGGTGGAGTTCCGCACGGGCAGCTTCGGCACCAACCGCGCGTCCTTCGACGTCGACCAAGTCGTGTTGCCGAAGGTCCTCGGCATCCGGGTGACCGGGGTGAACAACGAGCAGCGTTTCGACCAGGAGCACGCCTTCGACCACAGCAAGCGCCTGTTCGGCACGATCCGCTTCACGCCGAAACTGGGCACGGGGGTCTACACCGAGGTGCAGGGCAGCGTCGAGACCGGCCGCGGTCGCGCGAACCGCCCCTCGACCCAGCCGCCGTACGACTATTTCACGAACTGGTACACGGACCTCGGCAAGTTCACCAATCCGCTCGGCACCTGGCCGGGGTATTCGGTGGCGACGATTCCGCAGCAGGCGCCCTACCTGGCCAACTACCAGGCCGGCCCCGGCGGCAACTGGTACGACTCGATGGGCGTGATCTACAGCGATCCGAACAGCGGGGCCGTGGGCATGGGGGCGTTCGACGCCTTCCGCCAGCGCGGCGGCCCCGACGGCGCCAACGGTTCCTGGCTCTCGCCGGCCAACGCCGGCAACCCCGGTTCGGGCCACTCCAACGCCACCCACCGCCTCTCCCAGAAGGCGAGCTTCAAGGGCAACGCCAAGGCCACCGCGATCATCGACAGCTACGAGAAGGCCACCGGCAAGACCTGGAACGGCGGCTGGAGCTGGGGCGACACCCAGATCGCCGACGCGTCCATCTTCGACTTCTTCAACGAGAGCCTCGCCGGCCCGAACAACCGGCAGTGGAACGATTTCCAGGCCCAGATCGCCAGCCTGCGCCAGACCTTCTTCGACGGCCGAGTGGGCTACGAGGTCGCCTACGACCACCAGCGCTTCGACGACGGCGAGTTCCTCCTCGTCGACTCCGACCGCCTCGGCTTCGACCTCAACGAGAAGCTGCGCGACAACGTGACGCCGAACCCGAACTTCGGCCGCGCGGTCGTCGTCGGCGGCAACAGCGCCACGGCCAACGAGAAGAGCCGCGAGAACCTCCGCGCCACGCTGTTCGGCAAGCTCGACTTCGCCGACCTCCTCGGCCGGGACCTCTGGGTCTCGAAGGCGCTCGGCCACCATACCTTCACCGGCATGGCCTCGCGCCAGAAGTTCGAGCAGCTCAGCTACGGCTACTCGATGTACAAGATGAACTCCGACTACACGGTGAAGATCACCAACGACGCGGGTCTGCAGGGTGTTCATTACCTGGATTCGGACCAGAACCTGAAGACGGCCACCACCGCGGCCGGTGCGGGGATCCACGGGCTCAACGCGATCCACACGCCCCCGGCCTCGATCAAGGCCCTCTACTTCGGCGACAACACCGCGGGCAAGGCGGTCGCCACCGGCACGGTCGGGACGACCAACTACCTCGACAACCTCGAGAACATGTACGGCACGTCCCCGACGGCCTACAAGGACACCGACACCGCGAAGGCGTTCATCTGGCAGAGCTGGTTCCTCGACGACACGGTCGTGGGCCTGTTCGCCGTGCGCAACGACAACTATCAGAAGACCACCAAGTCCAGCGCCAAGCCCGAGATCAAGTACGGCAATCAGGCCGTCGGCCTGCCGTTCGCCGAGGCGTGGGGTTGGGATGGTTACACTGATGCGGCCGGCAAGTTCAATCCGTCGACCAAGATCCGCGCCGCGCAGACCAAGCAGAGCTACGGCGTCATGGTCCACACCCCGAAGTTCATCCGCAAGCACCTGCCCTGGGGCACGGACATCAGCCTCGGCTACAACGAGTCGTCGAACTTCCAGCCCGGGCAGCTCGGCACGGACGTCTACGGCAACCAGTACCCGTCGCCGGCCGGTTCGACCAAGGACTACAGCGTCCTGATCAACACCCTCAACGACAAGGTCAGCCTGCGCATGACCTGGTACAAGAGCGTGCAGGCCAACTCCGAGATCGGCGGGCTCTCCGTCTGGTCGGTCAAGAACCGGCTCAGCCGCGCGATGAACGGCCTGATGGTCGAGTCCTGGGGGGCCACCGGCAGCGGCTTCAGCGGCCGCGCCCAGACCACGCCCGAGGCGGTCGTGAACAAGTGGTTCTTCGGCTCCACCTACGACAATGCGTTGGCCAAGACCCCGCTGCCCGAGGGCTGGACCGTCGCCAACCACCCCGAGTTGCTGAAGCAGCCGCTGCGCCTGCGCGCCGCGGCCGATCCGAGCAGCCCGACCTACATCGCCCAGGGCACCCTGCAGCCCGACGGCACGCCCTACACCCAGCCTCCGATCACCGGCGCCGAGGCCGAGTACCGGCGCGCGTGGTTCGCGGCCCGCAGCGACGAGGAATGGGCCCGTCCCTTCGGCATGGAGCTGTTCAACTCCCTGGCCTTCATTCGCGACTACTCCTACTGGGGTGGTATCTGGCGTGACAACACGCCGAGCAACATGAAGGGCATCGGCGACAACATCGCCAAGGGCGTCGAGGTCGAGGTCACCGTCAACCCGCTCGAAAACTGGCGCATCATCGCCAACGTCACCAAGCGCGAGGCCACCACCGGCAACGTCTGGGCCGCGATCGGCGACTACATCACCGCCTTCGGCCCGGTCGCCAAGGACGGCTGGAATCCCGAGCTCATCAAGGGCACCGGGATCGACTACTGGCATCGCGACGGCTTCGCCGACGTCGACGCCTGGGGCAACAACGGCGGCCAGATGCTCGGTTGGGACTGGTTCGACGACGTCGAGAAGGCCTACCTCACCAAGAAGGCCGGCGAGGGCAAGGACGTGAGCGAACTGCGCAAGTGGAACGTGAACCTCGTCAGCACCTACGACTTCAGCACCGGCTTCCTCAAGGGGGTCGGCGTCGGTGGCGCACTGCGCTGGCAGGACAAGGGCATCATCGGGTTCTACCCGAAGTATATGACCGATCTCGGTGTCTGGGTTGACGATCTCGACGACCCGATCCTGGCGCCGGCAGAGACGACCTTCGACCTCTGGCTCAGCTACAAGCGCAAGCTCACCGCCAAGATCGACTGGCGTATCCAGCTCAACATCCGCAATCTGCTTGAGGGGAACGAGCTGGTGCCGATCAGGGCGAATCCGGACGGCTCCTTCTCGCAGTACCGGATCTCGACGGGACGTACTTGGGAGCTGACCACGAGTTTCGAGTTCTAGTCGTCAGCTAAGGCAGCAGACCGGGTATTCCCGAAGTCGAAGGCCGGTGACCCGGGGGGGCACCGGCCTTTCGTTTGGTGCCGCCCCGGCGTTCGCGGCGGCGGGAATCGGGTTCGCAAAGCCGGGCTCGGGTTGCCCCTGCCCGACGTGTTCCGGGGCCCGAACCTTTCGCCGCGGTCGCCGCCGCCCACCGGACGCAGGCCGGGCGGGCGGGTGGTGGTGCGACTGGGGTTTCTGACTCAAGCACCTCCATGAGCCCCTCCGCGGGTTGGACGCGGTGAGCGGGAGCCATCGGGCGTGGAGGTCGCGCCCGGGTGGTAAAGGAAGGGGGCCGCGTCGGTGCCGTGGCTTACAGGAGAAGCAGCGCGGGCTTCTCGACGAGGTCCTTCAACGCGGCGAGCCACTGGGCGCCGAGGGCGCCGTCGACCACGCGGTGGTCGCACGAAAGGGTGAGGCTCATGCGATGGCCGACGACGATCGTGTCGTTGGGGCCGACGACCGGCTTCTTGATCGTGCCGCCGACGGCGAGGATCGCCGCATTGGGCGGGTTGATGATCGCGGAGAAACGGTCGAGGCCGAACATCCCAAGATTGGAGACGCAGAAGGTGCCGCCGGTGTAATGGTCGGGCTTGAGCTTCTTCTGCTTGGCGAGCGCACCGAGCGACTTCGCCTCGGCGGCGATCTCGAAGACGGATTTGTCGTGCGCGTCGCGGATGACGGGGGTGATCAGGCCGTCCTCGATCGCGACGGCGAAGGCCATGTGCACGGCGGCGTGCTGGCGAATGAGCGTGCCTTCCCATGAGCTGTTGACGGCGGGCACGCGGCGCAGCGCCTCGACGCAGGCCTTCAGGATGAAGTCGTTCACCGAGAGCTTCACGCCGTGGCTTTCCATCGCGCCATTGACTTGGGCGCGGAGGGTGAGCAGCGGGGCGGCGTCGGCCTCGATCTCGAGGTAGAAGTGCGGGATCTGCGTCTTGGCCTCGAGGAGACGGCGCGCGATGGTCGCGCGCATGTTGGAGAGCGGACTGTCCTTCTGCTCGGCAATCGGTCCGCGCTTGAGGGAAGCGATGGGCGAGTAGGGCGCTCCGGACGGAGCAGTTGAAGTTGAAGGTTTAGGTTGAGGCGCGGTGATGAAGCTGCCCTTGCCTTCGGCGGCGGCGAGAACGTCGGCCTTCACTACGCGGCCACCGGGGCCGGTGCCGCGAAGGCGGGAGACGTCGACGCCCTTGTCGGCGGCGATTTTGCGGGCGAGCGGCGAGACCTTCACGCGGCCGTCGGCGATGGCCGCGGCGACGGGAGTATGCGAGGGCGTGGAGGTGTGAACGACGGGAGCCGGTGCCGGAGCGCTCGGCGCAACGGGTTTCGGAGCGGGCGGCGGAGGCGGAGGGACCTCTGCGGGGGCGCCCTCCTTCGCCGAGGCTACGGAGGGTG
>JAEXPQ010000231.1 GCA_023446735.1 Verrucomicrobiota bacterium
CCTGCGCCACGGCGATGAGGGCGGGCATGCCCTTCCCTTCGACGTAGAGGCGGCGGACCATGTGGCCGGGGCCCTTCGGGGCGACCATGATGCAGTCGACGTCCTTCGGGAGCTTGATCAGGCCGAAATGGACGGCGAGGCCGTGCGAGAAGAGCAGGCACTTGCCCTTGGTGAGATTGGGAAGGATGTCGTTGGTGTAGACATCGGCCTGCTTCATGTCCGGGAGGCCGACCATGATGACATCGGCGCGGCGAACCGCCTCGGCGGTGTCGAGGACCTCGAAACCCTTCTCCTCGGCGACGGCGCGGGACTTGGAGCCCGGATACAGGCCGATGACGACCTTGCAGCCGCTGTCCTTGAGGTTCAGCGCGTGGGCGTGGCCCTGGGACCCGAAGCCGAGGACGGCGAGGGTCTTGTTCTTGAAGACGCCGAGGTCGGCGGCGGAGTCGGTGTAGACTTTGGCAGGCATGGTGAGAAAGGGTTTCGTGTGTCGGGTTTAGGGTTTCGTGTTGGAGAAGCGGTGGCCGGCGACGCGCGGGGGGCGGCTCAGCGGCTGAGGGCGAGCTTGCCGGTGCGGGCGAGGTCGATGATGCCGAACTGCGCGACGAGATCGAGGAAGGCGCCGGTCTTCCCGTCGTCGCCGGTGATCTCGATGATGACGTTATCTTTGGCGACGTTGATGATCTTGGCGCGGAAGATGTCGCAGATCTGGAGGATCTCGGAGCGGGTTTTGCCATCGGCCCTGACCTTCACCAGGATGAGCTCGCGTTCCACGGCCTGGCCGGCGGAGAAGTCGGTCACGTCGACCACGTTCACCAGTTTGCGGAGCTGCTTGATGATCTGGTCGAGCGTCTCGCTGTCGCCGCGCACGATCGCGGTGATGCGGGAGAGCGCGGGATCGTGGGTCGGGGCGACGTTGAGCGAATCGATGTTGAAGCCGCGGCCGCTGAACATCCCGGCCACGCGCGCAAGGACGCCGAACTTGTTCTCAACGAGGGCGGAGAGCGTGTGTCGCATGGTAGTGCCGGAGCGCGTCAGGTGTTGTCGGGAGGAGAGAGGGTGTCGCGGCCGCCGCGGCATCCGCTGCCCGGGCGCGACAATGAAGGGCGCATGACAAGCGACGGGCGCGTCGGTGGTCAATGCCGTTTCACAGCGCCAGGCCCGCGGTTTTCCCCGTCTGCCAACGACATGAGGCGGCACCGAAATGCGACTCGGCCCAAAACACCCTTGCCAAAACGCCCATGTCCCCGCGGAATCCGCGACGCCTTTTCCGGGACCGTATTTCAACGGATAGAATGGTGGCCTCCGAAGCCGCAGATGTGGGTTCGATTCCCGCCGGTCCCGCCACCTCTGAAACGAGGGCGAACACCGCCCCGGTGCTAAACAGGGTGCTAAAACACTCGCCGAGGTCGGCCACCTCGGCCGTCCGTAACCTCCGCAAGGGCCGTATCCGGACCGCACGGTACAGCGGCGCCGACCTCAGTCCACCGGCCGCAGGTCACCGTGGGCTGAAATCGATCACCTGGAAGCGGCCGTTCTTCCAGCGCACCACGGCGTCGAAACGCCGCGATTGCGAGGTCAGGCCGCCGGTCGAGTGAATGTCCCTCGTGCCGACGACACCGCCCACCCTCCATTGATCCTCCCACCCGGACATGGGCTCCGGGTCGTCGACCTCGATCCCGCTCGAGAAGACCCAGGTGCCACCAGGCATGCGTTCGAAGTAACTCCTCGCATAGGATTCGACCATCGTCCGGATCTCGCGCATCCGCGCCTGCTCGATTCGCTGGGCGTGCTCCTCCGGGCTCGGCGCGGGTTGCGGTGCCACACCGGGTGCGTGGAGTCGCCTGCGCTGCTCCGCGATCTCAAGCCGTCGCTGCTCGGCGGCTTGGGCGGAAGCGGCGAGCCTCGCGTCCTCCCGCTCAACGGCGGCGACGTCCGCCGGGAACCGCTCGGCGAGCTCCCCCGTCAAAAGATATTTCTCGACCTGCGCGAGACCGTCGCGGTGTCGGATGCTCACCCTCCCGGTCGACTGCGAAATGACCGTCGCATCCTTGAAGACACGACCGTCGGAGAGGGCGATATCGGCCGCCAGAACGGGCTGAGCTGCGGCCAAGACCGAGGCAAAAACGAGCGCGCAAACACGGCGAGTACTCATGGCCTGCGGAGTCTCGCGCGCGATTCCGCGTAACCGCAAACACAAGATCGCCGGAAAGCAAAGCTCCCGCCGGCCAGCGACCGAGCGCGCAAGCCCCCCCCCAAGCGGCGGCCACCGCCGCTCAGCCCTGCGGGGTGCCGTACTGCGCCAACTCCCGGAGCGTGCGCTCCATCGCGCCCTGGTTCGCCTTGTGCCACGCACCGGCCGCCGCAGCCATCGCGGCGCGCCGCTTCCCGTCGCGCAACAGCTCCAGCCCGAGGTCGACCAGGTCGACCTCGTCGCCGACCGGCAAGGCCGCCCCGCCGCCGACCAGCGAGTCCGCGGCCACCCGGAAGTTGCTCATCGCCGGACCGAACAGAATCGGCTTCTCCAACAAGGCCGCCTCGATCGGAGTCTGCCCGCCCTCGTTGGGCGGCAGGCTTTTACCGACGAACACCAGGTCCGCCACCTGCGTGAGTTTCTGCAGTTCCCCGGTCGTATCCGCCACGCACACATCGACCTGGCCCACGGCCTGCCCGCGCGAGCGCAAGTGCCAGTTGAGCGGGCGGGTGCGCAGCAACGCCTCGATCTCGCCGCGACGCTCCGCGTGCCGCGGCACGAGCAGCAGGTGGCAGATCACGCCGTCTCGCCGGGCGCGCTCGAGCAGCCGCAGCAGCGCCGCCTCCTCCCCAGCCCAGGTCGAGGAGCCGAGAATGACGAGCTGATTGTCGGCGAAGCCGAGTTCGCGCCGGAGCATCGCGCGCTCCCATTGGTCGAGCGCCGCGATCGCCACGTCGAACTTCAGATTGCCGGTGTTCACGATCTTCTCCGCCGGCACACCGAGCCGCCGGAACCGCTCCGCATCCTGCACCGAACCGGCCAGGATGCGCGTGATCTTCCGATACAGGCGGCGCGCCAGCGGCCGGAACCGGGCCAGCCGGCGATAGCTCCGGTCGGACAGGCGGGCGTTGACGAGGACCACCGGGGTCCGCGCACGCGCCGCGCGGGCGAGGTGCTCCGGCCACAGCTCGCTTTCGGCGAGCAACACCAGATCGGGCCGGATCCGGCTCCACGCGCGCCGGCTGAACAGCCACCAATCGAGCGGAAAATAGCCGATCCCGACCGTCACGGCGCCGAGCTTGTCCTTCGCCAGCGCATAACCGGTGCTCGTGGTGGTCGTCAGAAACACCTCCGCCCGGCCCCCGTCGACCAGGCGCCGCACCAGCGGCGCCATCGCCAACACCTCGCCCACGCTCACGGCTTGCAGCCAGATGCGCGCAACGCCGGGCCGCTTTGCCGGCAGCGCGGGACCGCCGCCGAAACGCTCGCCGAAACTGGCGCGATAGCCGCCGCGTTTCCACATGCGGCGCAGGTAGAACGGCGACGCGAGGAGCATCGCCGGGAGGAAGATCAGTCGGTAAAGCCAGAGCATGCCGGTGGGTGGCCGCCAAAATCGGCGCCCGCCGCTTCCGGGACAAGCCCATGTTTGCCGACCGCCCGTCCGGCGCCCCAAAGGTCTCGTCCTTCGCCCCCGGACGATGGCGGGGGAAAGTCGCGAACATCGCCGACAGGGAGGTCGGCCGCGCCGAGTCGGAAGCCGCGACAGCACTCGCCTCACCAGGGCGGTCCGGCTACGCGGCGGGCTCCTTCAGCACCCGGCGCACGGCGGCCGCCAGTTCCGCGGCCTTGTAGGGTTTCGCCAGGAAACTCGCGTTGCGGCCGTCGCCCGGCTCGAACTGCTCCACCTCGCGGGTGTAGCCGCTGCAGAACAGGACCTTGAGGTCGGGCTTCAACAATTGGAGCCGCGCCGCCAGCTCGTGGCCCGACATGCCGCCGGGCATCACGATGTCGGTGAACAGCAGATCGACCCGGCCGCCCAGTTCGGTCCACAGCCGCAGCGCCGCCGGCGCATTGTCGGCCTCCAGCACCGTGTAGCCGAGGCGCCGCAACGCCAAGCGCGCGACCGCGCGGACCGCCACCTCGTCCTCCACGACCAGGATGGTCTCGCAGCCGCCGGGCATCGGCTCGACGGTGCCGTCCGCGCCGGCAACCGCGACCGCCTTCGGCCGCGCCACCGCCGGCAGATAGACCCGGAAACTGGATCCGGCGCCCACCGTGCTCTCCACCTCGATCCAGCCGTCGTGTTGGCGCACCAC
>JAEXPQ010000234.1 GCA_023446735.1 Verrucomicrobiota bacterium
GGTGGGCATGCGCGGGTCGTCCCAGCCGGTGACGACCTTCTCGTTGACGAGCTGGATGAGGCGGCGCTTGGAGACGAGCGTGTAACCAGGAATCAGTTTCGCGAACTCGTACTGGTGCGGGAGCGGGCGCGGGAGGCTGAGCGCCTCGAGCAGCCAGTCGTAGAGCGGGCGGTGCACCTCGAACTCGAGCGTGCAGATGGAGTGGGTGATGCCCTCGATGTAGTCGCTCAGGCAGTGGGCGTAGTCGTAGAGCGGGTAGATGCACCACTTGTCGCCGGTGTGGTGGTGGGCGGTGTGGCGGATGCGGTAGAGCAGCGGGTCGCGCAGCCAGACGTTGGGCGAGGCCATGTCGATCTTCGCGCGGAGGGTGCGGGCGGCGTCCGGGAACTCGCCGGCGCGCATGCGCTGGAAGAGGTCGAGGTTCTCTGCGATCGAGCGGTTGCGGAAGGGCGACTCGCGGCCCGGCTTGTCGGGCGCGCCGCGGTATTCGTCGGTCTCCTTCGGCGTGAGGTCGCAGACGTAGGCCTTACCGCTGCGGATCATTTGCAGGGCGTACTCATAGAGCTGGTCGAAGTAGTCCGACGCGAAAAACGGCTCCAGCTCCACGGTGGGTTTCGGCGCGTCCGCGTGGGCGGCCTTCTCGGCGGGAGTCTCGTGGTGGCCCACAACGGCGGGCATGTAGAAGTCGGTCTTGCCGCCGACAGTCTGCGCGGTGGGCGTGGTGCCGTGGGCCTTGAAGCCGAGGCAATGGTCGGCCCAGCCGGCGATGAGCCACTGGACGTCCTCGATGATGGATTCGACGTACTCGACGTCCTCCTTCGCCGGATTGGTGTCGTCCATGCGGAGGTTGCAGCGGCCGCCGTTTTCGCGGGCGATGCCGAAGTTGAGGCAGATGGACTTGGCGTGGCCGATGTGGAGGTAGCCGTTGGGCTCAGGCGGGAAACGCGTGACGATCTGCGGGTAGCGTTTCTCGGCAACATGGGCCGCAACGATGTCGCGGATGAAATCGGAGGGCGCGGGAGTGGCGGCGGTGGGCGTCGGCTCGGACATAAGGAAGCGGCGAGGATGGCGGCGACGCTGGGCGGGAGGCAATGCGGAAGGCGGCGACTGCCAATCGCTTCGCTCCTCACGCAAGACGCGGTTACTCGTGGCGCCCCGTGGACTTCTGGTCCCGAAAACGCGTCCCTCCCCTGCCCCTCCCGCAGGCGTCACCGGGACCTCCCCTTTCGTCCCCATCCCCCCACGGTACAATCGGAGCGCCGCTCAAGAAAACCGCGCGGCAAGAATTGCTCCCGTGCGCCGCGCCCGAGATCGCTCCGGGGTTGCCAGCGAAACGACAACCGGCGTCCATGGCGGCGATGAGCGAGCAATCCCCGCAGCCCGACTGGAAACCCGAACTCGACGCCATCGTCGGCGCGCGCCACGGCGGCGCGGCCGCCGCCCTTCTGCCCCGGCTGCGCGCGCTGGAGACTCGGTTCCCCAATACGCCGGAGATCCTCCACCAGATTGCCTGGAGCTGTGAAGTCCTCGGCCGGTACCGCGATGCCGCCACCGCCTACGAACGCGCGATCGCCCTCGGCCTGCCGCCGCACGAACTCTCCGCGGCCTACCTCGGGCTCGGCGCCGCGCTCCGCTGCCTGGGCGACTACGAGCACGCGCGCGCCGTCCTCGAACAGGGCCGCCTGCTGTTTCCGGACCAACGCGAATTCGAGGTCTTCCTCGCCCTCTGCTTGCACAACCTCGGCCGGCACGCCGAAGCGTTGCAGCTGGTGCTCACCACGCTGATCGAGACCGCCGACGATGTCGGAATCGCCGCCCACCAGCGGACCATCCGTTTCCACGCCGCCCAACTCGACCGAAAATGGGAGTGATGCGACGCCTGTCGCGCCCCGCCGGCGCGTTCCGGCAGCCGCAATTTCACGCCGCGGCGCGGAACCCCGGCTCGGCCTCGGTGCGCGAATCGGTGAACGCCCCATAGGTTTCCCGCACCTGCCGCGCCTGAGCGTTCGTGACCTCCGCAGCCGGCTGGTCGGAATCCGGCCGCTCCCCGCCGTCTTCGGTTGGAATGGCGAATGGGGAATCCCCGTCCGCCTGCAACAGCTCCGCCCGCGCCGCCGCCTCCTGCCGCGACGCCGCCGCTGCGACCGCCCGATCCGCCGCCGACGGGTCCGCCGGCGCCATAGCCGCGGCGCGGACCGTGATCATCTTCAAGATCGTCGCCTGCGGATTCCCCGCCACCGGCGAGGTATCAATGCTCACCTCGCCGCCCACGGCATATTGTTTTCCGTCCGGACCCTCCCGATACGTAAACGACGCCGCACCGCGGACATAGCTGCCGCCCGCGCCCACGTGGGCCGCCTCATGCGCTCTCACAGCGGCATCGGTCGCCTTGAGATCGGCAACTTCCGCCGCCACCTGGGCCGTGGTCGTATCCGCGGTCGCCGTCGCGTCGCCCGCGGCCCCCGCCGCCATCTGGCGCGCCGCCTGGACGTACGCCGTCACACCCGTGTCCGGAACCGCCGCGGCCCGCGCCTCAACCGACTTCGCGGCGGGCTCGGCGCCGGACCGCTCACCCCGAGCGCGCTCCGCGGTCGTGCGAGCCAGCGTGTTCCGCGAACCGGAGTTCGCAGAAACGGAGCGCGTTGCACCGGCCTGAGCGGTCGGTAGGCCTTCGCCGACGGGAAGCATCGCCGGAAGCTACGATTACAACGTGAGCCAGGCAAATGGCGGTTCGCTTCGCTCGGAGCCCATCGCCTTCCGTTCGGAGTCCTGCGACCGGCGCCGCTCGCTCACTTCGCTTCGGCGAAACGCAGATCGACCATCAAATCGGCGGCGATCTTCTCCAGGTCTCCCCGGATCGCCGCCATGTCGGCCGCGGCCGGGACAAGCAGTTCGGCCTCAGCGCGAAATAGAGTTCCTCCCGCCATGGGCGCTTCGACACACTCGGTCCGCAGGTCCTCAACGTTCACCCGATGGGTCGCCAACACATGGGAGACCTGGTGCACGATTCCCGGACGATCCTGCCCGACCAATTCGAGCTTCACCGCCCGCCCCTGCTGGACCGCCGCCGCGCCCGCCGGATCCTGGGTGACGACCACCTTCAATCCTTGGGACTCGAGCGCCGCCAAGGCCGCCCGCAGCCCCGGCTCCTGCACCGTGGCCACCTCGACGCGGGCAATGCCGGCGAACTGCCCGCCCAGGCGAGCCATGCGGCTCTCCAGCCAATTCCCACCTCGGCCCGCGACGATCTGTGCCACCGATTCCACGAGTCCGGGCCGGTCGGCCCCGATGAGCGTCAGGACAAGCGAGGTATTCATGATCTCTTTCTATGCGCGCTGGCGGCACGAGGGGCAAGGTCGCGGGAACCGCGACGGGAAAATGAAAGTGGCCAGGCACCCCACGGCACTGGGAGAACGTCGTTGCCGTTGCTACCTTCCGGTCCTAGCGGAGTTCACGCGTCTGCCCATGCATGGGACCTGGCCGGCGCGGACGGTGGTGAGCACGCTCCGGCGCCGCAACCAGATTCTGGCAAAAAAAAACGCCGCCAGCGGCGGCGTTGCGGTCTCACTCCTCCGGGGGCGGCGGGGGCGGAGGCGGTTGGCCGGCGTCCCCGTGCGGAAGCGGTGGAAGGCCTTCGGGCGGCGACGGCGGTCCGTCGCCGCGGAAACCGTAGCGCCCCTCGCGCTCCATCTGGCGGTGGCGGAGCCGTTCGAGCTGTTCCTGCTGGAATGCCGTGAACTGGATCCGCTGCTCAGGCGTGAGCAGCGCGGCGATCTTTCCGTTGAGGAGGTTGATCTCCTTCATGCTCTCCTGCCAAGAGTCGCGCCGGATCTTTCCGAGCACGACGCCGGAATCGCGCATGAGCGCCTCGATGCGGGTCTTCTGCTCAGGCGTAAGCTCCAGCTTCTGCTGCAGTCGATCCATCGTGCGCTCGATGAAGGGACGAGGGGCCGCCGGCTGCGATGGGCCACGGTGATGAAAGACGGGCGCGAGGAACACACCGGTGGCCATGCCGGCCAAGAAGATCCCGGAGAGGATCGAGATCGTACGGGCTTTGGTGAACATCGTCAGAGTTGGGCGACCAGTTCGGCAACCGGGTCGAGGTCGTCGGAAGTGGAGTCGGCGGCGGTCGCCGAGCTCGGGAGGGAGCCGACCGCGGCCGAGGTGAGCAGCACGACGAGCGCCACGCCGAGCGCGCGCAACGCCAAAAGGCCAAAAAGGTCGGCCGGCTCGCGCCGTTGCGCCAACCCCTGCGCGGCCACGCGGGTCGAGTAACCAAGCGGAAGCGCCGCGGGTTCCTCCGCGGGAGCGCGGCGGGCGGCCGCGACGAGCTTCATCCAAGGATCCTGACGTTTCATGGGCGTTCCTTTCGTTCCAGTTGTTCGAAGAGTTTGCGCAACTTCCGGCGGGCCCGGAAAGCGCGGACCTTGATCATGCTCGAGCCCCAGCCGGTGATCTCGCGGATCTCGGCGACGGACTTCTGCTCGAGGTCGAGCAATGTGATGACCGTGCGGTCGGCGGGCGAAAGTTGTTGGAGGAGACGGTGGACCAGCTCCTTCGCGGCAAGCGCGTCGGTGGCATCCTCGCCGTCGCCGCCGGAGAGCACCGCGTCGAGCACCTCGGCCTCGTTTTCCGAAAGGTCCGCCCAGCGCAGCTCGGGCCGCCGCTGCTGGAAACGGAGGTGGTCGATGCAAGTCGTCACCGCGATCCGGGAAACCCAGTGCGGCAGTGGCATATCGCCCCGGTACTGTTCGATGCGGCTGAACATCTTCAGGTAAACCTCCTGCGCGAGGTCCTCCTCGGCCACGCGGCGCGGGAGGTGCGAGCGCACGATCTTGCGGACAAGCGGGTGCAACGCCTCCACGAGCAGGCGGGCCGCGGTCTGGTCTCCGCGGCGAACTCCGGCCAACAATGCGTCGTAGTCGGGCGCTTGCTCGTCCATGGTGTTGTGGCTTCGACAGGCACAGCGGAAGTGACGCCGCGCCAACAATTCAGGTTACGCCGCACCCCTACTGCAACGCGTTTCCGGCCCACGTTCGATTCTCCGGCGAACTTCCGCCGGGCCGCGCGGTATCTCCCCGCCGTTGACAGCGCAGCCGCCCCCGGGCTAACTCCGCCACGTGCACCACCTTCCGACAGCGCTTCGACTTACCGGCGGCCCGCTCCGACTGCGCCGCTTGGCGCTGTCCTGAGTTCCGGGCCTATTCCGTTCGTCGCGGCGCGCTCGTGCCGCTTTCTCGAAGCGAACCACCCCGTTCAGCCCAAACGTTTCTTTCCGCCCCCTTTCCGTCATGCAAAAGCCGCCGATTACGAAGTACCGCCCGTTCCCGCCCGTCCGCCTCCCGAACCGCCAGTGGCCCAACCGTACGCTCACCCACGCCCCGATCTGGTGCAGCGTCGACCTGCGCGACGGCAACCAGGCCCTCGCCCAGCCCATGAGCGTCGAGGAGAAGCTGGAGTACTTCGAACTCCTCGTCGGCATCGGCTTCAAGGAGATTGAAGTCGGCTTCCCCTCGGCCTCCCAGATCGAGTTCGAGTTCTGCCGCCGCCTCATCGAGGAGAAGCGCATCCCGGACGACGTCTCCATCCAGATCCTCTGCCAGTGCCGCGAGGATCTCATCACGCGCTCACTCGAGGCGCTCCAGGGCGTGAAGCGAGCCATCTTTCACCTCTACAACTCCACCTCGCCCAAGCAGCGCGAATACGTCTTCGGCGCCACGAAGGGCGAGATCATCACCATCGCCACCCACGGCGTCTCCTTCCTCAAGGAGAAGATGCAGCCGCTCGTCGCCGCCGGCTCCCAGATCCGCCTCGAGTACTCGCCCGAGAGCTTCACTAGCACCGAGCTCGAGTTCGCCCTCGAGATCTGCGAGGCCGTGAGCGACGTCTGGCAGCCCACCCCGCAGAACAAGATCATCCTCAACCTCCCGGCCACCGTCGAGTACGCCACGCCCAACATCCACGCCGACCAGATCGAGTGGATGAGCACCCACCTCACCCGCCGCGAGTCGACGACCATCAGCCTCCACACCCACAACGACCGCGGCACCGGCGTGGCCGCCACTGAGCTCGGCCTGCTCGCCGGCGCCGACCGCGTCGAGGGCACCCTCTTCGGCAACGGCGAACGCACCGGCAACCTCGACGTCACCACCGTCGCGCTCAACCTCTACACCCACGGCATCCATCCGGGTCTCGACTTCTCGAACATCAACCACGTGCGCGAGGTCTACGAGCGCTGCACGAAGATGGAGGTCCATCCCCGCCACCCGTACGTGGGCGAGCTCGTCTTCACCGCGTTTTCCGGCTCGCACCAGGACGCCATCAAGAAGTCCTGGGCCAAACAGTGCTGCGAGAAGCCCTGGGACGTGCTCTACATCCCCCTCGACCCGGCCGACATCGGCCGCACCTACCGCGCGATCATCCGCATCAACAGCCAGTCCGGCAAAGGCGGCGTGGCCTACGTGCTCGAAAAGGAGTACGGCCTGCAGCTCCCGAAGGCCATGCACAAGGAGTTCGGCAAGATCGTCAACGACTACGCCGACTCGAAGGGCACCGAGATCGCCTCCGAGGAGATCTACGGCCTGTTTCTCAACGAGTACATCAACCGCACCGCGCCCTACGCCCTGGCCGACTTCTCCGCGCATCCGCGCGGCGGACACCACCAGGAGACCGAGTGCACGGCCGACCTCATCGTCGAAGGCCGCCCGCAGCGCCTGCGCGGCAACGGCAACGGTCCCATCGCCGCGTTCGTCCACGCCCTCGAGGTTGCGGGCCTCAAGAACTTCCAACTCGTGACCTACAACGAGCACTCGCTCGGCGAGGGCGCCGACTCGAAGGCCGCCTCCTACATCCAGATCAAGACCGAGCGCGGCCTGTCGTTCTTCGGCGCCGGCATCGACACCAACATCGAGACCGCCTCCATCCGCGCGCTCCTCAGCGCGCTCAACCGCGCCGCCGTCCGCAGCGCCTGAACTCGCACCGGCAGGAGTTGGTGGACCTGGGACAGCCTTCGCCCACCGCCATCCCGCCAACACGACCGAAGCGGAGCCGATCATCGGCTCCGCTTCGTTGTCCTCCGGCGCCGCGATTCCCCCTCGCGGAGCACGCGCCCGCGGTTCCTGTCGCCCGGATGCCGCGCGTGGCCAATCCGAATGCCTCACATTCCCGAGGACGCGGAGGGGGCGCCGGCGCGATTCGCTGGAGTTTCGATCAGTCCCGGCCGTCGGAAGCCGTGGCGAGTTCGGCCGCGTGTGAAGATCCAGGCTCGACCCGTGAGGTCCCGCAGTCACGCCCGTCGGGCGCGGGCGCCGCATCTCAAACCAGTAGCTTCGCGTAGTCGTCGGCCGCGAGGAGTCGGTCGATTTCGCCGGGGTCCGCCGGTTGCAGCTTCAGCAGCCATCCCGCGCCGTGGGGTTCCTTGTTCACGGTCTCCGGCGCGTTGTTCAATTCCTCGTTGATCGCCACGACCGTGCCCGCAACCGGCGCATAGAGGTCCGAGGCCGCCTTCACACTCTCAACCACGCCGAAACTATCGCCGGCGGCGAGCACGGCACCGACCTTCGGCAACTGCACGAACGTGATGTCACCGAGGCTGTTCTGGGCATGGTCGGTGATGCCAACGAGCACGGTGCCGTCGGCCAGGCACTTCGCCCACTCGTGGGATTTTGCGTACTTGCAGTCGGTCGGGACGGACATGGGGAGGTGCGGGGTTCAGGATTTCGCCGGCAGCGTGACGAAGGGCGGTTTGACGGGCGTGAGCTTGATGGCGGTGCCGCGCACGTCAACGGAGAGCTCGCCGGCCGTGGACGCCACGAGCGCGGAACCGATCGCCTCGTTGAGGAGCGGCGAGAGCGTGCCCGACACCACCTCGCCCACCGGGCCCGAGGAGTCGACCACCGGCGTCCCGGCGCGGACGATGCGGCGATCGCCTGTCTTGAAGAATATGATGCGTCGGGCGGACCCGGCCGCCTTCTGGGCGCGCAGCGCCTCGCGCCCGACGAATTCGGCGGCCTTGTCGAGCTTCACCACCCAGCCGAGCCCGGCCTGAAGCGGCGAGATCGTCTCGGATATCTCGTGTCCATAGAGCGGATAACCCGCCTCGAGGCGGAGGCTGTCGCGCGCGCCGAGGCCGGCGAGTTCCAGCCCGTGCGACCGGCCGGCGGCGAGGAGGTCCCCGGCGAGCCGCTCGGCGTCGGCCGGTCGGCAGAACAACTCGTAGCCATTCTCCCCCGTGTAGCCGGTGCGGGCGACGAGGCACTCGGCCCCGGCGACAGTGCCGGGGGCACAGTGGTAGTACCGCAACGCGCCGAGATCCGTGCCGGTGAGCGGTTGCAGGATCGCGACCGAGGCCGGCCCCTGCAGGGCGAGCAGAGCGAAGTCGTCCGAAACGTTGCGCACCGAGCAGTCGAAGCCGGCGGCGTGGCGCATGATCCACTCGACGTCCTTGTCGATGTTGGAGGCATTCACGCACACAAGGAAATCCTGCGCGCCACGACAATAGATGATGAGATCGTCGACCACCCCGCCATCGGGTTGGCACATGGTCGAATACAACACCCGCCCCGGGAAGAGCTTCGACACGTCGTTGGTGACGAGATGGTCGAGGCAACGGACGGCGTCCGGCCCGACGACCTCGACCTCGCCCATGTGGCTCACATCAAAGAGCCCGGCGCGTTGGCGCACCACCCGGTGCTCCTCGAGGATGCTGCGGTACTGGACCGGCATCTCCCAGCCGCCGAAGTCGACGAAGCGGGCACCGTGCCGCTGGTTGAAGGCGAAAAGCGGGGTACGTTTGAGCGCCGTCATGCGCGGGGAAGTGCATGCACCGCCGTCCCGAGCGGCAAGGCACATTTTGCGACTCCCGGCAGGACGGGCAGGAGCGTACGTTGGCCTTGTAATCAGCGGTCGGGCACAACAGCCTCACCCCATGCTCAAGCAAACCTTGGGCAGCGGGCTCCGGTGGGGTGTCCGCTGCATCGCTATCCTCATAGCCGGCGCAGTGTCTCTGCTCGCGCAGGCGCAGACTGAGAACACATGGAAAGGCACCGTCTCGAACGGATGGGAGGAACCCGGCAACTGGAGCCTCGGGCATGTGCCTACTTCAATGGAACGCGCCGTGATCAAAGGTGGCAACGTCGCCGCCAGCTCCATCCTCTGTGCGGAGCTCGCCCTACAAGCCGGCACCTTGACGCTCGGCGGTGGCATCGCGAGCTCATCCACCACGATCTCCCCTGGTGCCACGCTCGTTATCACCAACGACGTGCCCCACCACCTCACCGGCATCCTCACCAACCACGGCACCCTTCTCTGGCAGAACGGCGACATCAACGGCGACACCTTCGCCCCTCTTGTCGGCCACCTCGTCAACGAACCCGACGGCGTCCTCGACATCTGGTGCGACCGCGCCCTCGGTTCCGCCCTCACCCTCGAGAACCGCGGCCGCATCTTCAAGAACTTCGGACTGGGGAATTCCTTCAATTGTGCGTTCACTAATTCCGGTCGCGTCGAGCCTCGCGCCGGCACGCTCTGTTTCTCCCAAACCTATCATCAGACAGCGGGGCAAACCAAACTAGCCGGTGGCCATATTACCATCACTGCACCCGAGGGCCTGCGCCTTCTCGGCGGTGAACTATCCGGTGCTGGCATCATCACCGGCCAAGTCACAGCTACCGGTGGCAGCATCATCCCCGGCGACTCGCTTGGGGCATCGCTGAGCATAGTTGGCGACTTTGAACTCGCCGTCGGCGCCATCCTAACCTGTTCCGCTAAAGGCATCGACGTCGGGGACTTCGGCCGGCTCGTCGTAGCGGGTAACGCTACGCTGGCCGGACCTATCGCCTTCGCCCTCGCAGAAGGCTTCGTCCCATCCAGAGGCAGCCGCTTCCGCGTGATTGCCAGCGGTTCACTCAGCGGCGCGTTTGCCTCCTGCACCTTTCCCGCCCAACCCGCTGACACTGACTACTTCGTCCGCTATACCACGAAGGTCGCCGAAGTGGTCGCCGGGGTCACGTCCTACGCTGACTGGCAAGCGCTGCACTTCGGCCCCGAATCCGATCCCGCCATCGTCGGCGACAACGCCGATCCCGACGGCGACGGATTGCCCAACCTTCTCGAATACGCGTTCGGCCTGGAACCGCTCGCCGCCGGCTCCGCCGGACAGCCCATCATCGCGGTGCAACCCTTCGGCGCCGACAACGCCCGCCACCTGACCATGACGTTCACGACTCCCGCCACGGTCACGGACCTCGCCCTCGTCCCCGAGGCCTCGACCGACCTGAAGACCTGGCTCTCCGGCCCCGAACAGATCGTGATGGTCAGCGACACGACCTCCGGAAACCGTCGGACCATCGTCGTCCGCGATGCCCTGCCCCTCTCTGCAAGCAACCGACGGTTCCTGCACCTGCGGGTGCAGGTGCAGCCATAGCGGAGCGCCCCCGCCTTTCCTCCCGCAGTAACGCGACCGCGAACGACGTTTCCTCCTTCGCCCATCGCCACGCCCACCCGCCGAGCTTGGCGATTGCGCGGGCAAAACATCACGTTAACTCTCGCTGCCATGCAGGACCGACTCGCGGAACTTCGCCGGCAGCGCGCGCTCATCGCCGAGCACCTCGCTTGGCTGGACCGGGAAATAGCCGCCGGAGGCACCGCACCGGTCGCGACCACCGCGGCCCCGACGACACCGGTGGTCAAGTCAGCCCCCCCGCCCCCCGCGATCGATCCAGCGGCCATCCTGGCCAAGGCCGCAGAGCCGCAGACCGCCGTCACGCCGCCCGCGACCGACGGTCCGCACACCGATCTGCTGCCGGAGCACCGGCCCGCCGACATCAAGAGCGACGTGCGCCGGGGCTGTTTCCTCTACCTCGCGCTCGCGACGTTGGCGGTGATCGTGTTCGGCGGGCTTCTGGTCTGGGCGAGTCGCGCGTACAAGCACAGCCAACAGCAGCCGCCCCGCAACGAGCAACCGACCGAGCACTACTGAGGCCCCGCCGGAGTAAGCCACCTCGCGCGGACCGGCTCGCGATTCGTCGGCCCGGCCCGCCCCGGGCACATCAGCCACGAAACCACAGTTTGGACACGCGCCAGAGCGGAGGAGAGGTGGAAGAATAGCACCGCGACGCGCTTGGTAAAGCAACGGCGCGACCACGAACCCTCACCCCAGTGGTGAACTGTGCGGCGGGCCGCCATCCCCCGAGTTATCCATGTGCGCTCCCCTTGTCCCTGTTTCCATGTATTGTCTATATCTTCAGGCCAGCTTCCGCCCCGAGCCCGCACCGGTCTCGCGGTCGTGCCAATCCACGATCGCATCACGCACATCATGGCCGATCGAGCAAATCAAACGGCAGGTGGCGTACGGCCGCCGCAGCTGATCGTACTCCGTCACCCACGCCCGATGCTCGGACTCCTCGGCCGCGGACGCGCGCGGAAACACCACTTTGTGGGTGCGACACTTCATCCGATACGGCTTTGGTGTCAGCCGTGCCCGGAAGCAGCCCTGTCGCCGGCAGAGCGCACTGTAGAGCCAGTCCGCATTGAAGCGCCGCAACAGTTGCGCAGTCGACTCCGCCTTGGGATCGAAATGCCGTCCGGTCACGATCGCCCGGACTCCGCTGTGCGTCTCGTAGAGTCGCACGCCGAAGCCGCGCAGTTCCGGCGTCTTCAGCACCAACGCCTTCACCTGCGCGACGATCCGCTCCGTCTTGTGCGCCCCCCGCGGCGGGCCGCGGAAAAAGTCCCAGAAGCCTGTTCGGGGTTGATCGATGTCGATGAACAAGACCTCGCTGCTGTTGAGCACCGCCGCCCCGTAACGGTTGCGCGTCACCACGTTCCGGTCATCGATCCGCCATAGGATCTCCTCGCGGATGTCGGCCTCGTAGGAGGCCGCGTCCTCGCACTCCACCCGGCCCGCGATGCGGGCCTGCACCCGCCGCAACCGCCCCTCGGCGTCATGCACCGCAGCCTCGGGAGAGACGTTGGAACCGCCGAAGACCCGTACCGGATGCGGCTTGCCGTCGACGACGACCGAGCGCTTGAGTTCCGACCAGAACTGAAAGATGCGCATGGGATGGAGGGCTCGGACATCAAATGGCCACCCGCATGCCGCCCTCGCTCCAGGAACGCCAAACGGCGTCGGTCACCCGCATGTAGCGCAATCCGCTGACGAAGTCCGTGAGGCGCACGGGAGCCCCGTCGCGGATGCTCGCCACAAAATCCTCCTCCACGCGCCAGCCGCGGCGCTGCGCGGGCGCGGGCTCGACGGCGGTCTCCGCGCCACCGAGCGCAGTATGCCAAAGTTTCTGCGACAGAAGATCGAGCCGGAGCGCTCCATGTTCGCCGTTGAGGCGGATTTCGTGGCGGGGTTGCCCGAGCTCGACTCCGCTGAAATGCATCACCAGCCGCGCTCCGGTCGAATAGCGCCCGAGCACCGTCACGCTCTCCGGAATCTCGACATCTCCCGCGCCGCCCTCGGGGCGTTTGCGTCGGGCGGTGAAGACCGCGGCATCGGCCTGCACCCACAGCGGATCCTCGCCGAGCCACCGCAGCACCATCTCGTAGTTGATGCCGAGCATCAGCGTGTTCACCCCACTGAACGCAAACTCCTGCCGCCACCCCAACGGCGCTGCCGCATCGGCAAACTGTCCACCCGTGTGGGTGACGCACACCTCACGCAATCGGCCGAGCGCCGTCAGCCGTTCCGCGAGTGCCGCGTCGAAATCGAGCGACATCGGCGCCGGCACGATCTGCGCGACCAACTCCGGTCGCGCCTTGGCCGCCGCCACCATCGTCTCGGCCTGCGCCAAGTGCGCGGCCATGCGGGCCTCGGTCAGCACATGTTTCCCGTTCGCAAGCGCCGCACAAGTCGCCTCCGCATGCAGATAGGGCCAGGTGCCGATCACGACGGCGTCGACATCCGGCGCCGCCACGACTTCGCGCCAATGGCGCGCCACGCCGGGGATCCCGAACTCCTTCGCCACCGCCTGCGTCGAGGCCGCGGAACGGTTCGCGACCATCACGACCTTCACTCCGGGGATCGCCTGGAGCAGAGGAAGATGCTTGGTCCGGGTGTTCGCCCCGGCGCCGACGATGCCGATGCGGAGAGTCGTGTTCGCCATGGCCGAGGAGTCAACGGAACCGCAGGTCCGGGACAAGGCTGGTGTGTGAGCCGCACCGCTGCCAACCCCGTCCTTTTCGGCCGTGGCAGCGGCAACGCCAGGCGGCCCCAGCCTACGGCCGGCGACGGTCTCACCGACCAAGAACTGCTCGATGCCACCGCCCCCTGCCCGCGGCCAGCAGGCAGGACGAGGCACGCGAGTTATGCGTCCATGATCGCGATACCGTGGGCCGGCAGCTCCACCGCCTTGGTGTCCTTGCCATCGCCGAGCGTGACCGTGGTGGACTCGTCGGTGCCGGCGTTGTTGATCACCACGAGCTTCTTCGCGCGCGGAAAGTAGGTGGCCTCGGTGCGGATGTTCGCCGAACTCCACACCGACCACTTCGCCTCCTTGGCCGCGGCCCAGTAGAGCGCGCGATGGAGCAGACGCGTGTTCTCCGGCGTGAACTTGAAGCCGCTCAAATACACCGCCCGGCCCTTGCCAAAACCGTGCACGGCCAGCCGCGGCGAGTTGTCGCGCTCGGCCAGCACCTGCGTGTCCGGACCGTGGACGTAGATGCCGTCGACATCCTTGGCGAAGTCGGGCGCCGCGCCCGCCGGCAGATCGGCGGTGATGAAGTGCGGGGCGAACGCGCCCTCGGGCTTGGCGTACTTGTACTTGCCGTTGGCGAGGCGCTCACCGCCGTCGCGGTCGAGGCCGAAGACCTGCGCGAGCTTGAACTGCTGGCCGGGCTGCGCGTACGCGCTGGGCTCGCCCACGCCGACGACGCCCCCGCCCTTCTGGACGAACTGAGTGAGGATGGCCTCGACCTCGGGATTGCTCCAGAAGTGGCCGCCCGACCACGCGGTGCCCGCACGACCGGCGTTGATGATCACCTTCACGCCGTCCGGCACGCCCTCGGCGACGAGGTCGTCGAAGCTGATGAACTGCACGTCGAGCGCGAGGCCGGCGAGCGACTCCAGCACGGCGTAGAGTTCGACGCCGGGCGTGAAGTGGCCCGAGCAGGTCCAGGCGCGGAGGTTGCCCCACGCGGTGAGCACCGCGACCTTGAACGGCGCCACCCACGGCTTGCCGCTCCCGTGGAAGGATTTCAGGAGGCGGAACTCCTTCAGCAGACCCTCAATGTAGTCCTGGAAATCCGGGAACGGTTCGACGAGCGAGAGGTAACCGCCGAGACCGATGCGGTCGATCGGCGCGCGCACGATGCCGCGGCGGGCGTCGATCCAGAAGTTCTTCGCGTCGAGCGTGGGATTGCCGCCCTCCTTGAAGGTGGGCTCGCCCTTGAGGCCGGTCGGGAAGAGGTACGGGTGGAGGCGGAGCTCGTGGGTCTTCACGCCCTTCGAGTGCGCGCAGAGGCGGACCTCGAAGGCGTTGAAGACGCACTTGATCAGGCCGTCGAAACCGAATTCGGCGAAGCGCGGGCTGTTCGGCTCCACGCCGACCCAGTGGTCGTCGTAGAAGACGTAGGCGAGCTTCTGGTGGCGGTGGACGAGGTCGATGCACTTGCGGCCGAACTCGATCACGAAGTCGTGGACGAACTCCATGTAGTCGCAGTAGCGGCGCGAGGGCGCGTTGTGCGTGGAGTTGTAGAGGCCGCCGTTGACGAAGTCCTCCGAGGTGAGCTTGTAGCCGAATTTCTTCTCGAAAAGTTTCAGCGCGCGCGGGCTGACGGTCATCTCGTAGTCGCCCCAGTCGGAGTAGATGTCGCGCAGCTTGGCGTGGTCGGCGCCCCAGAACCAAGAGAAGTTGTAGAACATCGAGGTGAAGCGGACGACCTTGGTGTCCTTGTGCTCGACGAGCCAGCGCTGGAGGAACTGGAGCAACTGCTTCTGCACCTCGGGCTGCATCGGATCGACGGCGGCCAGATGCTCGCGATCGCCCCAGTTGTTCGTGAGGTGATTGTACATCGAGATCTCCTCCCACAGGCGCAGGGCGAGGAAGTTCACGGTGTATTTGTGGCCCGGAACGGTGCCGGTGATCGTGACAGTGCCCTTCTTCGGGTTGAACGACCACTTGGTCTTCGCGACCTCCTTGCCGGTGGTGCGGTCGAAGACCTGCCACCACTGCTTCGGGCTGTCCTTCCAGTTCACGATGAACTGCTCGGTGTAGTAGCCGGCGAGCAGCGTGACCGTCGTCGTGGCCTTCTCGGCGACGACCGGGAAGCTCATCAGGAAGTTCTGCTGCAACTGGTCGTGGTGCTCGCGCGCCCACGGCTGGATCGAGCGCACGAGGCACACCGTCGAGTAGATCGCGTAGCCGGACTGCACGATCTCGGGCGAGAGCTGCGTGCCGTCGGAATCGCGGATCGTGTCCGCGCCCCACTTCTTTGCGAGACGGAGCGTGAGCTGCTCGTAGCCCGCTTCGCCGGGCAGGGTGAAGTCGCCTTGGGTCAGGTCCGGTTGGTTCATCGGCCCCACGATAGCGCAGTCGCCCTTCCGGCAAAGCCCGGACCGCTCCAACCGTCCGACTGGCCCGGGACGAGGCGCCGCGCGATCCCTGCCGCTCGTCCGAAGCGGTCGCTCGCCCACGCGCTTCTCCCACGCCCCCCCCAGAGGGGGATGCACCTCCGGTGCGGTCTCCGCCACGTCCCCCTGCCCGGATGTTTACTCTCACGACCGTGAGAGCAAACATCCGGGCGGGTGGGTCTTCCCCGCTCGCAATCGCCGCGTGCCGCATCGGCGTTCCGGATGTTTCACCTCACGGTCGTGAGCGGAAACATCCGCGCCGGTCCGCCAACCCGGGCCCGGTCCTCGACGATCGGGCGCTCGTATCTATTTTTTCCATTTCCACCACCGGCGACGAAGGCCCCGGGGCCGAACTAGTCCGGTCGCACCGCCGCACGACTGGCCCGCCCGGCTCAGGCGACCGATCCCACCGCCACGCGGCGCGGGCGCACCTCGTATTCGCGCGCCGGAACGGCCTCGGCCGCTATCCCGGTGCTGAATTGGGCGACCAGTTGCTTGCGCCAGGTATGCGGCGTAAAACGGTGCGCGGCCTTGTGCTCGCGGCAGAGGTGGCTGGCATCGGTGTAGCCGCAGTAGCGCGCCACTTCCTCGAGCGTGAACGTCGAGTTGCCCATCAACTCCTTCGCCCGCTCGAGCCGGATCGTGCAGAACGCCGCCTTCGGGCTGGTGTTGCGCGCCCGCCAGAACAGACGCCGCAGGTGACTCGAGCTGACATGCACGGCCGCCGCCACCTGCTCCACGGTCGGGCGCTGGGCCAGATGCTCCGCATACCACGCGAGGGCCCGTTCGGTCTTGAGCACCGAGAGGTCCGTGAGCGCAGGGGCCGCCTGTTCCACCGGAGTCCCTTCGAGGAGCAACAAGGTGAGATCCATCAGGAGGCGCTGGATGTGGATCGCACTGATGCGAGTCGGCGTGCGGAAATGCGGTTCGATCGCCTCGACCTGTGCGCCGATCGCCCGGATCTCCTCGGGCGAGAGATCGCGGCCGAGCCAGCCGCCGTTGGCGCGGGCCAGATCGGCCAACGGGTCCGGCACGCTGCTGAAGTGCAGCGTCGTCCGGGTGAAGCCGGAATCGTCAGCGGTCGCCCAAGCGTGCGGACACTCCGGCGCGAAGACCCACAACCGGTTCGCATGGTTCTGCCACGGCTCGTCATCGGCAAACCGCAAGGCGCCCAAGCCGGCGAGGACCGCGTAGAATTCCCAGTTCGTGCGGGTGTTGCACGGCATCCGGTCTCTCCAACGAACCTGACCGTGGGCGTAGTGGCGCAGCATTTTGCGGACTTCGCGCGCAGCTTGCATCACCTCGCGCCCCCGCCAACGCATGCAGTGCTCGTACAGTCCGGCAGCCGTGGGTTTACTGAGGGAGAACTCCGCAAGAACCTCACGCAGGAGCAAGGCCTCCGCCACCAACAGAAAGGCCGGCACCCCGACCGTGCCGGCCTTGGCAGAGTCCGAGGCCTATCCGGTCAGAAATTCCAGGTGAAGGAGCCCTTCACGCTGGTCGGTTCGCCCACGATCACGTTCGAACGGCTGGTCGCGGATTGCAGATACTCCTCGTCGAGGAGATTCGCGATCTGCACGCGCGCCGTCCAACGCTCGGCCTTGTAGGAGACACCGAGGTTCACGAGCGTGCGCTGCGGCAGCATGAAGGTCGGCTGCTTGCCGACGATCGTGCCGTCCGGCAGGAAGCGGTTCGTGGTGTAACCGGTCACGTTGTCGCCCGCGGCCTCGTCGCGGAAGTCCACGCCCACATTCACGCCGAACCCCTTGAGCGGGCCCGAGGTGAAGCCGTAGTCGGCGTAGAGCGCCCAGGTGCGGTCGGCGACGCCGCGCACCCGCGCGTTCGTGCCGGGTTGACGCACCTCGTAGTCGGTGAAGTTCCCGAGGATGGTCAGGTTCTGATTGACCGCGTAGCTGGTCTCGAACTCCCACCCCTTCGACTTGATGTTGAGGTAGAGCGGCGGCAGCGCGGCGGCCTCGGCGGTCTTGCCCTGGGCGACGAGCTCATAATAGAGGCTGTTCGTCACCGCGTAGTTGCTCTGCGCGATGTCGAAGAACGCGAAGGACGCCGTGAGCCGACCCTTGAGCTGGGTCGTCTTCACGCCGATCTCCTTCTGGCTGCCCTGCGCCAGCCGCAACGACTGCGCGTAGGTACCAGCGCCGAGGGAGCCGGGCATCGCCCCGCCCGTGGTGTTGCGGTTGGCAAAGATGGACACCGACTTGATCGGTTTGACCACCACGCCCACCGACACGGCGTTGCTGGTGAGGTTGTAGGTCGGGACGGTATCGCGCAGAGCGGTCTCGGCCGAACGGGAGACGTCGGTGCGGGTCAACTCGCCGAAGAAGCGCGAGACACCGCCGCTGAGCTGGATGCGGTCGTCCCAGAAACCGAGCGTCTCGAGCACGAAGAGCTGCAGATCGTCCTGGCGGGCCTCCTTGTTCTGGCCCTGCGGCGCGTTGTCGCCCGTGCCACCCGAGAAGGTGTTGCCGCGGATCGGCAGCAGCACCCAATCCGGATAGGTGATGCCGGCGAGATTGTTGGCGGGCACGTCCGGACGAGGCGTCGAACTGTAGGATTTGCGATGGACGTTCGACTGGTTGGCCGAGAAGCCGGCGATCGTCTTCGAGGTCACGCCCGACCAGTCGAAGGTGATCGCATAGTCGTTCTTCACGTGACCTTCCCAGTAGTTGATGTCTTCGGCGCCAGTGTTGCGGCCATAGACCCAGGTCGACGGATCGGTCACGGGGGCGGGGGTCGCGGTGAGGACCACCGTGCCCGTCGTATCCGCATTGTAGGCCGCGGTGTTCCAGCTCACGCCGGGTTCGTAGGCGCCGGTGAAGGGATTCACGCTACCGCCCCCGCCGCCCTTGATCCCGGCGCCGGTGCCGCCGATGTCGAGGCGTTTCACATGGTTGACCGCCACCACCAGGCGCGACGAGACATGCGAGCCGAAGTTCGACAACAACTCCGCGCTCAGCCGTTGCGTCTGGCGCAGGCGGTCGTCGTTGTCGCTGCCGAAGGTCCAATCGCGCGGCAGGCCCCGGGCGATGTCGGCCTTGGTTTCGGTCCCGCTCGCGGGGTCGAGCGGCACACCGCCGAGATTTGTCTCATGGTTGTCCACCAGCTCGGCCTTCAGGGTGAGCTTGTGGTCCTTGTTGAGCTGGAACGAGACCGACGGGGCGAACTGGTAGCCGCGGCGGAACTGGTTCTTGAAATACATGTTCTCGTTGCGCCAGTAGGCGCCCACGACGCGATAGTAGATGCCGGGCTTGACGACCCGGTTGATGTCCATGCTCAAGGCGTTGCCGTTGTACTGCGCGAGCTCGAGCGTCACGCTGGAGGCGTCGCGACCGAACGGCGACTTCGTGATCGGATTCATCTGGCCGCCGGGGCTGCCACCGGGGACGAGGATCGCATTGGGGCCCTTCAGGACCTCGATGCGCTCGATGTTGTAGGGAGCGAGCGACATGCTGTAGCCGTCGGCTCCGGAAATCTCCATGCCGTCGATGAACTCGTGCGAAACCGTGAAGCCGCGGATCGTGTACCGATCCGCACCATACGGCAGCGTCGACTCGGAGATCGGAGTCACGTATTTGGCGGCATCGAGCATGCGCACGCCGAGCGAGTCGCGCAGCAGCTCGCTCGTGACGACCGAGATCGTCTGCGGCACGTCCTGGAGATCCGTGGCGATACGCGAAGCCGAGAGCGCTTGGCGCGACTGGTAGGGGTTGTCCTTGTTCTCCTTCACCTCGAACGGAGACAGCACGACGATTTCGGCATCCTCGGCGGCTTCCTTGCCGGGCACCGCCGCCTCCGCTTGGCTCCAGGCGGGAGCGATCGCCGACGCAAGACCGGAGCACAGCAGAGCGACACGAACAGGGTTTCGTTTCATTTATCTTGGGGTTTGTTTCTAGGGGGGTGGCCGGAACACAGTGCCCCGAGCCACGGCTACGCTGAGCCGCAAACACACACGCAAGACAAGGCGGCTCACCGCTCAGGATCTTGAACAAATCGCTCATCGGAGCCCGAAAGCAAACGCCCGACCAATTCGGTCCGACCTTGAGCGCGCGCAGCCGCCTTTGGTCCAACCTGACAGATCGAACCGTCCGCTGCGGTCGTCCTCGCGAAAAGACAGGCCTCGTTCCTGATAGGCTCCTCGTCCACGAACGAATGGGCTTCTCCGTGCCAACCGTACCCCAACCCTGTCCCGCCACACCGCTCCGCCTCGACCTCTCCGGCGAGTGGCGAATCCGTCTCCCCGTTGCGAGTTCCACGGATGCCGCACCGCCGGCACCCGACGCCGGCGAAGGCACCATCCATCTCCCTGCGACAACCGAGACCGCCGCGCTCGGTGCCGCCAATCCCGAGGCGCGCACCGCCGGCCTCACCCCCGTTCGTCGCCTCGTGGGCCCCGTTTGGTACCAGCGCAGCTTCACCGTGCCGGAGGCATGGCGCGGGCACACCGTCCGCCTCCACCTCGAACGCACCAAGCGCGCCGCCGTCCACCTCGACGGACGCCAGATCGGCGAAAGCCGCCTGCTCACCGTCCCACACGAGCACGACCTCGACCCGCTCGCACCGGGCGAACACACGCTCGCGCTCCGCGTCGACAACGCCTTCCAGCCCGCCCCCGGCGACAACCACCAGGTCTCCGAGCACACGCAGGGCAACTGGAACGGCGTCCTCGGCCGCATGGAGATCCGCGCGCTGCCGCCGGTGCGCATCGAACACGTCGCCGTCGCGCCCGACCTCGCCACCCGCACCCTCCGCCTGCGCCTCCGTCTCGCGGGCACGTCGACGTTGCCCGCCACCGGTTCACTCACCGTCTCCGCCGAGAGCTGCAATCACTCCGGTCCGCCGCACCGGCCCGCGTCGCTCACAGTGCCGTTGCCCCCCGCGACCACGACGACCAGCGACGAGATCGCTCTCACCTACCCGCTCGGCGCCGACGCCCGGCTCTGGGACGAATTCACCCCCGCGCTCTACCGGCTCCACCTGCGGCTCGGTTCGCCGGCTGGCGTCGATGAGTTCACGCTCACCACCGGACTGCGCGAGTTCCGCGCGCGCGGCACGCAGTTCGCCATCAACGGACGCACCACCTTCCTGCGCGGCGAGGTCAACTGCTGCGTCTTCCCGCTCACCGGCCACCCGCCGCTGGATGTCGCCGGCTGGCGCGCGTACTACGGCGTCCTGCTCGCCCACGGGCTCAACCACGTGCGTTTCCACAGCTGGACGCCGCCCGACGCCGCCTTCACCGCCGCCGACGAGCTCGGGCTCTACGTGCAGACCGAGCTGCCGTTCTGGGGCGAGTGGAACGACTCGATCCGCACTGCGCTCCTCCCCGAAGCCGAGGCCGTCCTCCGCGCCTACGGGCACCACCCCTCCTTCGTCGCGCTCACGCTCGGCAACGAGCACCGCGGCGAGCGCGCCCCGATGACCGCCCTCGTCGCCGGACTTCGGACACTCGACCCCGGTCGCCTCTACGCCGAAGGCGCCAACAACTTCCTCACCGCCCCCTCGCAGTCGCCTGCGGACGATCTCTGGATCACCGCCCGGGTGCCCGATTCGGCCCACCCCGGCCGCTTCGCTAACGTCCGCGGCTGCCACGCCACTCCAGACGGCCCCGACGGCCACCTCCAGATCGGCACCGGCGGTACGCGCCACGATTACTCCGCCGCCATCGCCGGCATTCGGATTCCGGTGGTGAGCCACGAGATCGGCCAATTCTCCGTCGCGCCCAACTTCGACGAGATCCCGCGCTACACCGGCGTCTTCGCCGCGCGCAACCTCGAGCACTACCGGGAGAAATGCGCCGCCGCCGGCCTGCTCGACGAAGCCCCTGCCGCGCACCGCGCCTCCGGGAAACTCGTCGCCCGGCTCTACCGCGAGGAGATCGAGGCCGCGCTGCGCACGCCCGGCTTCGGCGGGTTCCAACTGCTCGGGCTCCAGGATTTCCCCGGCCAGGGCACCGCGCTCGTCGGCCTGTACAACGCGCTCCTCGAATCGAAGGGCGCGCTCACGCCTGCGGAGTTCCGCCGCTTCTGCGCGCCGCACGTCCTGCTCGCCCGCTTCGACCGCCACACTTGGACCGCAGGGAGCACGTTCATCGCCGACGTCGACCTTGCCCACTACGGCCCGGTCGATCTGCCCGCCGGCCGGCTGCAATGGTCCGTCGAATCCCTCGCGACCAACACGGCGCTCGTTTGCGGCGTCCATCCCGTTCCCGCGGCTTCCGCCGGCGGCCTGCGCCGCCTTCATCCGCTCCGGTTCCCGCTGCCCGCCACCACGATCGCCCAAGCCGTCGAACTCCGGCTCACGCTCACCGCCGGCTCGACCACCGTCTCCACTGCGTACCCGCTTTGGCTTTACCCTGCCAGTCCCGAAACCGGCGCCGGCCTCGGGGATCCCCGATCCCGGATACAGCCACCTTTGCTCGCCCGAACCTTCGACTGCGCGGCCCAATCAGCCCTCGCCGCGGGCGAACGCGTTCTCCTCCTGCCCGACGCCGCCCACCCCTTCGCCCACACCCCTGGCGGCGCCTTCATGTCCGATTTTTGGTGCTGGCCCATGTTCCACAGCAGGCCGGGCACGCTCGGCCTGTTGATCGACCGGGAGCACCCGGCCCTCGCCGCCTTTCCCACCGCCGACCACGCCGACTGGCAGTGGTTCCACCTTGCGCAAGCCTCGCAGCCGCTCGTGCTCGACTCGCTCCCCCGGGCAGTGCGTCCGATCGTGCGCACGATCGACAACTTCGAACGCTGCTACCGTCTCGGCTTGATCTTCGAGGCGCAGGTCGGCCCCGGCCGGCTGCTGGTCTGCGGCATCGACCTGCCCGCGCTCGCGGAACAGCACCCCGAGGCGAGGGCCCTCCTCGCCAGCCTCTTCGCCTACCTCCAAGCGGAGCGCCTCAAGCCGGCCGTCGCGATCGAGCCGCACGCGCTCGCCGCAATCCTGTCTAGCGCAGTTCGCCCGGCTTGAGCTTGCGCACCCGCATGAAGCGGGCGCGCAGGTGCTCGTCGAGCGCGCTGCGGGTCGCGGCCGGTATCCGAGAAACGAGGCTATCGAGCGAAGGAAGCTTGCGCGTCGGTGCCGCCGGTGCCGCGGCGGTCGGATCGTCGTCGCCGAGCATCGCGGCCTCGTCGGCCGCGGAGGGTCCGATGGGTTCGCCTTCCTCAACCCGGCCGACCGACTCCAAGGTGACCGCGGCACCCTCGGCCGCGTCGTCCGGGACCGAAACGTCGCCCTGGGAACCTCCGGCGTCGCCGGGCTCAGGGATCAGCTCTTTTTTTTTTCGCCCGGCGCCGCTTCGGCGAGAGCAACGATCTCCTTGAGCACGCTGTCGAGCGCGCGCGAGCGGCTGCCTTCGACGGCCTTCAGCAGCGTGATCTCGAAATTCACCTTCTCGGAGAGACCGAACTTCACCCCGCCCTCGCCTTCGTGGAGGGCATCGAGAAGCCGGGTCAGTTGCTCGGTCGTCATCTCGGTACCGAGGGCACGGCTCTTGCCGCCCTGTTTGATCGCATCGAGCAGGGCGCGGCGGACCACCACCTGCAGATCGGCGAGCAGACGGAAGAGATCGCGGCCGCCGGCGTCGAACGCATCGACCATCTCGACGAGCTTGCGATGGTCCCCGGCGGCGACCGCGGCGGCGAGCTTCGCCACCTGCTCCGCGCCCACCAGTCCATAGACGTCGAGGACATCGGCCTCGGAGATGCGTTGGCCGCAGAAGGCGATCATCTGGTCGAAGATCGACTGCGCGTCGCGCATGCCGCCATCGGCCAGTCGGGAGATGCTGGTGAGCGCCTTCGCGGTGACCTCGATCTTCTCGACCTCGGCGATACGCTTGAGGCGCTCGGCGATCAGTTCGTCGGAGATCGGCCGCAGGTCGAAACGCTGGCAACGCGAGACGATGGTCGGCAGGACCTTCTGCGCCTCCGTGGTGGCGAAGATGAACTTCACGTGCGCCGGCGGCTCCTCGAGGGTCTTCAGCAGCGCGTTGAACGCCGCTGCGGAAAGCATGTGCACCTCGTCGATGATATAGACCTTGTAGCGGCCCGCGGCGGGCGCGTACTGCACGGTCTCACGCAGGTCGCGCACCTGATCGACGCCGTTGTTCGAGGCGCCGTCGATCTCGATCACGTCCAGGTGCGTCCCGGCGGCAATATCGCGACAGGCCGCGCATTGGCCGCAGGGGGCCGGAGTCGGCCCCTTCTCGCAATTGAGCGCTTTGGCGAAGATGCGCGCGGTCGAAGTCTTCCCGGTGCCCCGCGGTCCCACGAACAAATAGGCGTGGGCGATCCGGTTGCGGTTGATCGCGTTCTTCAGGGTGCGCACGACATGATCCTGCCCGACGACATCGTCGAAGATCTGCGGGCGCCACTTGCGCGCGATGACTTGGTATCCGGTTTCCGCCACGGGTGCGTTCGGGGAAAAAGAAACCGCCCGTCACTGGCGGGCGCGGCGTGTGCGGCCGCGCCCGGTGCGGGCGGGTCAGATGGGTTGGCTCAGACGGCGGCGTCGCCGCGCTCGTCGGTGCGGATGCGGATGACATCCTCCACCGGAACGACGAAGACCTTGCCGTCGCCGATCTTGCCGGTGCGCGCGGTCTTGACGACCGTGTCGACCACCTTGGAGACGATGTCGTCGCGGACGGCGACCTCGATCTTCACCTTCGGCAGAAAATCCACGGTGTACTCGCTGCCGCGGTAGATTTCGGTATGGCCCTTCTGGCGACCGAAGCCCTTGACCTCGGTGACGGTCATGCCCTCGATGCCGATGCCGGCAAGGGCTTCCTTAACTTCCTCGAGCTTGAAGGGCTTGATGATGGCGATGATCAATTTCATGGGACTCGAAAGGTTGGCGGAGGATTAGGCACGCATCCGGTGCGAGCAAGGATTGTTTGGGGAATTTCCGAAGGGAGTCGCGGGCGGGTCGCGGCGGCACCGAGGCCACCCGGTACCACGCCCGAATCACGCGTCCGGGTTCTCCGCACGCTGCTTCGCCTCCTCGGCGAGGGTCTTGTAGTCGTCCTCGTCGAGAATCGCTTCGGCAGCCAACTGGAACGCCTCGAGAAATCCCTGCGCGGCGCCGCCCTTCAGTCCCTCCTGGGCGGATTCGCGAATGTTCCCGACGACATCGACCGGCAGGCGCTCCTCGGCCACCTGCATGAAAAGGAAGCGCGCGCTATGGTGGCGCCGCGCCGGCTTCGTCCGGATCGCCGGTTGCGGGATCGGCTTTCCGGCCTCGCCGTAGAGACGGATGTTGACCGCGTTGATCGCCTTCTGCGCCTCGTTCCACAAGGATTGCAGATAGGCGAAATCGCCGGGCAGCGGATGCGAGTGCTGCGTGGGCCAGTCGCGCACGGCGAAGATGAATTTCAACAACTCCTGACGATGGACGAAATCCGTCTGGTTCGTCTGCACCGGCACCTTCATCGCAGCCAACCCGGAAGAAAGCCGCGCCGCGGGTGGGATCGGCTTCGGTACGGCCGACGGCGGCGGCGTCACCGGTTTGGTGGGAGTGGCAGCCGCCGGCGGAGGCAACGGTTTGCTCACCGGCACCGGGGCGGGCGCAGCAACCGGGGGGGGCGCGGGCTTGAGCACGGCCGCCAGCAACTCGACCTCCTTGGCGGTCGGCTCGACGTACTGGTTCGCGATCCGGCTCAACCGGGTGGGCTCGATGCCCGCTTGTCGCGCGGTCTCCGTCAGCGCCCGAACTTTACGTTTCTCGGCCAATGCGTTGAGCAGCCAGTCTTCCATGGTGTGTGGTTTGGTGCGCCGTTGAGATAGTCCCGTTTGGCAAGGGCTTCGTCATGGGCCAAAACGCTCCCGCCGGTCAACCTAAACGACATCTTTCCGCTCAACTTGAACTGAAAATCGCGGTCGCAGCGCCGGGCCGGAGCACTAGAGTCGCGTTCAATCATCCACCGCCCACGATGTCCCGCTTCCGACTCCTCTGCGTGCTTCTCGTCTCCGGCCTGCTCCATCCGGCGCTCTTCGCCGCCGACCTCACCGAAGGCGAACGCGAGTTCTTGGCGCACTACGAAAAAGTCCGCGCCGCTCTCGCCGCCGACGATCTCGCCGCGGCCCGTCAGTCGGCGGCGGCCATCGCGGAAGCCCAACCGATCGCCGAAGCCGAAGACCTCTCGAGCGCGCGGAAGGCCTTCAAACGCCTCAGCATCCGCGCGGTCGCGCTCGCCCGCGGACGCTCCGGGTATTTCGTCGCCCATTGCTCGATGTTTCCCGGCGGAGCGGATTGGGTGCAGACCACCGACGAGGTCTCGAATCCCTATTGGGGGCGCAGCATGCCGCACTGCGGCGCGATCGTGCGCTGAGCGTGCCGCACCGCGCTCCCGCCGCCATGTCCCCGCCCTATCGCGGTCGTCTCGCCCCCTCCCCCACGGGCTACCTGCACCTCGGCCACGCCCGGACCTTCTGGATTGCGGCGGAACGCGCCCGCGCCGCGGGCGGCTCGCTGGTGTTGCGCAACGAGGATTTGGATCGCGCCCGTTGCCGACCGGAGTTCGTCGCCGCGATGATGGAGGACCTCCGGTGGCTCGGGCTCGCCTGGCAGGAGGGTCCCGATGTCGGCGGTCCCCACGGGCCGTACGCGCAGAGCGCCCGACTCGACCACTACCGCGCCGCCTTCGAGCGCCTGCGCGCCGCCGGCCACCTATATCCCTGCACCTGTTCGCGGCGCGACATCGCCGAGGCGGCCGGAGCCCCCCACGAAGTGGGCCCGGGCGGCGGCGACGAACCGCTCTACCAGGGCCGGTGCCGTCCGGAGAATCTCGATCCCGCCGAGGTCGCCCGCCGCGCGGCCTGGCCGCGGGCCGGCTGCTGCTGGCGTTTCCGCGCGCCCACTGGCCGGTGTCTTCACTTCCAGGACACATCGCTCGGCCCGCAGACCGCCACGCCGGGGGATACCTTCGGGGATTTCGTGGTCTGGCGGCGGGAGGACCTGCCCAGCTACCAGCTGGCCGTGGTCGTCGACGACGCCGCGATGCGCATCACCGAGGTCGTCCGCGGAGCGGACCTGCTCGTATCGACCTTTCGCCAACTCCTGCTCTACGAGGCCCTCGGCTTCGCACCGCCCGCGTTCCATCATTGCCCGCTGGTGCTCGACGCGGACGGCCACCGGCTGGCCAAGCGTCACGACTCGCTGAGCCTGCGCGCGTTGCGCGCCGCCGGCCGCGGGCCGGAGGCTGTACGCACCCTTTGGGGATGACGTGGCGCGACCGGCCCGCTTCGTCCGCGCGGGTCCCGACCTCGCCGCGCCGGTCTGTGCGCGCCGTTTGCCGCGCCGGCCGGACGGCATACGTTGGGGCAACCCCACCCCCGCCATGCCATACCTCAGGATTCAGACGAACCTCCCCGTCTCCCGGGCCGCTGAAACCGCAGTGGTAAGCGAGGTCACCGCACTCCTTGCCCAAGGACTGGGGCGACCACACGAGTCGATCGCCATCGCCGTCGAGTCCGACACGCGCCTGTTCTTGGCCGGCACCGACGATCCGGCTGCCTTCCTGGAGTTGAAGAGCACGCACCTGCCGCCGCAAGGACGCAGTCTCAGCGAAGCGCTTTCGAACTTGGTCCATCGCCACCTCGGGGTGCCCTCGGCCCGGGTCTACGTGAAATTTGTAAGCTCCGCCGCACCCGGTCAGCGACGCGCCGCCTGAGCTCCGGCCGCTTCGCGTCGGGTCGACTCCCCGCGTGGCGGTCGCCGTCTCGACCGTAACCAAACTTTAGGGAATCCGGCCGCCGGCGTGAGGATCACACGTCGATCACATCGCCTTTGCCGGGCGGTGGCGTCGGACGCGGAGGCTCGGGCGGTTCCCGCCGCGCCCGCGCCTTCTTCGCCCCGAACAAGACCGAGAACGCCATGTTCGTCACGCTGATGATCAGCGACCCGAGCAAGGCGGCCCCGAATCCATCGACCTGAAATCCGTCCACCAGCCGGCTGGTGACCAAGAGCAGCAGAGCGTTGATCAACCACAGCCCCAGGCCCGCCGAGAGAATCACCAAGGGCAGCGTGAAGAGCACCAGCAACGGCTTGAGAAAGGCGTTGAACAGGCTGAGCAAGACCACGACCACCAGCAGCGTCACCCCGTCGGCACAATGGATGCCCGGCACGATCTTCGCCGCCAAGGCCACGCCCAACGCGAGACACAACCAACGCACGATGCGGTTGAAAAGGCCTTCGTTCATCTTCGTCTTCGACGCGAGACTCGCGCCGGCCGACTCCGGATCAACGAAAAACCACCAGCCGCCCCGAGGTAGGAGCACGCTCCGCCCATCGTGCGAACCCACGGAGGAGCGCAGCCAGGCGTGCGGCGAGCGCCCGTGCGCCGCTCAGGCGCTCCCGCTCCCCGCGCGGCCCGGGATCTCCAGGCGCAGTCCATCATGGGCGAAACGGATGTTCGGCGGCAGGCCGGCTTCCCCATCCCGATGGGCCACGAAATGGGCCAGATGCGTGAGGTAGCTGACGGGGGCGCCGATCGCCAGGGCGGTTTCGACGGCCTCCGGGATGCTCATGTGCGACGGGTGCGGGTCCGGTCGTAACCCGTCGAGCACGACAATATCCGAGCCGCGGGCGAGGTCCCGCTGAACCGGGTTCACCGCCTTGCAGTCGGTGAAGTACGAGAGCTTCGCTCCCGTGCTGCGCTCGGTGAAGACCAGGCCGAGCACTTCGGTTTCGCCGTGCTGGAGCCGCGTCGAGACGATCGATCCCTGCGCGAGTTCCAGGCAGGCCGGCATCACCCGCGGCAGAAACGCGGGGTAGCCGCGATATTTCGGCTTCTCGCCGATCGCATAGGCGTACATCTCCCGCATCCGGACGCAGCCCTCCTCGGTCGTCCACACCGTCAGCGCTGTATTTCCCCTTAGGTCACAAAACCGCCGCAGATCGTCCATCCCCGCGATGTGATCGGCGTGACCATGGGTGAGGATGAACTCGTCGATGCGCACGATGCCGTTCGCCAGGCATTGGAGCCGGAACTCCTGGGCGGCGTCCACCTGCAGATGGAGCCCGTCCATCACCACGTGGATGCTCGTGCGCGTCCGTCGGTCCCGCGGATCCGGCGAACGGCACACGGCGCAGTCGCAGGCGATCATCGGGACCCCCTGCGAAGTCCCCGTGCCGAGGAAGATCAGCTCCATCGCGGCCTCCTCATTTCGTCGGCAACACGTAGATCGGGACGGACGTGAGTCCGATGCGATCGACCGCGATCTTGATCGCGTACTCTCCGTATTCGGGCAGCACGAATTGGTTGAACTGGAGCGCGAACGCCTTGCACACCGTGGGCAGATCGCGCGCAAACTCGACGGCGAGATCCTCGACGATCTCCGGCACCACCAACCGGCCGTCGGCGTCGATGATCATCATCTTCAACTGGTGCGTCCCCTCCTCGATCCGCTCGAAACGCACCCGCCCGGCCAGCCAACAGATCGGCACGATCAAGGGCATCCGCGGCGTCACGAAGATGTCGAAGGCACCCGTGATGTCGAGGACCTGCCCGTTGTAACGGGCTTCGCGGCAGAGCGTGAGGATCTCAAGTTGCATCGGGCGTAGGTGATCGGGCGGAAGCTTCCGGCCGAAGACGGCCGCACGACAGTGGCGGAGCGGCTCAGCTCCGCAAGGTGCCGGCCGCCTTCTCCTCGAGAAACGAGCGATAGGTCCGCTCCACGCCCTCGCGCAGGCCGATCCGCGCCGTCCAGCCCAGGGCGGCCAGACGCGAAACGTCCATAAGCTTGCGCGGGGTGCCGTCCGGTTTGGAACTGTCCCAGGCGATCCGCCCGCGGAAACCGACGGTGGCAGCGACGGTCTCGGTCAGCTCCCGGATCGTCACGTCGGTGCCGGAGCCAATGTTCACCAGGTCCGGCGGGGCTTCCTGCTGCAGGAGGAAGTAGCAGGCGTCGGCCAGGTCGTCGACATGGAGGAACTCGCGCTTCGGCGAACCCGTGCCCCAGGCGACGACCTCGGGCAGTCCGGCCTCCTTCGCCTCGTGGAAACGACGGATCAGAGCCGGCAGCACGTGCGAATTCTGCGGGTGGTAGTTGTCGTTCGGGCCATAGAGATTCGTGGGCATGCCCGAATGGAAGAGCACTCCGTACTGCTTCCTATAGTACTGACAGAGCTTGAGACCGGCGATCTTCGCCACGGCGTAGGCCTCATTGGTCGGCTCGAGCGCGCTCGTGAGCAGGCACTCCTCGGTCATCGGTTGCGGCGCATGCTTCGGGTAGATGCACGAGCTGCCGAGGAAGAGCAGGTGTTCGACACCGTTCCGGCGGGCCGCCTCGACGAGGTTCACCGCGATGATCAGGTTCTCGTAGATGAACTCCCCCGGATACGTATTATTGGCGTGGATTCCGCCGACCTTCGCGGCGCCCACCAGCACCACCTCCGGTTTCTCCCGCGCGAAGAACGCGTCGACCGCCGCCTGATTGGCCAGGTCGAGCTCCGCCCGGCCGCGCAGCAACAGTTGCTCGCACCCCGCCGCCTGCAACCGGCGCACCAGCGCCGAGCCGACCATCCCGCGGTGCCCGCTCACGAAGATTCGTTTGGTTCGAAGATCGCTCATGCGGCGCCCAAGCAAGGGGTTTCCCCCCACCCGGGCAAGCGGAGTTCGCTCCGCGCCGTCACACGCGAGTGAAAAAGCGGCCGAAACTGCGCCCGTCAGGCGACAAACTCGCTCCACGCTGTATGCTTCAGTCGTCGAGAAAACGCGGCGCGGCGGATTGAAGGAGGGGATCGAATCTCGCGACCGTCTTTTTTCGAGAAATCGACGCTTTTTCCGAAACTAAACCGGGTTTGTGACGATCTACATCAACGTTATGACGGGAACTCTCCATACTCTCTGGGACGACCTTCCCGACGACCAAGCCGAGGAACTCATCGCTCGTGCGGCCGCCGGAGAGGCTGTCTTCTGCGAACACCTCGCGCAGCTCATGGCTGCCTGAGACGAACCGCGACACCGCCCAGCGGCGCTTCCGACACGCGCAGCAAAGCGGGCTCCCCCTGCAGACGGAACATTCCGTGCAGCCGGCCGGCCCACCGAGCAGCTCGAGTCAGAACCGCCGATAGTGCGGCCTTGGTGACAACAACGCTCTCCCTCGTCCTGGAACAACGACACCGTCGTCGTCCGGCGAGTCGGGGCCACGTTGAAGCCGTCACGCTTCACCTCCTTATGCAAAGGGCCCGCACCTCGATCGATGCGGGCCCTTTTCGCGTTCGTCGCAGGCGGTTTGAGCCTGCCGCGACCGCCCCGGATCAATCTCCCGACATCTCCTCGATGGACGAGACGACGCCGTCCTTGAACGAAACCTTGTAGCGTTCGAGCACCTCGCGGTCGTTGTAGTCGGCGAAATAGGCGTACATGCCGGGATGCCGGCGATGGTAGAATCCGCGATAGTAGACCATCACTCCGCCACGCGAACTATAGCTGGTGTAGACCCAAACCTCGTTGCGCCCGGAGGCATCGGTGCGGGTGTAGATGCGGTCGGGCTCGCCCACGGCCAGCTTCACCATCTCACCCGTGAAGCCCACCGCCACCTTGCCCTGCTTGATCAGCTCCTGATCGCCGGGCGGCAAGCTGTTGAAGAGCTCCGGATTGCTGCGAATGCGCGTCTGCGGCGTGCTGCAGCCGACGAGGAGCGAAAGACCAACGAGACAGCCGAGAACAAGCAGGTGACGTTTCATGGTGGGAGTAGGTCGGAGGGAACTGGCGCCGGATGATTCACGGTGGATAGACCTTTTCAACTCGCATCCGGTTCCATCGTCCCTCTCATCCCCGCGCCATGAAGATCCTGCTTTGGGACATCGACGGCACGCTCATCCGCTCCGGCAACGCCGGACACCGCGCCATGAACGCGGCCGCCCTCGCTGTCTTCGGTCTGCAGGACGCCTTCACGAACTTCGACTTCGGCGGCCGCACCGATCCGTGGGTCCTGGATTTGCTCTGCCGTCAGCACCGCCTCGAAGCCCCGCCGGACCGCATCGAGCGGTTCTATGCGGTGTACGTCGAGTCGCTCCGTCGCGAACTTCACAATCCTCGTGCGCTCACCTGCGCGGGAATTCGCGAGACCCTCGCCCTCTTCCACTCGACCACCGGGACCGCGCAAGGGCTCCTGACCGGCAACATCGTCGCCGGCGCCAAGGTGAAGCTCGAACACTTCGGGTTGTGGGACTATTTCGCGTTTGGAGCGTTCGCCGACGACTCCGGGGAGCGCAACCAGCTCGGTCCCATCGCCCTGGAACGGGCCCGCCGTCACCTCGACCGGGCCGACCTGGAGCCGAGCGACCTGATTGTGATCGGCGACACGCCCCACGATATCGCCTGCGCGCGCGCCGTCGGGGCCCATGCCGTCGCCACCGCCACCGGCGGATTCGCTTACGAGGAACTCGCGGCACACCGGCCCGATCTCTTGGTGCGCGACTTCGCGGACCCGGAACCGTTGCGCCAGTTCATCCGGACCTTGCGCTGAAGATCCGGGCGCGGCGCGAAGCCTGAGCGGACGAACGCCGACTACACGGCGGGCGGCCCGATTGGGGCGCAACCGGCCGGTCACTGCGGCAACAGGGTGCCGGCAAACGGAGAGCCCGGGAGCGTTCGCAACGACTCGACCACGATCGCGGCATTGAGCTCCGCACCGGCCCGGCTGGTGTGCGTGTGCTCGTCGGCGAAGAGCGGCTCCACCGCCGCGGCGCCGAGCGTGTCGTAGCGCCCCGCCACCAAGTCGTTGAGGTCGATGAACGCGATCCCCTCCTCCACGGCGACTTGTCGCGCCCACCCCGCATACCCCGCGGTCGCGCGCTGCACCTTGCCGTCGGTCCACTGCTTCCGCGGCACGGGCGAGCACAGGACCGGCGTGACGCCGATCGCCTTCGCTTCGCTGACGTACTGGCGCAGGTACCATCCGTAGGTGTGCACCGTCTCGGGCCGCTTCGTGATGAGATTGTCGATCTCCTCAGTCTCCTCGCCCACGCCCTTGAGCGTGCCGCGGGCGCGTTTGTCGTCGTTGACCGGCGAATCGTCGTTGTGGCCAAACTGGATCAGCAGGAAATCGCCCTTCTTCAGCAGGGTCTGCGCGCGCGCCCAGTGGCCTTGGGTGCGGAACGTGCGACTGCTCAAGCCACCAACCGCGCGGTTGACCACGTTGAGTTTCGCGGTGTCGACATGCGCCGGCAACGCGTCGCCCCACCCCCACTGGCCGCCCGCGCCATCGCCGCGCCCGTTGCGCACGGTCGAGTCGCCGATGAGCACGAGACTCGGCAACGCAGGAACCGCAGGCTCGGGCAAGTTGAGCCAGCCGATTTCGTCCTTCGCGACCGCGCGGCCCTTTTCCGAGAAGAATTGTTCCCACGGACCGCCCTTGATTCCCTTCAGGCCCGCCACCACGGCCGCCGCGGTGAACTCCGCCCCGGCCGGGCTGGTGTGCGTGTGGTCCTTGGCGAAGAACGTTCCGACCTTCTCGCGACCGAGTTCCTGGTAGGAATCCGCGAGGATCCGGGAGAGGTCGACGAACGCGATCCCCTCCCGCGCCGCGAGCTCGCGGTCCCACGCGCGGTAGGAGCCGGAGCCGCGCTCGACCTTTCCGTCGTTCCAGATGTTGCGCAACGTGAGCGAGAGCAGGACCGGCGTGGCGCCCTTCGCCTTCACGTCGGCCACCATCTTTCGGATATACCAGCCGAAGGTGTGCACGACCTCGTGCTTCTTCGTGACGGCGTTGTCGATCTCGGTGCTCTCCTCGCCCAGCCCCGGCAGCGAGCCGCGGGCGCGGAGCGGGCGCGTCGAGCCGGGCGGCTCCTCGTTGATCGCGCCGCCGTCATTGTGGCCGAACTGGATCAGTACGAAGTCGCCGGCCTTCACATCGGCGAGCAGTTCGTCCCAGAGCCCCTCGGTGATGAAGGTCCGGCTGCTGCGTCCGCCGCGGGCGCGGTTGACGACGTTGATCTTCGCGGCGTCGAAATAGTCCGCGAACGGCACCGCCCACCCCTGCTGCTCGGCTCCGCCGCTGCGCGCCGCGGTGGAGTCGCCGGCGATGAAGACCGTGGGCAGCTTCGGGTCGCGCGGCCGGGCGAGCGCGGCCGGGTTGAACGCGAGATCCGGCGCGGGCGCCACCACGGCCGCATTCGTCGCGGGCGCGTCGGGCCGGGCGGCCTTGATCTTCTCCACGAGCGAACGCGCCACCGCGATCATCGTGCCGTGGCGAGCGCCAAGCGGCAGGCTGACCGAGCTGGTGATGTCCTCCCACAGGTTGAGGTCGCGCGAGCGCAACGCGCCGTAGTGCTTCTCCTTGTAGACATCGAAGTAAAGGAGCGTGTCCGCGCCGACGCGGATCGCCGTCGGCCCTTCCACCCAATCGCGCGAGATCGGCGCGCCGAAGTCTCGCCACGGACCCTCGGGATCGTCGGCCACGGCGACGCGCAGGTGTTTTTTCGGCGGATTCACCGTCTCATCCTTCACGACGAGGCGATGCTTCCCGTCGCCGCCCGGAAGCGGGGCCGCGTCGATCACGCTGAAGCCGGGATCGCAGAAGAGCCGCGTGGGTTCGAAAGCCTTCCAGTCGGTCGTGGTCGTCGCGTAGAGTCGGTGGTTGAGCCCATCCTCGGAAGCGCCGGCAGTCTCCGCGAATCTTCCCGGGATCGTCGAAGACCAGTAGATCAGGAAGCGGCCACGTTCCGCGTCCCAGCTCACCTCCGGCGCCCACGCGTTGCGGGTCGCCGGCTCGTGCTCCATCACCGGGATCGACTGCTGGTCCGACCACGTGACGAAGTCGCGGGTCGAGGCGTGTCCGATGTGGCGATCCCACCAACCGGTGGTCCACACGAGGTGATAGGTGCCGTCCGGTCCGGCGACGACCGACGGATCGCGCATCAACTTGTCCTTGCCCACCTGCGGGGCGAGGAAGCTCGCTCCACCGCCGAGCGCCTGCCAACGGTAGCCATCCTCGCTCCAGGCGAGGTGCAGACCATCGGCGCCGTTGCCGATGAAGTAGGTGAAGAGGTGGACGGTGTCGGCCGCACGAAGCGACGAACTCGCGAAGAGCGACACGACCAAGGTGAAGAGGCGGAGCAGTCCGGCGGTGCGCATAGGAGGAGAAATCGGGGCAGCCCCCAAAATTGAACTCAAGGGCCGTCGACGCCGGACCCGCTCCGCAAAACGGAGGGCCGTGCGCCGACGGTGCCCATGAGGGTTTGGAAATAGGCGATGCGACCGCCGGGGCTCAGCCGCTGGCCGCCCACTTGAGCAGCAGCACGAAGAGCCCGACGATCGAGAACGACACCGCGCAGCAGGCGAGGAAGCCGATCGTGTCGACCTTGTCCCACTTGCAGAACTCCCAGTTCGACCACGGCGCCAGCTTGGTGTGGTCGAAGCGCGTGGGGTTCTTGCGGGTCTCCTCCATCGCAGCGACCTCGAGTTCGGGCGTGTCGCCCACCGGCGTCTTCATCTTGCCATAGAATTGCGCGACGCGGTTCGACTCCGTGCGCGGGGTGAACCAGCTCACGAGCATCAACACCACGAAGGGGAACAGGCCGTCGAAGAAGAACTGCGCGGTCATGCGCTGGCTGGGCGAGAGCGCGGCGACATCGAGGCCGGCCTTGCTCATCAGCCAGCACTCGAAGTTGAAGCGGCCGGTGCCCACGAGCGGACTGGAGAGGTCGTCGGCCTTCTCGTGCACCACGGTGGCGAAGAACACTCCGGCCGGCTTGCCCGCCGGAGTGAGCGCGGTCTGCGTGAGCGACTCGTGGTGGCTGAGCGCGTCGAACTTCGACGCCGTCCACGGCACGAGCAGGATGAAGATCGTCGAGAACACCACGCAGGCCCAGACGGCCTGCACGGTGAGACGTCGCCAGAAGTAGGACATCAGCACGCACGCGCCGAACGGGATGTTGACCGTGAGCACGATGTTCACGATCGAGAGGAAGTCGCCCATCAGCCACGCCGAGACCGCGCCGAGCGCGAGCACCACGACGATCGTGCAGCGGGCGTAGAACACGCCCTGGAGCTGCGTGATGTCGGGCCAGATCTGGCGGTAGACGTTGCGCACGAAGAGCGAGGAGATCGCGAGCGCCTTGGCGGCGAGGGTCGACATCGTGCCGGCGAGCACGCCGGCGAGCATCATGCCGATGAGGCCGGGCCCGAGGAGCTTGTTCGACAGCGTGCCCCAGGTGGAGTCCGGATCGGAGAGGCCGCCCACGCCGAAGACCGCGATGGCAATCAGGCCGGCGAACGCCCAGAGAATGATCATGAAACGCTTCAGGTACGTGCCGGAGACGCCCGAGCGGGCGGCCATCTCGTTCTTGGCCGAACCACAGATGCCCATGTTGTGGCTGAGGCCGCCGTTCTGCACGATGCTAACCAGCAGGATCGCGCACAGGCTCAGCACCGAGAACTGGCCCGCGTTGCCCGAGCCGAAGAGATCGAACATGTGCTTGGGCACCCGTTGCCCCAGCTCGTGCCAGCCGCCGATGGCGTTGAGGCCGACCGGGATCAGCAGCAGCGAGAATACGATGATGAGCACGCTCTGCAGGCCCTCGTTGACCGCCGCGGCGGACATGCCGCCGAGCACGATGTAGGTACCCACCACCGCCGCGAACACGATGTAGAAGAGCACATTCGGCAGCAGCGTGATGTAGCTGTGCAGCTCGCCGCGGGCGTTGCGGTCGCGGAGCAGATCGAGCGTGGCCTGCTGCTCGGGCGCGAGCGTGCCGGCGGCGGCCTGTTTCTCGAGGGCCTTGAGCTGGTTGTAGCCCTCGACCTGCGCGCGCTCCTCAGCGGTCCACTGCGCCTCCTGCTTCACCACCAGCGAGGAAGCAATCTTGTAGGCCGTGACGTTGGCGAAGCCGAGGAAGACGCAAGCGACGAGGATCTGGAAGATGGCGTAGAACCGGGCGAGGCCCCGGCTGCCGAAACGGTCCTCGAAGAGATCGGAGACGGTGGTGAGGCGCGCGCGGCGGAACCACACATTCATGAACCAGAAATACGGATTCATGAACACCGTCTGGAACGAGAGCCAGGAGCCCGGTGCACCCTGCTGGTAGACGAAGCTCGCGGTGCTCACGGCGCCGGAGGGCTCGGTGGCGTTGCCGAAGTTGAGGAAGAACTGGTAGAGCTTGCCGAGCTTGCGGCCGGCGAGGAAGTAGCCGTCCTCCGAGGTGTTGCCGCCCGAGGCGCGCTTGCCGATGTAGACGACGGCCGCGAGGTACGCGAAGACGATCAGAATATCGAGGAGATGGAGACTGCCGAAGCGCATGGGGAGTACCGGGGAGAGGTGGAGGACGATGGGGGCGAGCCGGCGGCGCCGGCGGGCAAGATCGCAACATGCGCCCCCGCCCCGACGATTCAATCTCCCTCGCGCCCCACGGCAGTCGGACAGTTCGTCGGCGGCGCCCTCGGCGCCGTGCTACTCCGCCCCCGCCTGCTCGCGGGCGACGGCGAGGTTGCGTCGCACCGCCGCATCCTCCGGTCGCCGGCGCAGCACCTCCTCGTAGACCAAGACCGCCTCCCGGAAACGCCCGAGGGCGAGCAGGCAGTTGCCGAGATTGTTTCGCGCCGGGACATGCGCCGGATCCATGTCCAAGGCGGTCCGATACTCCGCCATCGCCGCGGCGAACTGCCGGGCCCGGGCGGCGAGGTTGCCGAGCTGGTAGTGCGCCTCCGCGGAGGGCTCGAGCGCGAGGGACCGCCGCAGCGACGCCTCCGCGCCGGCGGGGTCGCCGCGCCGTTGCAGCACCGCTCCGAGCGCCCGGTGCGCCGCGGCGAGCTCCGGCTTGAGCCGGATCGCCTCCCGATACTCCGCCTCCGCGGAGCGCAGGTCGCCGGCTTTCTCCCGCACCCGCCCCAACTGATTATGCGCCTCGGCGAGGTCCGGTTTCGCGGCGAGAGCGCGCCGCAGGAGCGCCTCCCCCTCCTCCGCCGCACCGCGCGAGACCAGCAACGCCCCGAGGTTGTGCAGCGCATCGAAGGCCTCCGGCTCGGCGGCCAGCACCCGTCGATACTGCGCCTCGGCGGCCTCCCCCCGGTCGAGCGCGGCGAGGGCGCGGGCGAGGTTCACCCGCGCCCCGAAGAACCCGGGGGCCGCCGCGACCGCGGCCTCGCAATGGGCGAGCGCCTCGGCGAACCGTCCCTGCGCGAGCAGGATGGCCGCGAGATTGTCGTGCGCGAAGGCGTGGTTCGGTTGCAGCGCGATCGCCCGCCGATACTGCTCCGCGGCTTCCTCCACTCGCCCCGCGTTCGCCAGCGCCAGTCCGAGATTGTTGCGCGCGCGCGGATTTTCCGGGCGCTTCGCCACCGTATCGGACCACAGCGCGAGCTCCGAGCCGAACACGGTGTTGCGCTGCCACGTGAGCATCCCGAGGGTGCCGACCGCCGCCACCAGGATACCGGCGCGCAGACCGCGCCCACGAACCGCCCCGCGCATTCGTCCAACCCCGTGCGCGACCGCCAGAACGACACAGGCCAACGGAAGATACATGCGGTGCTCGGCGATCGTCTGCGTGGCCACCGGCGCGAAGCTCGAGCTCGGCGCCAGCATCAGGAAGAACCCGACCCCGAGGGCGCCCAGCACCGGATCGCGACGCCAAACCCACCCCGCGCCGGCCGCCAACACGACCAGGAAGGCAAGACCCGCGAACGCAGCCGCGCCCGCCCCCGCTCCCACGGCTCCGTGGTCGAAGACCAATCCGACGGGCAACACCGCCAGCCGCAGATAACGCGGAATCGCCGTGCCTTGGATCAACAGGTAATCGACGACGCCCACTTCGGCGCCGAAGCCCGCCGAACCGCCGCGTCCAGGGTTCGTCAGTACCAGGACCGCGAGCACGGACCAAGTCGCGCCCAACGCGAGATAGAGTCCCCGTCGCCGGCGCCACGCCTCGGCGAAGGAGCCCGCGAACAGGGCCCAGTCGACCAGCAGCACCAGCAACGGCGTCACCACCGCCGTCTCCTTCGTGCCCATTCCCACAAGGCACGCTGCGACGCACCCCGCTGCCCACCGCCGCCCGCCTTCCCCCCGCTCCGCTGCCCGCACGAAGCAATAGAGCGATGCGAGCACCCACAGCGCGGCCAGCGACTCCGCCCGTTGGGAGAGGTATGTGACCGCGGCCGTCTGCAGCGGATGCACCGCCCACAGCGCGGCGACCGCACCGGCGCGCCAGCTCGCGGTCCACCCGCGTGCCTCGCCACCCAAACGCCCACCACCGGCCTCCCGGTGAACCAGCAAGCGCCGCACCACACCGTACAGCAGAAGCGTCGCAACCGCATGGATCAGGAGGTTGCCGACATGGTAGCCGGCGACCGCCGTGCCGCCGACCGCATAGTTCAGGGCGAAGGAGAAATTGAGCACCGGCCTCCCGCTCACCGTCTCCCCGCCGGTGGCCGGCGGCAGCAACCAGTCCGCGGAAAGCAGGTCGCGGATCGTCGGGTTGCCGAGAATCGACTCATGGTCGTCGAGCAGGAACGGAACGCCCAACGTGTTCGACCAGGCGAGGATCACCGCCACGACCAGCCCGCACGGAACAGCCCACGCGCCCCCCCCGGCACAAGGACTCGTTCCTGCGGAGGCCGGAACCGACGCGGGACCGGGACGGCGTGACGACTGGGCGGACATGACCGGGAGGCTCGCCGGCTCGGCGGGCGAACTCAATCGCAACGATTGCCCGCCACCGGCTCGGTCCGACCGGACGCCGTCGACTGCCCCGGACCCTTCTCCGGGACCTGCCGGGACACGCGCCACGCCGCCAGCGACGCCAGCACCGCGCAGACACCCACGAACCAGTCGCCGAACATCACATACGGAGTCAGGCGCCCGACCCAGCGCTCGTCGCGGGAAAGGGTCACGACGCCCCCCCCGCGGAAATAGACGGAGCCTCGCTCGTCGCGCAACTCCTCGCGGAGCCCGCCGAACTCGTCGAACCAGCCGCTCCAGCCGCCGTTGCCACACCGCACCACCGGCCGGCGCGTCTCCGCCGCCCGCAGCGCCGAGTGCGCCGCATGCTGGTACGCGGCCGCGCCCTCGCCGAACCACGCGTTGTTCGTGAGGTTCACGAGCACCTCGGCACCAGCCCGTACACTCTCGCGCGACAGGTCCGCGAACACGTCCTCATAGCACAAGAGCACGCCGGCCGTCACCGACTGATGCTCCGTCGAGATCGTCAGCGGTGCCGCCGTCGCGCCGCGTTGGAAGTCGTCGCCGATCGGCACGAACTTCCTCAGCCAGCCGAACACCGGGCGCAGCGGCACGTACTCGCCGAACGGCACCAAGTGCCGCTTTGCATAGTAGTCCGCCTGAAGCCCGCGCTCGGCGTCCACCACGATCGCGGCGTTGAACCAACGCTCCGTCGGCCGTCTCGTATCCTCAACAACTACGACACCGGCCACGATTGGTGAGCCAACACGTCGCGCGTTCCCCTCGAACCAAAGCTGGAGCTCCGGTACTTGCTTGAGCGAGTACGGACCTGCGGCCTCGGGCCACAGAAACAAGTCCGGCCTCAGCACGGCGACCTTCGCCGTCTCCCTCTCAAGAACATCCAGAATCTCGTTTGCCGCCATCACATCCCATTTCAAGGACTGCGGAATGTACGGCTGCACGATGCCGACCCGCACCCACTCCTTCCGCCGCTGGTGCAGAAGGTCGCCCGCCATCCCGAGAGTGCCGGCCAGCAGCGCCGCGAAGGCCACCGAAAACTCCACCGTGAACCAACGGCGTCTCGCGTCGTGGCGCACGGTCGACATCCGCACCAACCAAGCAGTGAACCCGAGGTTCATCAGGATCAGCAAAAACGAGACGCCGTGCGCGCCGGTGTACGGACACAGCGCGAGCATGAGCGGGCGTCGCCACTGCGATGCGGCCAAGGTCAGCCACGGGAAACCGGTGAACAGCCACCCGCGCACCCACTCGCCCACGACCCACAGCGCCGCCAGTCCGAGCATCGCGACGACCCGCGCCGCCGCCGTGCGAGCCGCCGCGCGCGGCAACGCCCAGCGTGCCGCGAGAAACCAGAGCGTGGTCAGCGCGCCGAGGAAGACCGCGAGCAGCACGGTGCCGACAACCGTCACATGGAACAGCCACGCCAGCAGGAGCAGCCACGCCGCCGACCATGAGGCCCACAACGTCCATCCGTAGAGCCGCCACGCAGGCGCCTTCGTCGCCCACCAGAGGGCCGGCACGCCGAAAAAAAGCGCGCACTCCGGCGCCTGCCGCGCAGGAAACATCAGCCACGCCAGCAGCGGCGTGAGCAGCAGCACCAGGAACGCGAGTCGTTTGTCGGTTGGGTTCGCCACAATCGTCGACCGCGGATCACCGACGCCAAGGCCGACCGGCCGCAACGTGCGCTCCGCCATGCCCGCCCCGGCTTAGCCGAGCGCGAGGTCCTTGGTTCGTTCGCGGTAGAACGCCTCGCACAACGCCTGGATCTCCTTCGCGTCGCGCAGCTCCAGCGCGTCCTTCGCGAGGCGGCGGGCGTCGGACATCTTCATGTTCCGCACCAGATACTTCACCGTCGGGATCAGCGGCGGGGCCATGCTCAGGCTCGTCGCTCCGAGCCCCAGCAACAATGGGGTGTAGATCGGGTCACCGGCCATCTCGCCGCACACGCCAGTCGGGCGTTTGAACTTCGCCGCCTCGGTGAAGACCGAGCGAAGCGTCCGCAACACGGCGGGATGGGTCGGCTGATAGAGGTTGGCGATCCGCACGTTGAGCCGGTCGATCGCCAAGAGGTATTGGATCAGGTCGTTCGTCCCGACGGAGAAGAAGTCGCACTCCTCCGCCAACAGGTCGATGGTCGCGGCCGCGCTGGGGATCTCGATCATGCTGCCGATCTTGACCTTCGGATCGAACGCCTGGCCGCGGGCCTTGAGCTCGGCCTTGGCCTCCTCGACCAGTCGCCGGGCCTGCACCACCTCGTCCGCGCTGCAGACCATCGGGTACATGATCTGCACATTGCCGAGCGCGCTGGCGCGCAGCGCCGCGCGGAGCTGCACCTTGAAGAACTCCGGATTCTCGAGGCAGATGCGGATCGCGCGGAAGCCGAGGAAGGGATTCGCCTCGCTCTCCGTGCGCGCCACGCCGCCCAGGTCGGACTTGTCGCCGCCGAGATCGAGCGTGCGCAGCACTACCGGCTGCGGGGCCAGTCCCTGCGCCACAGCCGCGTAGGCGGTGAACTGCTGTTCCTCGTCGGGCAGGTGCTCCGCGTTGAGGAACAGGTACTCGGTGCGGTAGAGCCCCACGCCGTCGGCCTGGTAGTTGCGCACCAATTCCACTTCGTCCGCCTTCTCGATATTCGCCAGCAGCTGCACGCGCACGCCGTCCAATGTCTCCGCCGGCAGGCGGTTGGCCGCCATGAGGCGGGATTCGACCGTGCGGCGCTTCTCCTGCAGCTTGCCGTAACGGAAGAGCGTCTGCTCGGTCGGGTTGAGAATGATCAGGCCGTCGTAGCCGTCGAGGATCGCCCACGCGCCGTCGCACGCGACGGTCGTGATGCCCTTCACGCCCACGATCGCGGGCACCTTCAGCGAGCGCGCCACGATCACGGCATGACTGGTGCGGCTGCCGCCCTCGGTCACGATGCCCAGCACGTTGCTGCGGTCGATGCTCGCGGCGTCCGAGGGGCTGATGTCGTTGGCCGCCACGATGCGGTTCTGGAGCATCGAGCCCAGGCTCGCCGCGGCCTGCCCGAGCAGCGCGTGCAACAGGCGTTTGGAGACATCGCGGATGTCCGCCACGCGCTCCCGCAGATACTCGTCCGGGATCGCCTCGAAGGCCTGCACGTAGCGCTGCGAGACCCGGTGGAAACACGCCTCGATGTTCAGCCCGGTGTTCTCCATCTCGCGGATCGTCTCCGCGATGAGCGCCTGGTCCTCGAGCACCATCAGGTGCGCATCGAAGATCCGCGCTTCGTCCTCGCCGAGGTTTCGCGCCACCTCGGCCCGTACGCGGCTGATCTCCTTGCGCGTGGCGACCAACGCCCCCTCGAACCGTGCGATCTCCTCCACCCGCCGCGACGGATCGATCTGGAACTGCGGCAGATCGAGGTCCTTCTGCACGTAGAGAAAGATCTGCCCGTACGCGATGCCTTGGGACGCGGCGATCCCCTTGACGAGGATTTCGCTTTGGGCGGCTTTGTCCATGATTCGACTGGAAGGTTGGCGTGCGACCGGGGGATGGACGCGACCCGAGTCAAATGCCGCAACTCCTAGACCGTCAAACGCTTTTCCCGCATCATGCCAACGTCGCGACCGCGACAAAAGCCTCTACTCCCCAGGCCGAACGGACCTGCTCCACCGCGCCGTCTGCATCGCCGCTTTCCGGCAACAACGCGAAGCACGCGCTCCCGCTGCCCGTCAGGTGCAGGCACAGCCCGCAACGCTCCCGCAACCGCGCCGCCAGCGCCGGCAACGCGACGAACTTCCCGAACGCCACCGACTCGAACGAGTTCGCCAGCAACGCCTCCAGTTCCAGCTCGCCGCGGCACCACGCCGCCAACCGCGCCTCGGCCTTCGCGGCCGGCATGTAGCTGCCCGGAGCCCCCGCGACCAGCCGACCGTACGCCCACGGCGTCTCGATCCCGAAACCCGGTCGGCACACGAGGACGCGCCGGCCGCTCAGCCGTGCCCGCTCGGCCGCCGAGAGAAACTCCAACCGCTCCCCTCGCCCCCGCATGATCGTCGGCGCGCCGGCGAGAAACAGCGGGCAATCCGACCCAAGCCGCGCCGCGATCGCCGCCACGGTCGAGTCCGACAGCGGGGCCGAGGCGAGCTGCTGCAACCCGCGCAAAGCCGCCACACCGTCGCTGCTGCCGCCGCCCATGCCCGCGCGGGCCGGCGTGCGTTTCTCCAGCGATAAACGCACCCACGGCGCCCGCCCGCCCGCCGCGCGCCACGCCGCCGCGGCCTTGAGCACGAGGTTGCTCGCATCCGTCGGCACGCCGGGGGCCTCGCACACCAATTCGTCCGCCTCGCCCGCCGCCGGCTCGAGCCGCAACGTGTCGCCGCAGTCCAGCGGCGCAACCAGCGAGACGAGGTCGTGGAACCCGTCCGCCCGCCGCCCGGTGACGGCGAGAAAAAGGTTCAGTTTGGCGGGCGCGAAGACGCTGATCGAAGGGCTTGCGTTCACAGGGAAAAACGCTGCGGTGGAACGCTCGAAACGTACGAACGCGCCTCCATGAACTGCGACCTTATTCTCGCCCTCGATTGTGAAACCGCCGACGAAGCGGCCCCGATCCTCCGCCAACTCGCCGGCCGCCTGCGCTGGGTGAAGATCGGTCTCCAGATGTTCACGGCGTACGGGCCCGACTACGTGCGCCGCGTCGCTGACCAGGGTTTCAACATCTTCCTCGACCTCAAGCTGCACGACATCCCCAACACCGTCGCCAAGGCCGTGCAGTCGCTCGCGCCGCTGCCGATCGGCATGCTCACCCTCCACACCTCCGGCGGCCGCGAGATGATGGAGTGGGCCGTGAAGGCCCAGCAGCAGCACAAGCCCGACCTGCTCCTCCTCGGGGTCACCGTCCTCACCTCGATGGACGACGACGCCCTCAACGGCACCGGGGTGCCCGGCTCCGCCGCGACGCAGGTCGAGCGCCTCGCCAAGCTCGCCGCCGGCGCCGGCATGTCCGGCCTCGTCTGCTCCCCGCACGAGGTCGCCCCGCTGCGCGCCGTGCTGCCGGACAACGTGAAGCTCGTCACCCCCGGCGTGCGTCCCGCCGATTCCGCCGCCGATGAGCAGAAGCGCGTCATGACCCCGGCCGACGCCGCCAAGGCCGGCTCGAGCTTCATCGTCGTCGGCCGCCCGATCCTGCGCGCCGCCAACCCGGCCGACGCCGCCACCCGCATTCTCCGCGACCTCGGCCGATGAGCATGAACGCCGCCGCCATCTTCCTTTGCGCCGGACGCGGCACCCGCATGAAAGCCGTCGCCGACGACAAGGTGCTCGCCAAGGTCGCCGGCAAACCGGTCTTCCTCCACTCCGTCGAGGCCTTCGTCGAGAGCGGCCTCACCTCGACGTTCGTCTTCGTCTTCCGGTCGGTCGCCCAGAAGCGCCAACTGGAGAAGACCGTCCGCGCCCTGCGCCTCGCGCCCACCCAGCGCATCATCTATGTGCGCGGCGGCGTGGAGCGCCAGGAGTCCGTTCGCCACGCGCTCGAGGCGCTGCCGCCGACCGTCGAGTGGGTGTTCATCCATGACGCCGCCCGCCCGATGGTCCGTGCCCCGCTCATCCGCCGGTTCGCCTCGCTCGCCAAGAGCCGCGGTTCCGCCGTCTTCGCCCATCGCGTGATCGACACGATCAAGGAGCTGCCGAGCTCCGCGGACCCCGACGAGGCCGTGCCCGCGCGCACGCTCGAGCGCAGCCGCCTCTGGGCCACGGAAACGCCGCAGATCTTCCGCCGCGCCGAGATTCTCGCCGCCTACAACGCGCTCGCCGAAAGCCGCCGCGTGACCGACGACGCCCAGGCCATGGAGATCGCCGGCAAGCCGGTGTTCTTCTACGAGAATCCGGAGCCGAATCCGAAGCTCACCACGCCGCGCGACATCGCCTACGCCGAGTTCCTCTTCGCCGAGCGCGAACCCAAGCCGCGCAAGCGCTGAGCTATGCTGGTTCGATCGCCACGTAGGTAGCGTGCTTGCACGCGCTCCCGAAGGCGCGGCCAAGCACGCCGGCCTACCGACAACACGAATTGCTCCGGCTGAATCTGGCGTAGCGGGACCGCGAAGTCGTTCAGTGGTCCGAGGTCGTCCGCCACCCGCAAAGGCCCTTCCCCCTCCATGCACCGGTCCTTTGCCGGCTTGCTCCGCCGCGCCCATCTGCAAGCCTGCGCCGGCGCGGTGGCGCAAACCCCATGGACGAAATCGCAATCATCCTCCTCGTGCTCCTCGGTTTGTCGGCGGTGCTCCTGCTCATGCCGATCATTGCGCTGGTCAAGGCCAGCCGAGCCCGCCGCGAAGCCGCCGAGCTCGCCGAACAGGTCCGCTCCCTCGGGCTGGAGATCTCGATTCTCAAACGCCGTGTCGGCGAGGGCACCCCGCCCCCCCAACCGCAGAGCCCGACTCCGGCCCCCGCGCCCCGCCCGGTCGAACCGACGCCGCCGCCAGTCGTCGTCGCGGCGCAACCACCGCCGCCGTCGGCCGTCGTCGCCCCGATCGCTCCGATCCCGCCGCCCGTGCCGAATCTGCCGGGCACGCCGCCCCCCATCCCTTTCCCGGAGCCCGAGCCCGCGTTCGCCGCACGCGAAACCACTCCGCAAGCACAAGAGCCCGCCGCCCCGCCCCCAGTCCACGGTCGACCGCCAGCGCCGACCGAGAAGACGACCCCTTTCAACTGGGAGCAGTTCCTGGGCGTGAAGCTTTTCGCCTGGCTCGGCGGCGGTGCGCTGTTTCTCGCGGCGATCTTCTTCCTGAAGTACTCGTTCGACCACGGCTGGATTCCCCCGGCCGTACGCGCCGCGCTCGGGTTCCTCGCCGGCGCCGGCCTCGTCGTGGGCGGCCTGTGGAGCATCCGTCGCAACTACGCCACCACCGGCCAGTCCCTCACCGCCACCGGCATCGTGATGCTCTACGCCGTCACGGTCGCCTGCCGCCGCTATTACCAGTTCGATTTCTTCAGCAAAGCCTCGCCCACCGGCACCGCCGCCTCCGGCACCCTGCTGGTTCTGATCACCGTGGCGGCTTTCCTGCTCGCCATTCGGCTCAACGCCCAGGTCGTCGCGCTGCTCGGCCTGCTCGCCGGTTTCCTCACCCCCGTCATGCTCTCGACCGGCGTCGACAACCCGCCGGGGCTCTTCGGTTTCATCGCGTTGCTCGATGTGGCCCTGATCTCGGTCGCGCTCCATCGCCGCTGGAACTACCTCGCGCTGCTCGCCGCGCTCGGGACGGTGATCATGCAGATCGGTTGGGCGGCGAAGTTCTTCGAACTGGCCAAGCTGCCCACCGCGGTGACGGTCCTCGTCACCTTCAACGCCCTCTTCGCCGTCGCGGTCTTCGTCGCCCGCCGGCTTGATCGCGCTTCGAGTTGGATCTCCGCCGCCGCGCTTCTGCCGCCGCTCGTGGCGCTCTGCTTCACCCTGTATTTCTCGGGCCTGTCCGCCGTCGCCGCACGCGCCGGCTGGGTGCTCGGAACCATCCTTCTCTCCGACCTCGCGCTGCTCGCCGTGTGCGCGTTGCACCGGCCGTTCGCCAAGTTCTCGGCCGGCGCCGGCCTCGCGACCTTCGGGGCCGGGGCGATCTGGATCGCCGCCGCCGTCAACGACGCCCTGCTCCCGTGGGCGCTCGGCTTCGCGGTCGTCGCCGCGGCGCTGCATGCCGTGTTCCCCTTCGTGCAGCAACGCCTCGAGCCCGGGACCGACACGCGCAACTGGAGCGCGCTCTTCCCGCCGCTGGGCCTGTTGCTGATGCTCATCCCGCTCTCGCAGATGGACGACGTGGGCTGGTGGCTCTGGCCGGCCGTGCTCGTGCTCAACCTCTTCTCGCTGGTCGTGGCGGCGCTCACCCGCCTCTTCGCCGCGCTCGCGGCCTCGTTGCTGCTCACGCTCCTCGTGCTCGGCGTGGCCATCGCGCAACTACCCTCCGGCTTCACGGGCGGCGGCCGCGAACTGCTCCTCGTCGCCGGTTTCTCGATCTTCTTCTGCGCCGGCGCGCTCTGGCTGTTCCGCCGTTTCGGCGTCCCGCTGGCCGACAGCGTGCCGGACTGGTCCACGTATCTGCCCGACGCCACCGCGGCCCTCCCGTTCTTCCTCCTGCTGATGCTGGTCTTCAAACTCCAGCAACCCGACCCCTCGATGCTCTTCGGCGTGGTGCTGCTGCTCGTCGCCTTGCTCTCCGGCATCGCCGTGGTCGCGCGCCGCGGAGCGCCGGTGCTGGCGGCCTTCGCCGGCGCGCTGCTCGTCCAGTACACCTGGTGGGGCGAGCAGTCCGCCCTCGGCGAAATGGGCGTCGCGCTCGCCTGGTTTGCGGCGTTCGGCCTCGGCTTCCTCGCCCTGCCCTTCCTGTTCCGCCGGCGCGTGGTCGAGCATCAGCCGTTCTGGGCGGTGGCCGCCCTCGCCCTGCCGCTCCACTTCCGCCTCATCCACGCCGCGTTGATGCGCGGCTTCCCGAACGAAGTGCCCGGCCTGATCGCCCTCGCGGCCGCCGTGCCGCCGCTCGTCGGTCTCGTCCTGCTCCTGCGCACCATTCCGGCCGATGCCCCGTATCGCCTCAACCGCCTCGCCTGGTTCGGCGCCGCCACGCTGTTCTTCCTCACGCTGGTCTTCCCGCTCCAGTTCTCCCGCCACTGGGTCACGGTCGGCTGGGCGCTGGAGGGCGCCGCCCTTCTCTGGCTCTTCCACCGCATCCCGCACCCGGGCCTGCGCGTGACGGGTCTCGCGTTGCTCGCGGCCGTATTCGCCCGCCTGACGCTCAATCCCGCGGTGCTCCATTACGCGGAACGCAGCCCCACGCCGGTGTTCAACTGGATCCTCCTCACCTACGGCTCGGCCGCCGCCTGCTGCTTCGTCGGCATGCGCCTGCTCGCCCCGCCGCGCGACCGCGTCCTCGGCCTCAACGCCCCCGCGTTTCTCGCGACCCTCGGCACGATCCTGGCCTTCGCCCTCGTGAACTTCGAGATCGCCGACTACTTCACGCCCGAGGGTTCCTGGGTCCGCCTGGAGTTCAGCGGCGACTTCGCCCGCGACATGTCCTACACGATCGCCTGGGCGCTCTTCGCACTGCTGCTGCTGGTCGCGGGCATCGCGCGCCGCCTCCGCGCCGCCCGCTACGCCGGCATCGCGCTGCTCGGCGTCGCCTTCGTGAAGTTGATCTTCCACGACCTCGCCCGCCTCGACCAGATCTACCGGATCGCCGCATTCTTCGTCGTCGCGATCGTCGCCCTGGCCGCCTCGTTCCTCTTCGCGCGCTTCCTGCGCGCAAACCCCGAATCAAAACCGTGAATCCGCTCCGCCTCCTCCTGCCGTTGACCGCGCTCGCCGCCGCGGCGCTTGCGCACGCGCTCGATTCCGCCGCCTGGGAATTCCGCCAGTCAATCGAGCTCGCGCAGCCCGGCCCGGTTCGGGTCGCCGTCCCTGCCGAGACGCTCGACGCCGCCCGCGCCGACCTCGCCGACCTGCGGCTCCTCGGACCCGACGGCGCCGAGATCCCCTTCGCCATCGTCCGCCGCAACACCGTCCGCCCGACCACCGAGCGCATTCCGCTCCAGGGCCACCTCGACGGCCACGCCACGGTCATCGAGTTCGGTCTCGCGAATCAGGCGGCCATCCAGCGCCTGACCATCGAGACGCCGGCCGCCGATTTCGTGAAAGGAGCCTCCGTCGAGATCGAGACCGAGCCCGGCCACTGGCGGCAGGTCGTGGACTCCGCGATCGTCTTCCGCCAGCGCGGCGGCATCGAGCAGCTCGCCCTCGCACTCGACGGCGCCCGCGCCCGCACCGTGCGCGTGCGCCTCGCCAACGACCGCGGCGATGCCATCCCGGTGACGGCCGTCGTCGTCGAGACCGGCGCGCGCGATCCGGAGACGTTCCTCGAGGTCCCGGTCTCGCTGGCCGCCATCGAACAGGAAGCGAACACCACGCGCGTCGCACTCAACCTCGGCCTGCGCCACCGCCCGCTTGCGGAGCTCGTCGTCACGGCCCGCGAAGGCGTTTTCCAGCGCCCGGTCCGTCTGCTCGCCCAGCGCGCCGCCGACGACGAGATCGTCGAGGACACCCTCGCCACCGGCACGCTGGCGCGGTTGCAGTTCGGCGAACAACAGTTCGAGCAACTCGCGCTCAAGGTCGACACCGTCGCCCCCGCCGCCCGCCTCGAACTCGCCATCGACAACGGCGACAGCCCGCCCCTCACCGACCTCCGCGTGACCGCGCGTCTCCGCCGGGTGGATGTGGCGTTCGACGCCCTCACGCCTGGCGCCTACACGCTCCTCTCCGGCGCCCCCGCCGCGACCGCACCGCGCTACGATGTAGCCGCCTTCGCCACCGACTGGGGGCGCCTGGCCTCGACCGACGCCCGCGCGGCCGCCCGGACCGCCAACCCGACCTACCGGCCCGCCCACGTGCCCGTCGATGTGCCGGAGTTCGGCGGTCCGATCGACGCCGCGCAATGGCGCTACCGTCGCGACGTCCTCATTGCCGAGCCCGGAGCGCAGATCCTTGAGCTCGATGCCACCGCCCTCGCCCGCAGCCGCAACGACCTCGGCGATCTGCGCCTCGTCCGCGGCGACCGGCAGGTCCCCTACCTCCTCGAACGCTCGTCCCGCGTGCGCACGGTGCCGCTCGCGCTCGTGGCCGCGCCCGAGGCCAAGCGCCCGACCGTCGGCCGCTGGGAACTCGCCCTGCCCGTCGAGGGCATGCCGGTGAACGCCGTGCGCGTGGCGATCAACGAACCCGTCTTCTCCCGCCAGCTCGTCGTGGGCGAGCTGGTGCCCGACTCCCGCGGGCAACCGTGGCCACGCCTCCTCGGCAGCGTCTCCATCCAGCGCAGCCGCGCGGAGGATCCGACGACGTTCACCGTCCCGCTCTCGCTGCGCCCGCAGGGCGCCACGCTGTTCGTCGAGATCGACCACGGCGACAACGCCGCCTTCGCGCCGGTGAAGGCCGAGGCGCTCCATCCGGTCCGGCGTCTGCGTTTCCGCGCCACGGAGACGACCGGCTGCACCCTGCTTTACGGAAACCCCGCGGCGGGCGCGCCCCGCTACGACCTCCAGCTCGCCGCGCCGCGCCTGCTTGCCGCCGTCCAACACAACGCACGGCTCGAGTCGACCGATGGACGCGCGGTCGAGCGCCCGACGTTCGGCTTCGGCGGGCCCGCGGCCCGCTACGCGTTCTGGGGCGCGCTGGCCGTGGTGGTCGCGGTCCTGATCTGGCTGGTCGCCAAGTTGCTGCCCAAGCCCCCCGCCGCCTGAGCGGTCCCGTCCCCGGAGCAGCAAGAAGAACCCCGCGGAGTCGCCTCCGCGGGGTTTTCCTTTCAAACGATCGAGCGGGCGCTGCTCAGAAGCGGAACGCCAGGCCGGCGGTGTAGCCAAGCGATCCGTACTCGAGCCACGCAACCTCGGCGGACGCGACCACTGAGTCGGTGAGGTTGTAGGTGCCACCGAGCGCCGTGCTCCACGAGCTGTTGTCGCCATCCTTGAAGTTGTCGGCATACGACACGCTGAAGGTCAGCGAGAGCTTGGCGGTGACCGCACGCTCGACGCCGACCTCGGCGCTCCAGATGCCGAAGTCCTCGTCACCGTGCCAGTCGTCGTTACCCCAGAACTGGCCGATGCCCAGGCGAGCATACGGCTTGTTCTCGGCGCGGGTGAGGTAGCCGGTGACCGAAGCGCCGAGGGTGTGGCCCACCTCCTCGGCGCCTTCGAGCCAGGCGTAGCTGTAGTTCACGCCGACGTCGAAGTTGGGATGAACCGGGAGGTTGAGCTCCAGGCCCGTGCCCATCGCCTCGACGCTCGAGCGGTTGATGTCGGTCCAGCCGAAGCCGGCGCCGATGTAGCGTTTGCCGAGCAGGCCCGCGGTCGCGGACTCGGTCTCGACCGTCGCGCTCTGGGCGAACGCGGCGACGCTGAGGAGGGAAGCTGTGAGAACAGCAGCGAGTTTCATGTGTAGTTTCCTGGTTTGTGGTTTGTTCAGTCTCCGATTCGGGGTCGGAGGGGCGTCGTGAGTACGACCCGGCGACGGCCTTTCAATGAAAATAGTTAATGGTATCCAGGGAACAAAACCTTGACGCCACGGTCGCGCGCGACCCGACCCGAGGACCCCGCGGCGTCAAGGGCCGCCGAGGTTTTTCCCGTTCGAACTTTTGCTGGCCAACCGCGGCGCTTCCTGCACGGTGGCGCGCCATGCGAATCTTGATCACCGGCGGAGCGGGCTTCCTCGGATCGCATCTGTGCGACCGACTGATCAACGACGGCCACGAGGTCGTCTGCCTCGACAACCTCTTCACCGGCCGCAAGGAGAACATCACCCACCTCCTGCAGCACCCGCGCTTCGAGTTCGTGCGGCACGACGTGGTCGACCCCTTCAAGTTCGAGGTCGACCAGATCTACAACCTGGCCTGTCCCGCCTCGCCTCCGCATTACCAGTACAACCCGATCAAGACCACCAAGACCTCGGTCATGGGCGCCATCAACTGCCTCGGTCTGGCCAAGCGCGTGAAGGCGCGCGTCTTCCAGGCCTCCACCTCCGAGGTCTACGGCGATCCCGAGATGCACCCGCAGCGCGAGGAATACTGGGGCCACGTCAACCCGATCGGCCGCCGCTCCTGCTACGACGAGGGCAAACGCTGCGCCGAGACCCTCTTCTTCGACTACCACCGCGAGAACAAGGTCGATATCCGCGTCATCCGCATCTTCAACACCTACGGCCCGCGCATGCTCGCCAACGACGGCCGCGTCGTCTCCAACTTCATCGTCCAGGCCCTCAAGGGCGAGGACATCACCATCTACGGCGACGGCACCCAGACGCGTTCCTTCTGCTTCGTCGACGACCTGATTGAGGGCTTCGTGCGCTTCATGAACCAGACGGAGATCGTCGGCCCGATGAACTGCGGCAACCCCGGCGAGTTCACCATGCTCCAGCTCGCGGAGCTCACGCTCAAACTGGTCGGCGGCCGCTCGAAGATCGTCTTCAAGCCCCTGCCCTCCGACGACCCGAAGCAGCGCCAGCCCGACATCTCCCTCGCGCGTCGTGTGATCAAGTGGGAGCCCCAGATTCCGCTCGAGGAAGGCCTCCGGCGCACCATCGCCTATTTCGCCCAGCAGGTGAAATGAACCGCGCGAGGGGCCGCCTCGCTCGCGGCGCCCCTCCGCTTCCGAAGCGTCCGGCCCAGTCCGCGGGTGCGGTCTCTTGACCGCTGCGTACCCATAGCGAGAGCGAAAGCGGGGGACCATAGCGCAACTCACCGAGAGTTCGCTCTGCGACGGCGAGCCCAAGATCTCGGCAGGTTTCGCTGCGCGACGTATCCGAACGCGTGTGCAGGGCGAGCCGCCGCCGCCGGGGATAGGGCGCCGTCGTTCGTCCGCCGGGGCTTTTCGTCGCACTCCGGCTCTCGTCGCCCGTCGTCTCCCCCATCGACGGCCGGTCGGCTCAGTAGTCGTAAGGCCCGCGAAAGGCCTGGTCGAACGCGCGGCGTTCGCGCTTCGTTGGACGCCCCTCGCCATGCGGACGTCCGAGCAGATTCTGGATCTGGCGCTCGCGCCCGCGCTCGCGTTCCTCCGGTGGAGTGAGGTCCTCGATGAACGGCCCCACGGCCGCGTGCGCGACTCGCTTGTCCAGCAACGGGCCGACCCGCAACGTGCGCGTCCAGCCCCCGAGGTTGATCGCGACGATCTGGCCGGTCCGCACCTCGCGCGCCGGGCGCGCGGGCTGGCCGTCGAGCGTCACCTTGCCGCCCCGGCACGCCTCGGTCGCCTGCGACCGGGTCTTGAACACGCGCACGCACCAAAGCCATTTGTCGAGCCGCACGTCGATTGGTGCTGGCGGTTGGGGCACGGGCGCGTTGGCGGAGGCGGGCGGCATCGGAGCGACACAAGATCCTCCGCCAACCTCTCCGCCCAGCGCAATCCAGGTTTTGCCGCCCCGCGCTTCGCTCATCACGCCGGACATTTAACCTCACGACCGTGAGCCCAAACGTCCGCCGCCGCTGGCCCATGTTCCCGCTTCGCGAGGACCGGCCCGCGAAGCCTCCGGACGTTTACCCTCACGCCCGTGAGAGCTAGTGTCCGTGGGTCGGGCAAGCCCTCCGGCCGAGCCGCGGGGGGGGGGGGGGGGCCC
>JAEXPQ010000245.1 GCA_023446735.1 Verrucomicrobiota bacterium
GCGCCGGACGGGAGGTCCGGCGCCTTGTCTGCAACTATGCTAACCGATCAGCTTGCTCCTGTCTGCGAGTCCTCAGAAGGAGAAGGTGTTGGTCACGGACCAGGACATGCCGTCCGAGATGCGGGCGGCCGCGGTCTCGAAGTCGCGCACCTGGGTACCATTCTGGTACACGCGGGGCTCGACGGTCAGCGGGATGAGCTTGTTGCTCTCGAAGGCATTCCGGATGTTGAGCTGGATACGCCACTTGAGCTTCTCGCTCAGGTTGCGCTCGTAACCGACCCAGAAGTCGATGTGATCCTCGCTGCCGCCCTTGAGGGGCTCGTCGAGAAGGTAGGTGCGGGCCGTGGCATCGTAGGCGTAGCCCAGGATGTAGTTATCCTGCCAGCGATAGGCGCCGCCGACGTTGAAGCCTTTGAGCGCGCCGGAGGAGAACGAGTAGTTGGTGACGAGGTTGAAGGCCCACGGACGCAGCTCGGGGACCGCGTTGCCCTCGAGCAGGCGCTTCAGCTTGTATTGGCCGTAGAACTCGGAGGACCACTTGTTCACGAGTTGATTGCTGGTCGAGCGCGTGCCCGTCGGGATGCCATCACCGGCGACAGCGGTCGCGCCCCAGAACTCGATGTTGCCAGCCTTGATCTCGTAGACCGTTCCGTCGCTGAGGGTCTGGGTTCCGAGCACTTTGTTGTAGAACGCGTAGCGGTCAGCAACGAAGTCCACGAACGCACCGGCCAGATTTGTGTAGCTGGCCTTGGTCTTCGAGGCGTTGGCGGTCAGGCTCCAGTTCTTGGTGATCTGGGCCGTCAACTCGAACTCGACACCCTCGGAGGCGGTATCGCCAGTCACGGTCATGCCGGGAGGCGTTTGTTGTCCGGAGCTGCCGGCGGTGTGCTGCCACGCCTTGTAGAAGTCGGCCTGGCGGGGCATCGGGTTGGCAAACCAGTAGTCGATGACCATCTGCTGCTCGGCACGTACCTGGGCGTCGCTCTGGGCCGGTGAGACCGCGCGGAACTCCAAGGTGCCGTTGCGGTACTGGGTGGCGAACTCGTCGCCCCAGGTCTCGGCGTAGCCGAGCATGTACTCCTGCCAGCCGAAGCCGCCGAGGCCGGCATTGGCCACAGTCGACTCGTACCAGTTCACCTTCAGCACGATCTTGTCTTCGAGCGTGGAGACGGTGAAGCCGTAGTCCTTGGTGCTGCCGGCGGGGGCCGCCAAAGAATCGCCGAACATGTCGACGCGACCGGCGGCCGGGCGCCAGTTCTCGGACTTGTTGTAGAAGGCCGAGAACTTTGTCCCCCAGGGGAGGTGCTTGTTGATGAACTTCGGGGAGTGAACCACGATGCCGTAGCTCTTGGTGTTGCCGGACATCTTGTTGTAGCCGTCGTCACCCGACTCCGGAAGGACCCAGTTCGAGCCGCTCATCACGGCTTCGCCGAAGCCCGGCGCCTGGTTCGCCCGCGCCGACACCGAGCGGCTGACGACGGTGTCTTCGCGATAACCGAACATCGGAACGACGGTGCCGTCGAACATGTAGCCCTGCCAGACCGCGACGGTTGAATCGACCTTCTCGTCGACCCAGTTCGCGGTGCGGTAGAGCAGGCTCTTGTCGCCGGAATCCTGGTTGATCACCGAGAGCGGGGCCTGAACCCACTGGCCCTCGGCGACAGTCGCGCCGCGCTGGTAGACCCGGGCGCTCGTGAAATGCGGGCTTTGGATCGCACGCAGGCGGCTGAGGTTCGCGCCCGCCATCGAGGTGAGGACGGTGGGGCTCAGGTAGGTCGCGGTGGCGACTGCGCGGATCGAGTCGGTCGCGACGCGGTTCGGCTCGCCAACCTTGTAGAAGCGCCCGGCGAAGTTCGGGTCGGTGATGTAGCCGGACCAAGTCGTGTTCAGGGTGTCGGTCTCCTGCACACTGGCCAAGGCGGTGAAGTTGTGCCGGCCGAGGATCTTGGTCAGGGTCCCCTTCTCCATGAAGTCGGAGAAGCGCAGCTCACCGTAGATCTGCGCGCGATAGGACTCACGTTCGGTCTTGCGACTGCGGTTGTTGGTGGAGTCCGAGATCACCACCGCGCGGCCGAAGCCCGGATTCTTGGTGAGGTTCGAGCCGTCCGCATTCATGTCTCCGTACCAGCCCTTCGGGTCGATCGTGATGCCTTGGGCGTAATCCGACAGCATCGACCACTGGCCTTCGCTGTAGTTCTGGTGGTCGTAGGCGATGTCGTAGCCGATCCGGTTGTTGAGGAACGTGTGGGTGAGGTGGGCGTTCACGGACTCCCAGTCCTGCCACTCGCGCTTGTTGTCACCGTCGAGGAGGTTCTTGTAGAAATTGAAGAAGCTCGTGTCGGACAGGGTCTTGGCGCTGTAGATGCCATCGCCGGAGCCGGGCAGGCCGGCATTCTGGGCATACTGCGCGAAGTGCGTCACATAGTAGCCGGCGACCCACGGGTTCTCGCCTTCCCACCACGCGGTGTTGCTGCCGACGTAGGACGGCGTCTCGTCGGACGGGCTGTTGTAGTAGGCGACCACGTTGTCGAACACGCGCGGTGACCACGCGAGCCACGGGCTGTAGTTCGAGTCCGAGGAGTTGATGATGCCCGCGGAGGGGATCGTCGGGTTGTCGGCCGAGGTGGCGTTGGCGTAGTACGGGTTCACGCCGCCGGCATTGCGCAGCGCGATCAGCTTGGGGTCGGTGAACCAAGGCGAGACCATGTCGATCGGCGGAGTCGTCCGCGGACGATTGGCCTTGATGTCACCCTTTTCCCAGTTGGCCGAGAGGCTCAGCTTTGATTCGCCCGGGCTGAGGAATTTCGGGTCCCAGCGGACGGCGGCAAACAGGCGCTCGTCGTCGTTGTAGGCCGGCTTCTGCTGGTAGTTGGCGTGATCCGCGACGGTGGCGAAGCGGAAGGCCAGCTCGTCCGGAATCACGACGCGGTTGAAACTCGCGGATCCGCGGAGCGAGTCGTAGGAGCCGTAGCGGACTTCGACCTTGTTGGCATTGGCGAACGTGGCTCCGGTGATCGAGCTGTTGACGACACCGGCGGGCGAACCCAGGCCGAACAGGATGGAGTTGGCGCCGCGCTGGATGTCGACGCGATCCACGTTGTAGCCGTCCCACGGGATGTCGGACATGAAGTAGTCGCGGGTGTTGTCCGCCGAGTCCAAGCCACGGACACGTGTGTTGTTCTGCGGAGCGACACGCCGGTTGGAGTCGGCGACGTTCGTTGTGCCGTTGAAGTTGCCGCCGGTGCCGGCAACTTCGGTGCTGGCGGTGTAGACGAGGAGGTC
>JAEXPQ010000261.1 GCA_023446735.1 Verrucomicrobiota bacterium
CGCCTGCCGTAGGCGTTGGCGATGTCGCGGCCGGGGGGGAGGCGGATGGTGCCGCCCGCCGGCGGGAGATCGTGGAGCGCGCGCTGGAAGGCGGCTTCGTCTGCGCTCCAGTCGAGTGAGGTGACGAACGGGTAGTCGCGCTGGATGTCACGGAGATTCTTGTACCGTTTGGCCGCGATCCACTCGCTCACTGGGTGGGGTTGACCGTCGCCGATCGCGCCGAGGAGTCGGAGATTGAGCTCGGCGGAGTCGGCGGGCGGTGCGCGGCGGGTGGTGGGGAATGCAGGCTTCGCCGGGGACTGAGGTTTCGGCGGAGCTGGCTCAGCGGAGACGTCAGAGCTCAGGGCGATGGCGACGAGGCACAGCGGGAGTAGGCGGCGCGTGAGCACGAAGACGAGGGAATCGAGCGCGCGAATTGGATCAAGCGCGTGAGTGTTATCGCACCAAGAGCTTCTGGAGGTACGGCGCGGTGGGGCTGCGCTTGAGTTTGGCGAGGCCGGAGACGGGGCCTTGGTAGAGCAACTGGCCGCCGGCGGGGCCACCATCGGGGCCGAGCTCGATCAGCCAATCGGCCTCGGCGAGGAGGTCGAGGTGGTGCTCGATCACGACCACGGTGTGGCCTTGGTCGACGAGGCGGTGCAGCAGGTGGATTAGCTTCTCGCAGTCGCTGAGGTGCAGGCCGATCGTGGGCTCCTCGAGGATGTAGAGGTTGCGCGGCGACTCGCCGCGTTGGCGCTCCTTGAAGGACTGGAGGCCGCGGGAGAGCTCGGTGACGAGCTTGAGTCGCTGCGCCTCGCCGCCGCTGAGCGTGGGACTGCTCTGCCCGAGCGTGAGGTAGCCGAGGCCGGTTTCGCACATGAGCGCGCAGACCTCGCGGAGCTGGCTGTGGAAATCGAAGAAGTCGCGCGCCTCCTCGAAGGTGAGGTCGAGGATGGCGGCGACGTTCTTGCCCTTCCACTCGATCTCCAGCGTCTCCGGATTGTAGCGACGACCGCCGCAAGAGTCGCAGGTGACGAAGGTGTCGGGCATGAAGTTCATCTCGAGCTTCACGCGGCCGGCGCCGGAGCAGGTTTCGCAACGGCCGCCGGAGGTGTTGAAGGAGAAGCGGCCGGCGGTGTAGCCGCGGATCTTCGCCTCCGGGATGGTGGCGAGGAACTGGCGGACGAGGTCGAAGACGCCGAGGTACGTGGCCGGCGTGGAGCGTGGCGTGTGGCCGATGGGCGACTGGTCAACTTCGATGACGGATTTGAAGACGGCAGCGCCGGTGAGGAGGTCGAAGGGGGCGGTGGACGGAGGACGGAGGACAGAGGACGGAGGACGGAGGACGGAATCGCTGCTCTCGGGAGCAGCGCCACGGGCGGAGTTGCCGCCGGTCGAGTACTCGGCGGCGGGCGAGAGGGAGACCTCTTGGGTGCACTTCGGGGCGAGTTTGAGGAACTCGCGGCCGGTAAGCTTCGGTTTCTTCTGCTGGATCGCGCAGGCGACGGCGGGATGGAGCAGGTCACGGAAGAGCGTGGATTTGCCGGCGCCGGAGGGGCCAGCGACCATGATCAGGCGGCCGAGAGGAAGGCGGAGGTCGATATTCTGGAGGTTGCGGAGGCGGGCGCCGGTGAGAGCCAACCAGGCGGTTGGCGTTTCGGGTTTCGCGTTTCGGGTTTCGGGACCGGAAGTGGTTCTGGTACGGGATTTCGCGGTGGGCTTATCGCCGCTCTCGCGAGCGGCGCCACCTTTTGCGGGCTCGGAAACGGGGCGGTAGGCGCCGCGGATCGGGTGCGGGATGCCTTTGTCGAGGTAGAGGCCGGTGAGGGAATCCTTGTTCTTGCGGAGGTTGGCGGGGGTGTCGTCGGCGAGGAGCTGGCCACCGTGGCGACCGGCGCCGGGCCCGAGGTCGATGATGCGGTCGGCATGGTCCATCACGACGTCGTCGTGCTCGACGACGAGGAGCGTGTTCCCCTTTTCGCGGAGACGCTCGAGGGTGGCGATGAGGCGGTCGTTGTCGCGCGGGTGCAGGCCGATCGAGGGCTCGTCGAGCACGTAGAGCACGCCGGAGAGGTTGGAGCCGAGCTGCGAGGCGAGGCGGATGCGCTGGGCCTCGCCGCCGGAGAGGGTGTCGGCGGAACGTTCGAGCTCGAGGTAGGCGAGGCCGACCTCGTCCATGAACTTCAGGCGTTCCTCGATCTGCGGGATGATGTCGCGGACGATGAGCTTGCCTCGGGCGTCGAGGTCGAGGTCGCGCAGGGCGGCGAGGAGCTGCGAGGGCGTGAGGGCGAGGAGCGCGGGCAGCGAGAGGGGCGCGCCGTGTTTGAAGTACAGATGCACGGCGCGGGAGACGCGGTTGAGGCGGGTGCCGGCGCACTCGGGGCAGGTGCGGAACTGGGCGCCGGAGTCGTCGTCGAAGAGGTGGGCGAGTTCGGCGATCTCGGGCGGCGTCTCCTCGTCGTCCTTGTCGGCCTTGAGCATCCACGGCGCGAGGCGGCCATGGCCGCGGCAGACGGGGCACCAGCCCTTGGGCGAGGCGAAGGAGAAGTCTTTCGGGTCGAGCTCGGGGAAGGTCTCGCCGCTGGCGGAGTCGGTGCGCGTGGTGGAGAACCAGGAGACGATCTCGCCGGAGGGCAGGAGGAGGAAGCAGGTGCCTTTGCCGAGGCGCAGGGCCTCGGCGAGGAGGGATGACGGAGGACGGACGACGGCGGAAGGAGCGGAGACGGATTTCGCGGATGCGCGGGTGTTTCTCGCGGTTCTCTTCGTTTCGGTGGCAGCCTTCTGTCGTCTGTCGTCTGTCGTCTGGTTGAGGTCGGCGATGACTACCTCGACGTTGTGCTCCTTGAAGCGGTCGAGCTTGGAGAAGTTTTCGACGAGCAGCAGACGGCCGTCGGCGCGCATGTGCGTGTAGCCGTGGTCGCGGATCCAGTCGGCGATAGGCTGGTGGTGGCCCTTGCGGCCGCGGACCAGCGGGGCGCAGAGGTAGAGATGCTTCGCCTTTTTGGCGGCGGGAGTGGCGAGCGCGGCGAGGAAGTGCTTCTCGAGCTCGGCGGCGGTGAGGGCGCGCACCGGGTTTCCGGTGACGGGGTGATGCTGCACGCCGAGTTTGGCGTAGAGGAGGCGAAGGTATTGCGCGACCTCGGTGATGGTCGCGACGGTGCTCTTGCGACCGCCGCGGGTGATGCGCTGCTCGATGGCCACGGTGGGCGGGATGCCGGTGACGCGGTCGACGGCGGGGCGCGGCAGTTGCTCGACGAATTGGCGCGCGTAAGGAGACATCGACTCCATGAACCGGCGCTGGCCCTCGGCGAAGACGATGTCGAAAGCGAGGGTGGACTTGCCCGAGCCGGACACGCCGGTGACGACGGTGAGCGAGCGCAGCGCGATGGAGAGCGAGAGGTTGCGAAGGTTGTTCTCGCGGGCGCCGAGGATTTGGAGGGCGTGCGAAGCGAGGGGCTCCGGCTGTGGTGATTTTCGATTTTCGATTGCCGATTTGCGGTTGGCGGAGGCGGGCTGGGCGTAGGGGGCTTGCTCGGGCTCGGCGGCGAGGGCGAGCGGCTCGGCGGTACTGCTCGCGAGCGCGATGCGCAGGTACGGCGCGGTGGCGGTGCGGGTGAGGGCGACCTGCTCGGGTGTGCCTTCGGCGACGATGCGGCCGCCGGCGGCGCCGCCTTCGGGGCCGACTTCAATCAGCCAGTCGGCGTTCTTGAGGACGTCGGTGTTGTGCTCGATGACGACGACGCTGTGGCCCTGGTCGACAAGGGCATGGAGGACGGAAAGGAGCCGGCCGACGTCGTGGCGGTGGAGGCCGGTGGTGGGCTCATCCAAGAGGAGCAGGGCCCCTCTTGAACGCGGTTCAGGGTTCAGGGTTTTGGGTTCAGGGACAGAGGACGATTGCGGATTGCGGAACGCGGATTGCGGAGTGGCGGAAGGAACGGGCGACTCGGAAGCGCCGCTTTCACGAGCAGCGCCACAATCGGAGGCCGTGAACGTGCCGAGGTATTTGACGAGTTTGAGACGCTGGGATTCGCCGCCGGAGAGGGTGTTGAGGGGCTGGCCAAGGGTGATGTAGCCGAGACCGACGGTGTCCAACGGCTGGAGGCGCGCGCGGATTGCCGGTTGCGCGGCGAAGCATTCGAGGGCTTGGTGGACGGTGAGCGCCAGGACGTCGGCGACACTGCGGCCCTGCCAGGTGCAGGCGAGGATCTCGGGCTTGAAGCGGCGGCCTTCGCAGATCGGGCAGGGCACGTAGACGTCGGAGAGGAACTGCATCTCGACGGCTTCGTAGCCGAGGCCGGAGCAGTGGTCGCAGCGGCCGTCGCCGGCGTTGAAGGAGAAACTGGAGGCGGAGTAGCCGGCCTCGCGCGCGGCCTCGGTGGAGGCGAAGAGGTTGCGGATGCCCTCCCAGGCGTCGGCGTAGAGCGCGGCGTTGGAGCGCGGGGTGCGGCTGAGCGGCGACTGATCGACCAGGACGATCTCGCCGAGGTGTTCAAGTCCGTGGATGGCGCCGATGGTCGCCGGGTCTTCGGCGAACTGGCGGCGGGCGGCGAGCAGGCCCTGGTGGATGACGTGGTCGAGGAGGGTGGACTTGCCGGAGCCGGAAACGCCGGAGAGTGCGACGAAGCGGCCGAGCGGTATCCGGACGGTGAGATCGCGGAGATTGTGCTTCGTGGCGCTGTTGAAGACGAGGCGCGGGGTGGCGGCGTCGACGAGTCGGCGCTGCGGCGGGACTGGGATGAACTTCCGACCGGAGAGGTAGGCACCGGTGATCGCCTTGTTCGAGGCGAGGAGCGCGGGGACATCGCCTTGGAAGACGACGTGGCCGCCGGCGGCGCCGGGTTCGGGGCCGATTTCGATGACGTGGTCGGCGGCGCGGATCATCGACTCGTCGTGCTCGACGACGACGACTGTGTTACCGGCGTCTGTCAGCGAACGGATGATACCGATGAGACGATCGATGTCGCGCGGGTGGAGGCCGACGGAGGGCTCGTCGAGGACGAAGAGAGTGTCGACCAGCGAGGAGCCGAGGCAGGAGGTAAGGTTGACGCGTTCGACCTCGCCGCCGGAGAGCGTGCGGGACTGGCGGTCGAGAGTGAGGTAGCCGAGGCCGACCTGCTCGAGGTAGCGCAGGCGGGCGAGGATGGCGTCGAGGGCCAGATCGGAGGAATGCGGATTGCGGAATGCGGATTGCGGATTGGGCGCAGGCGCCGCGGCGGTGGATGGGAATGGGGCGGAGGGGGAGAGCGATGGAGGGCCGGCGAGAGGCGAGAGGAGTGCCAGGAGTTCGGAGACGGGGAGTTGGTAGAGCTCGGGGAGGGTGCGGTTCTGCCATTTCCAGCAGAGGGCCTCGGGCTGGAGGCGGGTGCCGTGGCATTCGGGGCAGAGGTTGTAGCTGCGGTACCGCGCGAGGAAGACGCGGTAGTGCATCTTGTAGGTGCGCGCCTCGAGGAAGCGGAAGAAGCCCTTCAGGCCGTACCAGGCGGCGGGCCACTCGACGCCGTTCTCGCCGTAGCCAGGCTCGCCGTCGATCACGTAGGCGCGCTGGGCGGGCGTGAGCTCGCAGAAGGGGAGGTGGGTCGGGAGCTTTTTCTTTTTCGCGAAGGTGAGCAGGTCGCGCTTCGACTCGCCGAAGACTTCGCCCTCCCAGCATTTGATGGCGCCGTCGTCGATGCTCAGGGTCTCATCGGGGATCGCGAGGCGGTAGTCGATGTCGATCACGCGGCCGAAGCCGCGGCACTTCGGGCAGGCGCCGAGCGGGGAGTTGAACGAGAACATCGCCGGCGCGGCGGGGCGGAAGCGGCGGCCGGTCTTGGGCGAGTGGAGCCCGCGGGAGTAGTGGCCAGTTTCCGCAAACCGACCGGCAGTCGTTTCACGGAAACTGAAAACTTCGCCTTGGCCGAAATGGAGGGCGGTTTCGACGGCTTCGGTGAAACGCGGCTTCGCGGTGGCCTCGAGGGTGATGCGGTCTTGGATGACGAAGAGGGCCTCGCCGGCCGGCACCAGCCGTTTCAGCGACTGAGCATCCCCGATGAGTCCATCGATGCGGAGCAAGGTGCAGGTTCCTTCCGCTGCGGGCACGAGGACTCTTTGGTAGGATTGGCCTTGGAGGTTTTGGAGAATCTCGGCCCACGTGAGGTTTTCCGGGCGGGCGACGCGGAAGGCGACCAGAACCGTGGTTCCGGCATGCAGGGCGGAGGCCTTGGCCCAGATCGTCTGCGGGTTGTCGTCCTCGACGCGTTCGCCGGTCTCGGGATCGAAGCACGCGGCGACGTGGCTGAACCAGACTTTGCAGTAGTCGGTCAGCTCGGTCATCGTGCCGACGGTCGAGCGCGAGGTCTTCACGGTGTTGCTCTGCTCGATCGCGATCGAGGGGCGGATGTTCTCGATCGAGTCGACCTGCGGCTTGGCGAGGAGCTCGAGGAACTGGCGCGTGTAGGCGCTGAACGTCTCCACGTAGCGTCGTTGGCCTTCGGCATGGAGCGTCTCGAAGACGAGGGAGGATTTGCCCGCGCCGCTCAGGCCGGTGACGACGACGTAGCGACCGAGGGGGATGTCGAGGTCGAAGCCCTTGAGATTGTTCTGACGGACGCCGCGGAGGCGGATGGTTTCGAACGCAGGCATGTGGAGGGCGCGCAGGGTTATGCGATGCGGCGCGGCATGCAACTCGGGCGCGATGGAGGGTCGCTTCAGACGGACCGGAGGCGCTCGAACAACGCGAGGTAGGCGGAGACCTGCCGCGCGGGTTCGAACTGCGTGCGCGCCCACGCGCGCGCCGCGGCGCCCATCGCTGCGCGGCGTCCCGCCTGGCCGAGCAGCTCCGCCAGCGCGGCGGTGAAGCGCGCGGTGTCTCCGGCTGGTACGAGCAGCCCAGTCTCCCGATCGCGGAACGTTTCGGCGACGCCGTCAGTGTCACCGGCGACGACGGGCAGACCGGCGCACTGCGCCTCGACGAGGAAGTTTGGCAACGACTCGAAACCCGGCGACGAGGCGAGAGCGGCGATGCTGGCTCGGCGGTAGAACTCCACCGGGTGTCGCTGCCAGCCGTGGAACACGACGCGGTCGGCTAGGCCGGCCTGTCCGACGGCGCGCTCGCAGTTGGCGCGCTCAGGGCCGTCGCCGACAAACTCCAGCCGCCAGGCGAGCTCGCGCGGGAGCGCAGCACAGGCGGCGAGAAGAGCGGCGTGTCCCTTGCCGGGGCGAAACTGCGCGACGTTGAGGATCACTGGCGGTGAGGCGGGCGCCGGCTCAAGGGTGAGGAGTTCCGGAAAGAGGAGCGCGTTGGGGATCACAGTACAGCGCTCGGTCGCACCGGCCGGCGCGACGAGGGTACGCCGGGCGAACGCGGAATTGGCGACCACATGGTGGGCTGCGCGCAAACCGCGCCGGTAGAGCCACGGAAGGGGTTTGCCCGTACGAACCGTGGCGACGACGACAGCACGGGGCACTGCGCGCCGGAGCTGCGCGGCGCGGCAGTTGGCCATGCGGCCCATGCAGAGGATGAGGTCGGGGGCGAGTTGCTGTGCCCGACGCGACAATCCCGGGGCGAACCAGTCGAGCCCAGTATCGAAAGGTTGGAGCGATTCGAGGGCGACCAGGTCGCCCGAGCGGCCGTCGAGCAGCGCGCCGCCGGGGCGAAAGGTGAACAGGGACACCGCATGGCCGCGTTCGGCGAAGGCGTCGGCGAGAAACACCGTCTGCCGTTCGGTGCCGCCGCCGCGGAGTCGGTCTTGCAGCAGGAGGATCTTCAGCGGGCGACGGACGGGGGACATGCGAAGGAGAACGGAGCAAGAGTGGCGGCGGCTTCGCTACGGAGCGGCCGGGCGGGGTGCGGGG
>JAEXPQ010000263.1 GCA_023446735.1 Verrucomicrobiota bacterium
CTCGGCGAGAACCCCACGGGGCAACACGAGCCGGTCGGGGTGCCACTCGCCGGCGAAGAGGAAACGAGGGGTGTCGTAGGTGGGGAACCGGAGGCGTTGCTTCTCGTAGAAGACCGGGTTGGCGAAGGTCGCGAGACGCTTGAGCCGGGCGATGATCGCCGAAGGCAAGGTTGTACGTGGAATGTGGAGCGCGGCGTCGTGTCGCAACGTCACCTCACCTTGCAACGTGGTGGGTGGGATGGTGGCGCAGGAGAGATCGAGGGCGCGCTCGTCGGATTCGAGGGTGAAGGGCGTGCTTGGGTTGGGCGGAGCGGTGGTGGCGAATGGAGCGGGAGGGGAGAGGCGCTCAAGGAGTTGGTCGAGTTCCGGACGCGTTACCCTTTGGACGGCCGCGAGAAATGCCCACTGGTCCTCGTACGGCTGCCGGTCGGAGTTGAGGAAAACGGTGTTGCCGAGTTGGCGTGGTGCTTTGGCGAGCGGCAGGGCGATGAGGTTGCCGAAACCGCCGGCCGGCAGCGTGTCCTGATTGGGGAACAGTCGGTCGAAGGCGTGCAGGTTGAGCGTCGGCCGGTTCGCCGAGGCCTTGGCGAGGAGGATGGTGCCCAACCTCCGGGCGAGGGCAGCGGGGACCGGTTCGGCGAAGAAGATCCAGGCGTGGGCGCCGTTGCCGGAGCGTGAACGTTCGACCGCCATCGGCACGGCGGCCTTCGTGGCGGCGTCGCGGTACGCCTGCACATCGGGCCACCAGTCCTCGCCGTCGAAGTCCGCGGCGAGGAAGATGCAGGAATCGTCCTCGCGGATCGCGTAGGTGCCGAGGGTTTGCTCGCCGCGGAGATGGGTTTCGACAGCGCGTTCGTCGAGCGGTGGGAACTTCTGGTGACGGCACTCGGTGCACTTGATCTGTGGTTTGGCGCACAGCGGGCGCTGCCACTCGTGGGCGCAGGCCGGCGAGTAGCCCTTCTTGCCGGTCTTGGGGTTCTCCCAGAGTTTTGGAAAGACCGAGCGGCGAGCGCCGAAGAGGGAGAGGAAGAGCGTGACCTTCTCGCTCGGGCGCAGCGCGCCGCCGGTGGGTGTTGCTGCGGGCAGGAGCGGCAGGTTCTCCGCTGCATGCTCCTCGGCGCGGAGTTCCGCCTCCAGTGTTGCGCGCTCCGCTTCTAGGGCGGCGAGTCGGACGCGTAGAGTTCGGAGGCGCGGCGAGCCGGGTTCAGTGGACTCCGATGCACTCATTGGGCGCAACGCATGGCGATTGCCCGGTAGGGGCAAATCGCAAATTGGACAGCGTTCTAGCGGGATAGCCACGGCGGTTGCGACCGATCGTGCCACCAAGATCTTGCCGCCGGTGCGGGCACTTGCTGTGATCCAGTCCGGAGTACAGGAAGCGGACCGTCTCAGGTTACTTTTGGGAGACCATGGATGAGTGGTGCTTCATCGACGAGAGTTGGCACAACGGGCATGCCGAAGAGATTGGTGTGCTCGGAGCTGTCGTGTGCTCCTGGGCCGTTCATGAGGCGCTGAGCCGTGAATGCTATCGGGTGCGGCGCAAATACTACGGCGATGAACATGCGCGGGACAGCACGCGGGAGTTGAAAGGCAAGGATCTGCTCGGAAGCTCCACGTTCAAGTACCTGCATCAGCATGGCCTTTCGAAGAATCACTGCGTAGCGCGGGAGCTTCTGGAATTTGCCTACGCCAACGGCATTCGGATCGCGGCGATTACGGTATTTGGTAAACAGAAGCCGGAACTTCTTTCGCCGGAGCCGAGAATGCTGGCCGCACCGTTTCGCGATCTCTGCACTCGGCTATGGGCCCAATTGCCGGATCGCGCGCACGGGCACATCGTTTTCGATCAGCGGTTGGGTGCACAGGAGGGAATCAGCATCGCGATCAACAACTACTTGGCAGGCCTGGAGGACCCGCATCGGCTTCGAGCTATGCCATTGGTCGCAGTCTCGAATGTGTGTGCCGGTTTGCAACTGGCGGATTTGGTCGCGTTCATCGTTGGACGCTACTCGACTGGGGATGACCGGTTTCTCCCGTGGTACAAGCTGGTCTCCCGGATGCAGATTCAGGCCGCCGACCATCGAGGGCGTACGGTTTACGGCATGAAACGGCTCGATTGGTCTGAGGACGGACAGTTCAGCGTGCGGCGCATGCGGACAAAAAAAGAAGAGTCGGGGGCTTCCGGGAGGGAAGCGTCATGAAACCGGGCAGGTCTCACACCGACTCTATGACGGGACAATCGGCATTCGCCTTCGAAAGCCAAGTTCTGATTTGAACGGTATTTCTCATGCCTGAAGCGAGGGGGCGAGGGCGAATGCAGGCGCAACGCTTGTTAGGCGGGTTTGACCAAGTATCGGCATGTCGGGTAGGCATGCGCCTATGCTCGACAGGGACGAACGTTGGCAGGCGCTGAATAAGTTGAGGGATGCAGCGATTGCGGACAACGCGTTGTGCTGGAAATTCTCTCAGCTCGACACCGAACGGGAGGCGTTCTGGCGCAGGATGACCTACCGGACAGTCTTTGCATCGATCGAGACGCTAGCGCGCTTTCTTCGTCAGACTGCACTGCTCTTTACGGAGAGTGGAGGCGGCCCGTTTTCTGTGGCTGAGCGGATGGCTTTGTCGGAGAGAAGCTACGAAGTGAGTGGCGATGGTTCGGTGATCGAGAAGTCTGCGAAAATCAGAACATTGGACGGCATATGTCTTTCGCTGGATGCGATCGCAAGAAGCGCGGGTGTTACCTACGTGATCAAGAAGTCGAAGGGTTGGAGTGCGCTCTGTGCGGCCAACAAGGTTCGTGACCGCCTAACTCACCCGAAAACGGTGGAGGATTTCGCGGTCACAGAAGAGGAGATGGATCTGCTCCTTTGCGGGTGGCGTTGGTATATGGATGAGCTTGGGAGGGCCGTGTGCCGACCTGAGTGGAAGACGGAGTAAACAATTAACCCCGGCGCGCACGGGGCGGCCGGGGTTTTGAAAGGAGGCGAGAGCGTCGAACTGGCGTGCGGGCTACTTCAGCGCGATGTCGACGGTGGCGAGGCTGGCGGCGATCAGCTCCATCAGCTTGCCCGGGACGACGCCGAGGGCGGTGATGACGACCAAGAGCGCGACGCAGGCGGCGTTGGTGGCGAAGTCGGTGACGATGGCGGGGCGGTCGCCGGCGTCGGTGAAGTACGCCTCCTTCACGATCTTCAGGTAGTAGTAGATCGCGATGGCGGAGTTGACGACGGTCACGATGACCAGCCAGAGCCAGCCCTTGGCGAGGGCGGCGTTGATGAGGGAGAACTTCGCCATGAAGCCGACGAACGGCGGGATGCCGGCGAGGGCGAAAACCGCGAGGCCGAGCGTGAGCGCGAGCAGCGGGGAACGCTTGTGCAGGCCGGCGAGGTCGGAGAGCGAGACGTTGGAGCCGTCGGGCGAGACGCGGCTGACGACGAAGAACGCGGCGAGGACCATCAGCACGTAACCGGAGATGTAGAACAACGCGGCGGCGAAACCGTCCTGGCTGAGGGCGACGAAGCCCACGAGCGCGTAGCCGGCGTGGGCGATGCCGGAGAAACCGAGGAGGCGCTTCACGTCGTTCTGGACGAGGGCGACGAGGTTGCCGTAGCACATCGAGGCCGTGGCCAGGACGGCGAGGAGCGTCGGGATGGTGGCGTCGCCCGGGAGGGCGAGGCCGACGAAGCGGGTGAGGACGGCGACGGCGCCGAGCTTCGGGAGCGAGGCGACGAGGCCGGCAGTCTCGTTGGAGGCACCCTGGTAGACGTCGGGCGTCCAGAAGTGGAAGGGGAAGACCGCCATCTTGTAGAGCAGGCCGGCGAAGGAGAGCGCGAGGCCGACGACAGCCAACGGATTGCCGAGCATGGGCTGGAGCCGGGTGACGAGCAGCGGCAGCGAGGTGGTGCCGGTGAGGCCGAAGAGATACGAGAGGCCGAAGAACATGATGCCGTTGGCGGCGATGCCGAACATCATGTACTTGATCGCCGACTCCATCTGGACGCGCTGGCCGTCGCGCTCGCGGCGCATGGCGACCATCAGGTAGAGCGGGAACGAGGAGAGCTCGAGGGAGACGACGATCGTGATCAGCTCGACGGAGCTGAAGAGGAAGGTGAGGCCGGTGACGCCGAGCGCGAGGAAGAGGTGGTACTCGGAACGGATGTCCTCGCGGATGTCGTCGAGCGAGCGGCCGAGGAGGATGACGAGGAGGTAGCCGACGCCGACGACGAGCTTGAGGAGCTGGGAGAACGCGTCGACGCGGTAGGCGCCGGCGAAGAGCTCGGCCCGAGCACCGAAGCTGAAGAGCACGGCGGCGATGAAGACGGCCGCGGTGGCGAGCGAGGCGGCTTTGGCCTGCCGGGCGGAATTGCCGAGCGTGATCCCGAAGAGGGCCAGCGCTCCGGTGAGGAGCACGAGCTCGGGCAGGAAGGCGATCAGGGAGGACATCGGATGACGGAAGACGGGGGACGGACGAGGGGCGGCGGATTACGGGCCGACCTGCGTCAGGATGTGCGCGAGGCTGGCGCGCATGACGTCGATGAAGGGCTGGGGCTGGAAACCGATCCAGACGATGAAGACGGCCAACGGCGCGAGGGTGAGGATCTCGCGGAGGTTGAGGTCGGCGATGCCGGTGTGGTCGGGGTTGTCGGGCGAGCCGTAGCAGACCTTCTGGACCATGCGGAGGTTGTAGGCCGCGGCGGCGACGATGCCGGGGATGGTGCAGAGCACGAGCGTCTTGGAGACGGTGAAGCCGCCCGCCATCACGAGGAACTCGCCGATGAAGCTGTTGGTGCCCGGGAACGCCATCGAGGAGAGGCAGGCGAGGCCGAGGAAGACCGAGAAGACCGGCATGAACTTGCCGACGCCCGCCAGCGCGCCGATGTCGCGGGTGTGGAGGCGTTCGTAGAGGATGCCGACGCAGACGAAGAGCGCGCCGGTCGTGACGCCGTGGTTGATCATCACCAGCGTCGCGCCCTCGAGGCCGGACTGCGTGAACGAGAAGATGCCGAAGGTCGCGAAGCCCATGTGCGCCACCGAGGAGTAGGCGACGAGCTTCTTGAGGTCGGTCTGGCCGAGGGCGGCGAAGCCGCCGTAGATGATCGCCACGACCGAGAGCACGAGGATGGCCGGCGCGAAGTAGTGCGCGGCGTACGGGGTGATCGGCAGGCAGAACCGGAGGAAACCGTACGTACCCATCTTCAGGAGCACGCTCGCCAGGATGACGGAGCCGGCGGTCGGCGCCTCGACGTGGGCGGCGGGCAACCACGTGTGGAAGGGGAACATCGGGACCTTGATCGCGAAGGAGAGGAAGAACGCGCCAAAGATCCAGAGCTGGATGTGCGGGGCGAAGGTCGCGGCCTGGGCCGTGATCTCCGGGATGCTGAAGGTGCCCAGTTGCAGGCGCAGCCAGACGATTGCGACGAGCAGCATCACCGAGCCGGCCATCGTGTAGATGAAGAACTTCAGGGCGGCGTAGATCTTGCGCGCGCCGCCCCAGATGCCGATGAGCAGCGCCATCGGGATGAGCATCGCCTCCCAGAAGACGTAGAAGAGGACCAGATCGAGCGAACTGAACACGCCGATCATCGCGGCCTCCATCACCAGCAGGCAGACCATGAACTCCTTCACGCGTTTGCTGATGTATTTCCACGAACAGGCGACGCAGAGCGGCGTGATGAGCGTGGTGAGGAGGATCAGTAGGACGCTGATGCCGTCGACGCCGAGGTGGTAGTCGATCTTGAGGCTGGGGATCCACGAGCAGTGCTCGATGAACTGGAAGCCGGTCTGCGTGGCGAGGTAGCCGGTGTAGAGCGGCAACGAGACGACGGCCACGGCGAGGGAGGCCAGAAGCGTCCACCAGCGCAGCAGGCGCTCGTTGGAGATCGCGGCGGCGACCGCCGCGGCGGCCAACGGGGCGAAGATGAGAACGCTGAGAAGATGCTCTTTCATCGGGCGGGCGCGCTTAGGCGACGAAGTAGATCAGGGCCGCGATCACGAGGGCGGCCACGGCGAAGGTGATGGCGAGGTTGGCCTGCACGGCGCCGCTTTGGGCGGCGCGGAGTCGCTGGCCGGTGGCGCGGACTTTGTCGGCGAGGCCGTCGACCACGCCGTCGATTCCGCAACGGTCGAAGAGGTCGACGACGCGGGTGGTCCACATGACCGGAATCAGGCCGAGCACGCGGTAGGCTTCGCCGACGAGGTTGTCGACGGCCTGCACCGGGCCGCGGGCGAACTTGAGGAAGAGCGCGCCGCCCTTGCGGTAGGGCCAGTCGAGATCGAGGCTGATCTTGGCCTCCGGCGTGAGCTTCTTGAGGAAGAGGAAGAAGCCGAGCGCGGTGAAGCAGAGGACCTGCATCGTCTCGGACACGTGGTACGAGCTGTACGGGTGGTACTCGCCCAGGACCTCCTGATACGGGAGCATCTTGTAGAGGTACGGCGTGTAGCAGCCGATGAAGATGCAGAGGAACGAGGCGATCGCCATGGCGGCGTTCATGTTCCAGACCGGGTCCTTGGCGCTCGTCCAGGTCTCCTCGGAGCAGTTGTTCTTCCCGAAGAAGACGAAGTACGGGACCTTCAGGCCGGTGTGGAGGAACGTGCCGGCGGAGGCCAGCATGAGGAGGAAGCCGACCCAGAGCTGGTGGCTCTCGAAGCCCGCGGCGACGATGATCGACTTCGAGACGAAGCCGCTGAAGAGCGGGAACGCCGAGATCGAGAGGCCGCCGATGAGCGTGAAGAGGAACGTCCAGGGCATCTTCTGGTAGAGGCCGCCGAGGCGCGTAAAGCGGCTCTCGCCGGTCTGGTGCAGCACGGTGCCGCAGCCCATGAAGAGCAGGCCCTTGTAGAGGATGTGGGCGAAGGCGTGGGCGCACACGCCGTTGAGCGCGAGCTGGCCGACGGAGGTGTCCAGATCGGCGAGACCGGAGCCGGCCACCATGTAGCCGACCTGTGAGATGATGTGGTAGGCGAGCAGGCGGCGGGAGTCGTTCTCCAGCACCGCGTAGACGACACCGTAGAGCGCCATCGCCACGCCGAGCGGCACGAGGATGTCGAGGCCGGGCACGCCGCGCAGCAGCGCGTAGACGGCGGTCTTGGTCGTGAAGGCGCAGAGGAAGACGGATCCGTTGAAGGTCGCCTCGCCGTAGGCGTCGGGCAGCCACGCGTGGAGCGGCGGGACGGCGGCGTTGAGGATGAAGCCGGCGGCGATCAGGTAGGTCGCGAACGAGGGGTTGGCGACATCCAGCGGGACGAAGTACAGGCAGTGGTTGGCCTGGTAGTGGAGCAGGATGCCCGCGAGGAGCGCCACGCCGCCCGCCATGTGGACGAGCAGGTAGCGGTAGCCGGCGGAGAGCGACTGCTGCCGGCCGCGGAACCAGATCAGGAACACCGACGAGAACGCCATGAGTTCCCAGAACAGGAAGAGCGTGAGGAAATCTCCCGCGAAGATCGCGCCGAGCGAGGCGCCGGCGTAGAGCCAGGCGGCGGAGTGCTCGGCGGCGCGCTTGACGTGCAGGCCGTAGAGCGTGCCGACCACGGCCATGAGGCTCATGATGTGCGCGAAGACGAGGCTGAGCTTGTCGACGCGGCCGAAGGCCAGTTTCCACTCGGAGAACTGGAACTGCCCAAAGAACTGCACCTCCTGGCCGCTTGCGCTGTAGCCGAACTGGATGAAGAGCGTGCGCAGGAACGTCAGCACCGGGATGGCAAGGAGCCAGCCCTTGCGCAGACGCTCGGGGATGAGCGGGAGGAGAACGGCGCCGCCGATGAGGATGGCGGCGGGGTGGAGCCAGAAATCATTCATCGTAGTAGTCCTCCCGGGTCATGATCCCCGCGTGGCCGTACCACTTGGAGAGGAAGATGATCAGCAGGCAGGCAACGAAACCGAAGGCGGACCAAAAACCGGGGTATTGCTCGGGCGCGGTGTGCGCATGGTGCTTGTCGACGAGGGCCGGCACGGCGTCGATGACGATGAGCAGCGCGAGCAACCCGAAGCTCAGGCGGATGAGCAGCTTCAGGTGGCGGCGCAGAAACTCGATGAGGGCGAGGAGCTTCATTGCAGGACGGCGTTGGCGAGTTTCAGGAAGAAGTCGGGGTAGAAGCCGAGCGCCACCGAGATGGCGGCGGTGATGCACAGCGGGATGAGCATCGCCGGGGCGGCCTCGCCGTGGTGATGGTGGTCGTCGTGCGCCGCGTGGGCGTCGTCATGGCCGTGGGCGGCCGCGGCCGGGTGGCCGAAGAACGCGCGGTAGACGATCGGGGCGAAGTAGGCGGCGTTGAGGAGCGTCGAGGCGATCAGCACGCCGAGGATCACGTAGGCGTGGGCCTGGAGCGAGCCGACGAGCAGGTACCACTTCGAGATGAAGCCGCCGACCGGCGGGGCGCCGATCATCGAGAGCGCGGCGAGGCCGAAGGCGGCGAACGTCCACGGCATCTGGCGGCCGAGGCCGTCGAGCTCGGAGATGTTCTTCTTGTGCGCGGTCACGTAGATCGCGCCGGCGCAGAAGAACAACGTGATCTTCGCGAAGGCGTGGCCGGCGATGTGGAAGAGGCCGCCCTGGATGCCCAGCGGCGTGAGCAGCGCCACGCCGAGGATGATGTACGAGAGCTGCGAGACGGTGGAGTAGGCGAGCCGGGCCTTCAGGTTGTCCTTCGAGAGTGCGATGATCGACGCCACCAGGATCGTGAACGAGACGATGTACGCGGTCGGCAGGCCGAGGTTGGCCGCCTGCATCGTGTCGGTGCCGAAGACGTGGAGCATCACGCGCACCGTGGAGAACACGCCGACCTTCACGACCGCGACGGCGTGGAGCAGCGCGGACACCGGGGTGGGCGCGACCATCGCACTCGGGAGCCACGAGTGGAAGGGCATGATGCCGTTCTTGGCGAAGCCGAAGAGGAACGCGAAGAACAGGCCGGTGACGAGCCAGCGGTCCGTGCCGGCCGGGATGATACCGGCGGCGGCGCCGTGGGCGAAGTCGAGGTTGCCGACGAGGACGAAGGTCAGGACCATCGCGGGCAGCACGAGTGCCTTGGCGGTGGTGGTGAGGTACACGAGGTACTTGCGGCCGCCGGCGTAGCCCTCCTCGTCCTGGTGGTGCGCGACGAGCGGGTAGGTCGAGACGCTGACGATCTCGTAGAAGAGATAGAGCGTGAGGAGATTGTCGGAGAACGCGCAGCCCATGGCGCCGAAGAGCGCGAGGGCGAAGCAGGCGTTGAAACGCGTCTGCTTCGGCTCGTGGTGGCCGCGCATGTAACCGGCCGAGTAGAACACGGCGAGGATCCAGAGGAACGACGCCGCGACGGCGAAGATCATCGAGAGCGCGTCGGCCCGGAGCGAGAAGCTCAGGCCGGGCAGCAGCGAGAAGAGCGTGTAGTGCAGCGTCTTCCCGGCGAGGACGTCCTGCGCCATCCAGAAGGTGAGGCCGAAGAGCGTGCAGGCGGCGACGAATGAGCAGGCTTCGCGCAGATTGGGTTTCTTGCCGGTGGCCATCACGAGGCCCGCACCGGCGAGCGGCGCGAGGATGGCGAACAGCAGACGGATGTCCGAGACGGGAGCCATGGTGGGATCAGCCCTTCAGGTCGGTGAGCTCGCGGGATTTGATCGAGCCGTAGTTGCGGTAGACCGCGATGACGATGCTCAGGGCGATGGCGACCTCGGCGGCGGCCAGACCCATGATGAAGAGGACGGCGATCTGTCCGACGGCGGGGTCGGGCGCGAAGAAGCGGTTGACCGCCATGAAATTCAGCGAGGCGGCGGCGAAGAGGAGCTCGCCCGAGATGAGCATGCCCACGAGCGTGCGCCGGCGGACCAGGCCGTAGAGGCCGGTGGCGAAAAGGAAGGCCGCGAGCACGAGGTACGGCGCGGGCTGGGTGTGGAGCTGCAGGAGCGAGTTCATGCGCGGTGGCGCCCGACGCGGGCGATGGCGATGGCGCCGAGGATGGCGACGAGCAGGACGAGCGAGATGACCTCGAAGGCCATGCTGTAGGTGGTCAGCAGATGCACGCCGATCGCCTCGACCGAGCCGCTGGCGCGGTTGACGGCGAAGGTCGGCCAGTCGCCGCAGACGCCGAGGCGGGCGAGCGACCAGAAGAGCGCGGCCGAGACGACCGTGGTCGCCGCGATGGCGAGCCAGTTACGCTTGGCGGTGGGGGCGGGCTCATCGGGTTCGGCCAACATGACCGCGAAGACGATGGTGACGCAGACCGCGCCGACGTAGATGAGGAGCTCCATCAACGCGAGGAACGGACTCTCCAAGAAGTAGTAGAGGCCGGCGAGACCGAGGCAGCAGAGCGCGAGTCCGCAGACGCTGCGGATGATGCGGTGCGAGCCGATGGCGATGAGCGCGCCCGCCGCGGTGGTGGCGGCGAAGACGAGGAACAGCGCGGGGATGATGTACTCCGAGAACGCGAAGGGCGTGACCTCGGCGATAGGGGCGGGGATGGCGCTCATTGCTGCGGAGTCTCGGTCGTCTGGGGCGCGGGCGGCGGGGTGGGCTGCGCCGGCTCGGGTTGGGCGGCGGGGGCCGGCTGGCGGAGGCCCTGCTTTTCCATGCGCATCTCGAGGTCCTTGATGAGGTCGATCTTGGCGTAGATGACCTTGCTGGTGCTCGCGAGGTTGTAGCGCTTGGACCAGGTGAGGGCGTCGGTCGGGCAGACCTCGATACAGGCGCCGCAGAGCGAGCACTTGG